>NZ_JBWXVG010000029.1:0-1750 GCF_059901005.1 Fructilactobacillus sp. X7R9C1 | reverse complement strand
TTTTAAGTTGTAGAACTTAAAATTAAACATTTGCGAAGTCAATTCGCTTTTTAATTCTTTTGAAAAAGAATAACAACAAATAATAATGAGCTAGTAAAATTTCTCATTTCTAAAATGAGAGTTTGATCCTGGCTCAGGACGAACGCTGGCGGCATGCCTAATACATGCAAGTCGAACGAGCTACGCCTATTGATAGTTGATGCTTGCATTACCTAGATTTAAGTTAGCAGCGAGTGGCGAACTGGTGAGTAACACGTGGATAACCTGCCCAGAAGAAGGGGATAACACCTGGAAACAGATGCTAATACCGTATAACAACGAAAACCACATGGTTTTCGTTTGAAAGATGGCCTTTGTGCTATCGCTTTTGGATGGATCCGCGGCGCATTAGCTAGTTGGTGAGATAAAGGCTCACCAAGGCGATGATGCGTAGCCGACCTGAGAGGGTAATCGGCCACATTGGGACTGAGACACGGCCCAGACTCCTACGGGAGGCAGCAGTAGGGAATCTTCCACAATGGACGAAAGTCTGATGGAGCAATGCCGCGTGAGTGAAGAAGGGTTTCGGCTCGTAAAACTCTGTTGTTAGAGAAGAACGGGCGTGAGAGTAACTGCTCACGTCGCGACGGTATCTAACCAGAAAGTCACGGCTAACTACGTGCCAGCAGCCGCGGTAATACGTAGGTGGCAAGCGTTGTCCGGATTTATTGGGCGTAAAGCGAGCGCAGGCGGTCTTCTAAGTCTGATGTGAAAGCCTCCGGCTTAACCGGAGAAGTGCATCGGAAACTGGGAAACTTGAGTGCAGAAGAGGACAGTGGAACTCCATGTGTAGCGGTGAAATGCGTAGATATATGGAGGAACACCAGTGGCGAAGGCGGCTGTCTAGTCTGTAACTGACGCTGAGGCTCGAAAGCATGGGTAGCAAACAGGATTAGATACCCTGGTAGTCCATGCCGTAAACGATGAGTGCTAGGTGTTGGAGGGTTTCCGCCCTTCAGTGCCGCAGCTAACGCATTAAGCACTCCGCCTGGGGAGTACGACCGCAAGGTTGAAACTCAAAGGAATTGACGGGGACCCGCACAAGCGGTGGAGCATGTGGTTTAATTCGATGCTACGCGAAGAACCTTACCAGGTCTTGACATCTTCTGTTAACCTAAGAGATTAGGTGTCCCCTTCGGGGGCAGAATGACAGGTGGTGCATGGTTGTCGTCAGCTCGTGTCGTGAGATGTTGGGTTAAGTCCCGCAACGAGCGCAACCCTTGTCATTAGTTGCCAGCATTCAGTTGGGCACTCTAATGAGACTGCCGGTGACAAACCGGAGGAAGGTGGGGATGACGTCAAATCATCATGCCCCTTATGACCTGGGCTACACACGTGCTACAATGGACGGTACAACGAGTTGCGAAACCGCGAGGTCAAGCTAATCTCTTAAAGCCGTTCTCAGTTCGGATTGCAGGCTGCAACTCGCCTGCATGAAGTTGGAATCGCTAGTAATCGTGGATCAGCATGCCACGGTGAATACGTTCCCGGGTCTTGTACACACCGCCCGTCACACCATGAGAGTTTGTAACACCCAAAGTCGGTTAGGTAACCTTTTGGAGCCTGCCGCCTAAGGTGGGACAGATGATTAGGGTGAAGTCGTAACAAGGTAGCCGTAGGAGAACCTGCGGCTGGATCACCTCCTTTCTAAGGAAAAATTCGGAAACCTTACATTATTGAAGTCTTGTTTAGTTTTGAGAGTTTTACTCTC
>NZ_JBWXVG010000028.1:0-1888 GCF_059901005.1 Fructilactobacillus sp. X7R9C1 | reverse complement strand
GCTGTATTGTTTAACGTTATTTGTGTTGGTTGCGCAACGTCCATTGGATAATACTGGTATGCAACTACTTCAAGCTTCGTCGCTAAATCGTCAGGTCGAACTTCCATTAAAACCATATCCCCGGGAGTTGGTTCATCGTGGGTAGTTAGTGTGATGTCAACTGTCAACGATGGTTCTAAAGACAGTTGCTTCATGGCATACTGGCGCATGCTGTTAGCGTCTGTAAATCGTTCATCAGAAATATCAGCTAATTGATGAACTCCCCACTTTGCAATACTAGTCTGATCACTAACCTGGAATGGCTCGAAATAGTACTCTGTCGGTGCGTTTTCATCAGCACCTTCAGGTTTATCCTTTGGTTTTCCAGTACACCAAACTTGATTAGTAATCGTAGTGCTGTCGTAAGTTGGCTTAATTTCGCTGGCATTGTATAGATACCCTAGTCGATTGCCAAGGTCTTGTACAAAGCTATCATGTTGAAAAATCCTAATTTTACGATTGTCCGGAAAAATAATTGCATCTGGCCAGACTTCAATAATTTTACTAATGGCGTCTTGACCACTTACGTTTCCAAAGTTCTCAATCTGGTTACTTTCAAAGTTACCAATCACTTCATAAGAAAATCCCATATTATTGTTATCAAATACAAAGCTCATGATGCTTTGTGGTGTATATGTTAATACTCCATTTCTGACAGCGCGTTGACGGAACCATTGGCACTCACTATAAACATGGGTTGCTACGACCGCTTTTGTACTTACTCCAGCGTTATAATCTGGGGCAATTTGTTTAATGATAAACTCTTGCCCTCGGTAAAATAAACTAGCTTCTGGCGTGAGCAATGAATAACTTGAACTGCCATCATCAAAAGCAGTGAATTCGATTTGATAAGTCGAATTCTTTTCCCATTGAACGTAGAACGTATCGCGTTGAATGCAATTCAATTTAGCTTTGTAGCCACTATCAATGCCTTGTCCTTTAACAATTAAGCGATTATTGTCCATCAAATCACCTGCGTTCCTAGTGACGTTTCTTGTCGAATATCAGGAAAATATTCTTTTTGAACGGGTTCATTAGCGTTGTAAATAAAACTACCATGACGCATATACGTTAACCCGTTATCACAACTTAAAATAACTGGATTGGTATATTTTGTCATAGTATCATCAGTAACTTTTCTAACCACATATGATTGAATACCATTACCGTTAACGCGGTCAGTAAATAGCAATGGATAGTCATTCGTAAATAATAATTCTGGACCTTCTTCATAGCCTTTTACATAGTCATGTGGTGGAACAACTAAATTAGTTTGAATTCTAGAATAAGGACCCAAATAGTCGTCAGCCACATAAACGTGATTATAAGCCATAAAGCAATAGTACTTACCGTTAATAAAGCGAATACAAGCATCAATATCGTTATTACAATTAATCCTGGCTTTTTGCCAAGACCTAGTAAATTTGCCGGTTTTCAAATCGATATCAAAGATAAAAACACTTCTAACTCCGCCTTGACCAAGCACTTTCTTGGTAGCTGTCAAAACGATATGGTTTTTACCATTTTTATCCTGGAAAAAGTCCGGAGCCCAGATGAAATCTAGTTCTGGTTTTTCCCAAAACGGAGTGGACAACTCTTCAAAATTTTGAAAGTCTTTTGTGCGATATAAATTTACCGTACCTACCAAATAAAAATAATCTTCATATCGTGCAATACTATGGTCACGCAAACTACCTAATTGTGGTAAATCAGCTATTTTATTCCAATTATATAAATCGTCACTTGTACAAACAATTGAACGCGCTAACCATGGATTAGTTGGATCGGCCACTGCTTCAAAACCCACAAAGGAATAGTTAGCGTTATTTATTTTATCTATAAGTCTCAA
>NZ_JBWXVG010000027.1:0-1972 GCF_059901005.1 Fructilactobacillus sp. X7R9C1 | reverse complement strand
TGATGGCTTTTTGTTTTAATAATGCCTCAATGATTGAATAAACTTTTGATAACCATCATCAGTAAAATCAACATGATTACGTGGGCTGTCAGTTGGCACTACTGCATGATAAGAATCTTCATCATTAATCTCATAGTTAATCACTGTACCCTTTGGCATCACAATTGATTTAACATCCTTACTATCCATTCGCCAATTATCAACGGCAGAACAGATTACCATTAGCTTTTGCATAGTAGGGATGTCTGCATTAACCGCATATTCAACGTTGGATAATAGTTCATCGCTTAAGTTTTTCATTCTGTTGATCCACCAGCTTTCGTTTTATATCAAATAAACTATAAGCAATCTGAGCTAACTTTAAATTCATCGAATTATCGTCATCCATCTTCTTAACATTACGATAAAGTAACCAGCATGAGATTACAGCGCATGTGACACTAATTCCGGCACAAAACCACGATACATTACTTAAAATAAGATTAGTTATTTAAATTTCCTCCGCAATAGATTGATTGTACTTAGACAAATCTTTCAATTCTGATTCAGTGAAAATGTACTGATTTTCAAAGCCGCTAATCTCAGTATCGTCTTCTTCATCGGGATGCAATATCCACTCTCTACGATTTGTTATTGTTGTTATTTTTGATTCATCATTTAAATAATTATGCATTTTCACTAAAAAATCCTGCCCAAGGCTACATTGAGTATCTGGAATAGGAATGATGTAACGCTTAGGCTTATCAAAACTATAATGTTCAGGCTCATCTATTAATTTACGCAGTAAATAATTATTTAAATCCAATTGGTCTTGAATATTAATCAATCGTTCTACTACATGATTCTTAATCATAATCAACCTCCACTGCCATTTTTTGGTAAGCCTTTGGCAAATCTTTTAATTGCTCAGAAGTAAATTGGTATCCACAGCTATTCATCACAAAGCTTTCATTACAAGGACTACCAATTATCGATAGATAATTCATTCTCCCATCACTATCTTTTAGACCTAATGGAATTACATATTTCTTTTCCTCAACTTCGTAACCATAAACAATTGCCTTTAAAACCAAGTTGTAATTTTGGTTGCTATCACACACGAAAGCTTTAAATTTAGCATGGCCAAGATAACTTGGATACTTCGAGCTCACAGCTTGGCTTAAACTAAGAATCTGTTGTCTTAAACTAGCTGTTTGTCCATCATGATTGTTATGAAAGTCTTCTATTCTATCTGCTACAAATTGTGGGACTTTAGGTATTTCAATTTGTTTAGTCGTCATCTTTATCTACACTCCTCTTTAAAATAATCTCTTGTGGAACCGCAAACTCACGATATTTTGCAGGAACAATAGTGTTTAATTCTTTCCGTGAAAACATATAATCATCAAGCGTTGAATCAGGATAATTTACCAAATCTTTTTGATTAACACTATCGATGTATAATCCATTTCCTTGACTTGAAAATCTAAATTTACCTTTAGATAACATAAAATCAAAATCTGTATTAACTTTAGGTAAAACAATAAAATAATTATCATATGTTGGTTGATATCCAACTATCAACCCTAAGCAAATATAATCTGAATTGTGATCCACATAATCCTTTTCGCTTGGAATATCTTTAACTTCATCTGAAATCTTTTCTAAAGCAGTTTGAAGTTGATCTCTATCCATCTTGTCAAAATGATTATCTTTGATGATTTTATCTAACCATGCTGGGAATGATGGAAGAAATATAGGACGTTGCCATTTATCATAAAATTTCATAGTTCATTACCTGCTTTCTTTGCGTGAATGTTATAGCAATAATAATAAGGATTCATGTTTGCAGAATAACGAACATCAGGACCATATTTTTTCAGTTCTACACTTTCAAAAGTAATGGAATAATCCTTATCTTCTAATCGCGCAACCTGTTCTAACATTTGCTTCTGTGCTTCCTCAAATGTTTCATACACATCATCACATTGTA
>NZ_JBWXVG010000026.1:0-2108 GCF_059901005.1 Fructilactobacillus sp. X7R9C1 | reverse complement strand
TCCTCTCAAATTTCCTGCGCCCGCGACGGATAGGGACCGAACTGTCTCACGACGTTCTGAACCCAGCTCGCGTACCGCTTTAATGGGCGAACAGCCCAACCCTTGGGACCAACTACAGCCCCAGGATGCGATGAGCCGACATCGAGGTGCCAAACCTCCCCGTCGATGTGAACTCTTGGGGGAGATAAGCCTGTTATCCCCAGGGTAGCTTTTATCCGTTGAGCGATGGCCCTTCCATATGGTACCACCGGATCACTAAGCCCGACTTTCGTCCCTGCTCGACCTGTATGTCTCGCAGTCAAGCTCCCTTCTGCCTTTACACTCTTTGAATGATTTCCAACCATTCTGAGGGAACCTTTGGGCGCCTCCGTTACTATTTAGGAGGCGACCGCCCCAGTCAAACTGCCAACCAGACACTGTCTCCGAGCACGTTGAGTGCTCAGGGTTAGAGTGTTCACATAGCAAGGGTAGTATCCCAATGACGCCTCCGCCGAAGCTAGCGCTCCGGTTTCAATGGCTCCTACCTATCCTGTACAAGCTGTGCAAACACCCAATATCAAGCTACAGTAAAGCTCCATGGGGTCTTTCCGTCCTGTCGCGGGTAACCTGCTTCTTCACAGGTATCTTAATTTCACCGAGTCTCTCGTTGAGACAGTGCCCAGATCGTTACGCCTTTCGTGCGGGTCGGAACTTACCCGACAAGGAATTTCGCTACCTTAGGACCGTTATAGTTACGGCCGCCGTTTACTGGGGCTTCATTTCGGAGCTTCGCCGAAGCTAACTCTTCCACTTAACCTTCCAGCACCGGGCAGGCGTCAGCCCCTATACGTCATCTTACGATTTTGCAGAAACCTGTGTTTTTGATAAACAGTCGTCTGGGCCTCTTCACTGCGGCTGTCCGTTAGGACAGCACCCCTTCTTCCGAAGTTACGGGGTCATTTTGCCGAGTTCCTTAACGAGAGTTCTCTCGCTCACCTGAGGATACTCTCCTCGACTACCTGTGTCGGTTTGCGGTACGGGTAGTTATTAACTCGCTAGAAGCTTTTCTCGGCAGCGTGACATCAGTTGCTTCCCTACTATAATTTCGGTCCTCATCGTCGCTTGTCAACTCGATCAAAAGCATTTCTCTCTTGACCTGACTTACGACTTGAACATCCATCTCCATCAGGATGCACAACTTAGCCTTCTGCGTTCCTCCATCACTCAAACGTTAATAACTAGTACAGGAATCTCAACCTGTTATCCATCGTCTACGCCTCTCGGCCTCGACTTAGGTCCCGACTAACCCTGGGTGGACGAGCCTTCCCCAGGAAACCTTAGTCATTCGGTGAATCAGATTCTCACTGATTTTTCGCTACTCATACCGGCATTCTCACTTCTAAGCGCTCCACTAGTCCTTACGGTCTAGCTTCGTTGCCCTTAGAACGCTCTCCTATCACGCGACAAAGTCGCGTCCGCAGTCTCGGTAATATGCTTAGCCCCGGTAAATTTTCGGCGCAGAATCACTCGACTAGTGAGCTATTACGCACTCTTTAAATGGTGGCTGCTTCTGAGCCAACATCCTAGTTGTCTATGCAACTCCACTGCCTTTTCCACTTAGCATATATTTAGGGACCTTAACTGGCGGTCTGGGCTGTTCCCCTTTCGACGATGGATCTTATCACTCATCGTCTGACTCCCGGATATAAATCAATGGTATTCGGAGTTTATCTGAACTTAGTAATCCAAGACGGACCCCTTGTCCAAACAGTGGCTCTACCTCCATGATTCTAAATCCGAGGCTAACCCTAAAGCTATTTCGGAGAGAACCAGCTATCTCCAAGTTCGTTTGGAATTTCACCGCTATCCACACCTCATCCCAGCACTTTTCAACGTACACGGGTTCGGACCTCCGGTGCGTATTACCGCACTTTCATCCTGGACATGGATAGATCACCTGGTTTCGGGTCTATGGCAACATACTTCAACGCCCTATTCAGACTCGCTTTCGCTTCGGCTCCGCTTTTTCAACTTAACCTTGCATGCAACTATAACTCGCCGGTTCATTCTACAAGAGGCACGCTATCACCCTTAAACGGGCTCTAACTGCTTGTAGGCACATGGTTGCA
>NZ_JBWXVG010000025.1:0-2301 GCF_059901005.1 Fructilactobacillus sp. X7R9C1 | reverse complement strand
CACTACGTCTATGCTGATGGCAGCAAAGCTTCCGATGACAAAGTTGAAACGGTTACGTTTACAAGAACGGCAACCTTTGACGAAGTAACTGGCAAGTTAACTTACAGTAACTGGACTTCAACTAACGCTGTCTTTGGACAAGTTGATTCTCCAGCAATCACGGGCTACACTCCAGATAAAGCAAGTGTTGGTTCAGAAACTGCCACAGCCGACACGCCAGACGGATCTGTAACCGTTACTTACAACGCTAACGAAGAAAAAGCACAAGTTAATTACGTCGATCAAGACGAAGGTAACAAGCTTATTTATAGCGATGCTTTAACTGGTAAGTTTGGTAGTAAGTCTGGTTACACTACGAAGGACGAAATTGCCAAGTTAGAGGCTCAAGGTTACGAATTAGTATCCGACGGATACCCTGTTGATGGTTATACCTTCAATACCGACAATCCAACCTTTACCGTTGTTTTGAAACATAAGACCAAGACGGTTACACCAGATAACCCTGGTCAACCAGGTCAACCAGTTGATCCAAATAACCCAACCGGACCAAAATATCCTGATGGAACTAGTAAAGATAATTTAACCAAGTCAATTACGAGAACCATCCACTACGTTTATGCCGATGGTAGTAAGGCCGCTGATGATAAAGTTGAAACGGTTACGTTCAACAGAACCGCAACCTTCGACCAAGTTACTGGCAAGATTATCAGCTACGGCGACTGGACTACTAAGAATGCGGTCTTTAGCTCAATTGATTCACCAGCCATTACGGGATACACTCCTGATAAGGCAAGTGTTGGTTCAGAAGCTGCCACTGCTGACACACCTGACGGATCTGTTACTGTTACGTACAATGCCAACGAACAAAAGGCGTTAGTTAACTACGTTGACCAAGATGATAATAACAATGTTATTCATTTTGATGACCTAAACGGTAAGTTCGGTACCAAGGCTAACTACAGTACTAAAGATGAGATTGCCAAGTTAGAAGCTAAGGGCTACGAATTGGTATCCGACGGATACCCCGCTGATGGTTTTACTTTCAATACTGATAATCCAACCTTTACCGTTGTCTTGAAGCACAGAACCAAGACTGTTACACCGGACAATCCAGGAAACCCAGGACAACCAGTGGATCCAAACAATCCAGACGGACCTCATTATCCAGACGGAACTGGTGTAAATGACCTAACTAAGACCATTACCAGAACCGTGCATTATGTCTATGCTGACGGTAGTAAAGCTTCCGATGATAAAGTTGAAACCGTCACGTTCACAAGAACAGCAACTTTTGATGAAGTTACCGGCAAGGTTATCAGCTACGGCGACTGGACTACTAAGAATGCGGTCTTTAGCTCAATTGATTCACCAGCCATTACGGGATACACTCCTGATAAGGCAAGTATTGGTTCCGAAACTGCCACTGCTGACACACCGGACGGAAGTGTTACCGTTACCTACAATGCCAACGATGAAAAGGCTCAAGTTGAGTACATCGATCAAGACAATGGTAACGAGGTTATTCATACTGATGGCTTGAACGGGAAATTCGGTTCTAAGTCGGACTACAGTACGAAGGAAGAAATCGCTAAACTAGAAGCCCAAGGATATGAACTTGTATCCGATGGCTTCCCAGGTGATGGTTACACCTTCAATACTGATAACCCAACTTTCAAGGTTGTTTTGAAACACAAGACCAAGGAAGTTACTCCGGATAATCCAGGAAACCCAGGACAACCAGTTGATCCAAACAACCCAACTGGACCAAAGTATCCAGATGGTACTAGCAAGACCGACTTGACCAAGACCATCACTAGAACGGTTCACTACGTTTACGCTGACGGTAGTAAAGCTTCAGAGGACCGCATTGAAACGGTTACGTTCAACAGAACGGCCACCTTTGATGAAGTAACGGGTAAGGTAACTTACAGTAACTGGACGTCAACGAACGCTGTCTTCGGTTCAATTGTTTCCCCAACCATTACGGGATACACTCCAGATAAGGCAAGTGTTGGTTCACAAACTGCCACGGCTGACACGCCAGATTCAAGTGTCACGGTTACCTACAATGCTAACGATGAAGTCGTTCACATTAACTATGTTGATCAGGATAAAGGCAATGCCCTTATCACTAGTGATACCGTTAACGGTAAGTTTGGTAGCAAGGCTAACTACAGTACGAAAGATGAAATCGCTAAGTTAGAAGCGCAAGGATATGAATTAGTATCCGACGGATACCCTGCGGATGGCTTTACCTTTAATACTGATGGCCCAACCTTCACGGTTGTGCTCAAACACAAG
>NZ_JBWXVG010000024.1:0-2381 GCF_059901005.1 Fructilactobacillus sp. X7R9C1 | reverse complement strand
CCAAATCACTGATAGCGAACTTAGATTAAAAATGATCGATTACTTGTGCTTCTTATTAGATAGCAAAAATAATAGCCCAGAAATGGCTGCAACCATAACTGAGCTATACAAATTAATTTCTAAAAGTGATTGACCCAACATCATTTGGTCGAATTATATAAATAGAATTACCAATAAATTTAATTTCTCCATAAGCATCATTTAAAGAAAAGTCTGAGAAGTTTGGTTTATTGATTACAGCTTTTTCACCTTGAAAATTTATATATTCGATCGAATCTAAATTGTTGATTGTACTTGCAGTTTTTAACTCTCTGCTAATAACAATTGCTTTCATTTCATCACCTCCTTCCATAGAAGTGATTATATCAAATGGCTTAAGTCATATTATTCAATGAAAGAAGAAGCAAAAAGTAATCCTATATTATAAGTGATTCGAAATTGAAAGGAGGTGAAAACATGACGAAACAGTGTGAATTGCAAAATATAAAGAGTAAAGAAATCAGAGATGCAATTGAAGATAACGTTAATTGGTCTCTGTGGGGAAGTGATAGATGGCCAACCAATGTTAATGACGGCGGTATCAAAGTTCTAGTAAGTGAAGACTTTAGACCAATGGTGACTGGAAATAGTCACACATCTATATTCTCAACAGGGTTTGTGACAGTAAACCAAAAGCATTATTGGTGGGAAATAGTTCCATCTGACGCAAAGGAATATGTAGAAATTGAAGACAAGTTAACAGATAAGGAGATTGATCATGGGTTTGAATTCTAAGGAATCAGGAAAAGACGAAATATTCAAATTAGTAGTTACAAAAGATAACAAAATGCAAAGAACTTTTCATGTTTATAGCATTAACGAATTAATGATTGTTATGAATGCACTAGTAGAGAATCAGTATTATCTTGCTAAACAATTTGGAAATAAAGATCCGTTTGAAATTATGCAAGACCAATTAGACGAACTAAAGAAAAATGTTAAAGAAAGAGGTAATTCATATGACATCTAAAGACACAAAAAAAGACCAAATGAGCTGCCACTCAAAAGGTCCAAATAAACTACTTATTTCAAACTTAATACACTCTAATTCTAACTCACGGGGTGTATTAATTCAACGCACAATGAATCGGGGGAAATAGTCATGGTATTTAGTACAGGTCAAGCATGTTTCTTGCTTTTAACGCTCGTAATTGGAATTGCAATTGGATTAGGACTATCAGCTATCATTGCTGATCCTCATAAATATTTTGATTTTGGAACGGAGGATCACGATGGTCGAAAATAAACGAATTACTAAAGATTACGAGATTATCAAAGTAGCAAAATCAGATTTACAAGTTATCACTATCGGAGATTATAAGAAAAGTCCAAGAAGCGTTATTAAATACATGAAAAAGCGTTTTGCGGTAATTGACGAATTAAAGAATGATATTCATGAAGCAGCACATCAGCCAGCACTAAAGACTTGGGAGGATTAAATGATTAATACAGTAGTTCTTACCGGACGTTTAACTAAAGACGTCGATTTACGTTATACACAGCAAAGTGGAGCTGCGGTTGGTTCCTTTACATTAGCAGTTAATCGTCGCTTTACCAATCAAAACGGAGACCATGAAGCTGATTTCATTAATTGTGTTATTTGGCGTAAATCAGCTGAAAACCTTGCTAATTTCGTGCATAAGGGTTCGCTCATTGGCATTGAAGGTCGTTTGCAAACTCGAAACTATGAAAATAAGGAAGGTCAACGGGTATTTATTACCGAAGTAGTCGTTGAAAACTTCTCCTTACTAGAGTCAAAGAATAGTAATCAAAACAACAATAATAATGATGGAAACAATAACAATGGTCCAGAGTCAACTACATTTCCTAAGCCTAAGTCAGCACCTAAAACTAATAACCCTGATCCATTTGCTAACAACGGAGAACAGATTGATATTTCAGATGATTCTCTTCCGTTTTGATTAATAAAGGAGAGCAAGCATGAATGACGTTACGCCTAACTATTTCACTCAAATTCCAAATTATGTAACTGAATCAACTGATTTAAGTTCTAGCGATAAATTAGTCTTTGGAGTTATTTATACCATGCTCAATGTTACTAAATCTTGTTACATGAGTAATGCAAAAATTGGAGCAAGCATTGGTTTAAAGCCTAAGACAGTATCTAAATCAATTACTAAGTTAGCAAAATTAGGATTTGTAATGGTCCAGCTTAGTTACAAAAAAGATAGCAAGCAAGTTGATAAACGATACATCACATTAGGCAATGGGGTATGCCCTAAAGAGAGCATACCTATGCCCCAAAAAGAGCATACCCCCACCTCCAAACAGGGCATACCTATGCCCCAAAAAGAGCAGGTAAATAGATTATTTAATAAATC
>NZ_JBWXVG010000023.1:0-3231 GCF_059901005.1 Fructilactobacillus sp. X7R9C1 | reverse complement strand
TCCTTCATATATAAAGAAATGGGAATTCGAATTTAATATCAAAGTGGCTACAAGTGCCAACTTCAAAGTGGTTAAAGCCACGTTCGAGTTTGATATTACCAAAGTCAGTATTACTGTTAACCTGCTGACCACGTCGAAAGCTTTCTACTCCATCTAGTACAACTTCATAGTTATCATTATTCTCACCTTCGTATGAATAAGAACTACCATTCGTACGATTGACTAAACTAATTGCTGTCCCAGACCACATTAAATGAATCTTTAAATCATGATGTTCAAGATAAGGATCAATGGGCATCCCACTTGGATTTAATACATCGAAGCTAAACTCATCAATGAAATGATAGTCTTCTCGGTCAATTGCCGGTAAATCAAAGCCCAAGGGAAAATCATTCCAAAGATCCAATTGATTTAACGAATCATAGCGAGAAAACTTCATCCCAGTCGGATTTTCAAATGGAATCGTAATATCACAATCATTCGCTCCCTCTTGATAGGGTTCGATTTCGAAACCAATTGGTCGAACAAAGAACACATTCAATCGGTCAACATCCGTACGCAACCGGTACAATTTCTTTTGCATGAACAAATTATGGACCTGCTGCTTTTTGGCGACATAATCAACATAAGTTGAGAAGTGCAAAACAAAATTAGCATTAATGGTGTTTTTTTGATATTGAGCAAAATTGAATGCACTACCATCAGAGGCTACTCGTTCAGTGTAGTTATTACTCATTGCCGGCGTACTTTTCAATCCAAGAAAGATTAAATCATTAATTTTATCAGTTGGATTAAATTCAGGTAAAGCGTCAATACTAACGTGCAATTGTGGCATTGGCATTAGAATCCACCTCCCATCTGATAGTCACGCAACGTTTGGTCACGTGCTTGTTGTCGATAAGCTTTTTGTGGGTCGTACCCATTAATCCCTTTAATAGCTTGTGTCTGTTGCTGCGTCATGCCCATTGATTGAGCGAACATGTCTAATAGCTGGTCAAACTTGTTTTCAATGCTTGATAGCTTGGATTGTGTTTCTTTTAATTCAGACTTCAAGCTATCATTACCAGCTTCACCGCTATTTTGTGGTGCATTACCAACCATCATATCAATGACTTGATGTAATAGGTCAGTTGCACGACTCCGTTTAGAAACATCGAGAGGAATAACCATTTCAGGCTTATTGTTTTCACCGACACGAGCGATTTGCTCATGGCCAATGAAGCCACCGTTTTCGTAGTTATGATGAGTCTTCCAGTAGTTGTAAGCCCCACCAATACCACCATATCGTTGCTTAACGTAACCTTGCATCCACTTCAACTGGGTAATTGGATTCTTTTTCCAATCAGAACCTGCACTAGCCATCTTGCTACCTGGTAGTGATTGAGGTAATCCATAAGCACCACCATTCGGATTAGTAGCTTCAGGATTCCAACCAGATTCATGACTAATGATGTAATTATACATATCAAATTGGTCTTCCGGGATACCAGCTTGCTTTAACCAGTTCTTGTGGTCACCTTTTGGAGCTTCGCCAGGACCAGCACCATCGCCATTGGTATCAGCGAATGGAGCTAAGTACTTTTGAATCCATTTGAACATTGAGTTATCGAACATCCCATGAACGAATTTCGATAGCCCACTGTCGTCTTTGTTCTTGTTCTTTTCCTGGTTATCATCTGAAGATAGTCCCTTAACGTGGTAGTAACGTCCTGGACCATCAACAGCTTCAGCACCAGCAATCGTTGAAACGCCTCCCCTTGGTGGATGTTGGTTAAACATCAATCCTTTAGCAGGGTTAGAAACAATCCCAACGTGGGCGTCTGCACCAGAAGAACCAAAGTAAACCAGGTCACCAGGTTTAGCATCGCCTTTTGAAATCTTGTTGAACTTACCAGAAGCTTCTTGAGCAACAGTCGTTCGTCCGGCATTAATGTTGAAGTGAGCTAAGGCTTCTTTAACCATTTCAGAACAGTCAAAACCGCCTAATTCATAAGCACGATTGTTGAAGTGCTCTTCAGCATACTTCAGAAATTCGCCCATTGAACCAGAGCCGCCGCCATCACCAAAGATGTCACCGACAGCTTTCCAGGTTTCATTCCAGAAACTTACGGCTTGGTCTTTAGACTTGTCGAACATCCCTTTACCAAGATTATTCATAACATCACCTTTGTAAGATGGTGTCTTGATTAAGTCTTGGATATATTTACCAGGATTGCCAACAATATCACTGGCCATGTCAAAGCCTTTTTTGAGGTCTTTTCCAAATCCTTTAATACTACCCCAAACGTTTCCGGCAATACTCTTGGTGGTATCAACCACATTATCAATCCAACCAAAAGTACCGCTAGCAAAATGACGGATACCTTGCGATGCCATAATCATCTTAGTTTCAGTAGCATTCAGAATCTGAGTACCTTTTGGAAGCAGGCCGGTCCAGTTCCGACTTTGAGGAATAAAGGCTTTACCGTTTGGCAAGATAGCCATTTCCTTATTGTCAGTTTCCGGACTGTCATTACCATCGTTGAGCATAGAGTAAGTATGTTGGCTAAGCGCTCCAGTACCAGTAGCAAATTTAACCGGTTTAATCTTACCTAAAGCGTCCTTTTTACCACCAAACATACTAATTACAGAGTCAATACCACCAATGGCACCGTTTAAGATGTTGATAATGCCATTGACTCCGTCTTGAGCCGTACCTTTGATGCCGTCCCAGATTTTACTAAAGGTATGAGCAACACCATTCCAGGTTCCACTCCAAATCTTGGACACTTCATCTCCAGCAGACCTGAAAGTACCTTTGAGTCCGTTCCAAAATCCACCGACAAAACTAGTGATGTTATTCCAGATCCATTTACCAAATCCAAAAATAGCATTCCAGGAATCAGACCAAACGCGACTGATCCAATTCAATGAACCACTGAACATACTCTTAAGACCGTTCCAGAAGCCATTTAAGAATCCAGTAATGGAGTTCCAAATCCAACGGCCAAAACCAAAGATACCATTCCAAATGTCACTCCAAACTTTGCTAATCCAGTTTAGAGAACCATTCCAAATTGCTTTAAAGGTGTTCCAGAAACCATTTAAGAAGTTAATAATGCCATTCCAGGTATTCCTAAAGAAACCAAGAATACCGTTCCACGAATTACTCCAGATTTTACTGATCCAATTCAGTGAACCGTTCCAGATACTTTTAAACCAGTTCCAAAAACCGTTTAAACCATTGATGAT
>NZ_JBWXVG010000022.1:0-3356 GCF_059901005.1 Fructilactobacillus sp. X7R9C1 | reverse complement strand
TTACCCTCTTTATCCTCGTATGGATAAACAAAACCAAACGCCGTGTTATCGCTCATCATCGAGTAATCGAACCCGACGTAAACGGTTCGGCCATCAATGTTAAAGTCCGGAATGACAGCGCGTTCAATATCCTCAAGTTTGAGAAAACTATCAGTGGAGTTCTCTAACCAGAGGTTCATATTCTTATTTTGAAAATCAATGACTTTACCGCTCAGGACTTTACCATTTCGTTCTGAAACCAGTCCATCTAGTAAGGTTTCCTTTTGTGATGGTAAATAAAGCAGTGGATTACTTTTCGCCCACTGCATGTAGTCGTCGTGTTCCGGAAAGGTTTCGGTCTTACTATCTTGAGCCCAGATTAAACAGAGCTGGTCATCAGCTTGGCGACTCCAATCCTCTTCCATGGCTTGGACCACGATATCCTGGTCCCGTTTAAATGGAACTGACGGATCAGGATAACTCGTACTAATTTCAACTAGTAAAGAATTAGGCACTTTAATTTGTCCGGAAGTTATTTTCGATAATCCAACATCATCTTTAATTTCTCCAATTTCATCAGTAACGGCAAGTTTGTAGTGATTACTATCAAACTTTCCAGATTCGAAAGAAGTCGTGTGAATGGTGTTGTTATTGTTTTTCATCACAATTTTTCGATACTGAATTGATAGACCGGTCTTTAGTGCAAAGCCCTTAAACGGTTGATTCTGAACGATTTGCTCTAACATATGAGACACATACCCATAGAGCTTCATGGTCTGATCAGTATTAATAGAAGATATTAAAAAATCCTGGTTAGATAGCCCCAGGGTTTCAAATAAGAATGAGTAACATTCCAGAATTGCACACAGATAAGTCTTACCCTGTCCACGCCCAACCGATAAAATTAGCTTAGTAAAACGAGTTGCACCGTCTTTAGTACCGTCGTCTCGACGCCATCCTTTGAGTTGACCAAAGATAAACTCTTGCCAGGACATCAGCTTAGTCGGTCGACCAGTGTCGACGTTTGGACAAATGCTAGCAAACTTTAAAATGTTTTTCTCTTTGTCCACATCAAAGTAGTAAGGAAAGTCTGAATTTCCTTGCCGTTGTAAATCGCGCAAATGACGAAAACAAGCTAACTTCATTTTGTATCCGGCAATGTATTTGCCGTCCATCACATCAAACGCATAAGTAGTAGCAGGGTCAGTGTATTGTTTGCGAATATCATCAAAATCGATACTTTGATAGACTTCATCAACGTTCTTTTTTCTCGTTAAATCAATTCGCAATTAATACACCACCTTTCTATTTAAAGAAGTCACTCATTGTTTTAGCTGTATCGTCGCCGTCATCATCTGAATTCAATATCTTTTCTAATTCGCTTCGTGATTTTGGCGATAAGCCTAATTCTGAACCAATCTTGGTTAGATTCTTTTGTGCATCACTATAGATCGACGTCATTGGATTTCGTTTATAACCAGTGAAGTCCGATCCAATCGCTTCACCAGCTGCATTTTGTACTGTTTTAAAAATCGCTTGAACTTCACCGTTCTCACGAATATGTTTATAAGCATCTCGATAGATTTCGTACTGACTGGCATACTGCTCAATCAGGTTTTCGTCTGATTCTTTAACGTTTCCTTTTGCTTTTAAATAACGCGCAACTTTACGCCACGTATTTTTAGCAATTCGACCTAAATAAGCAGGAGGCTGAACTGGTAAAAGACCGTCAGCACTACGCTTATTCGATTTTCTGACCATCAGGTACCACCTCCTTGATTTTGCCGAACCCCCCCTAGTTAAAAATTTTCAAAAACGACTTTTACACAAGCAAAGGGCAATGTGTGAGCTCTTGCCTTACTCGCAGTAGGGGCGGGGGTGTTTTTAATATTCTTTCATTAAAAATGAAATCATCTCGACGTTTTCGATGGGGTTCACCTTTTTTATTTCATGGTCTTTTCCTGTTCCATAGTATTTTTGTTCCCATGCTGTTTTCTTTTTATGACACTTCCGACATATGGTTGCAAGATTGCTTTTTTGATCCTTTTTATCACTGTCGAATTCAATTGGAACAATATGGTCAACGGTTCGACAGTTATACGTTAACGTCCCTAAAGCCCTACAGTACCTACAGGTATAGTGGTCACTAGCAAGCGTCTGACGCCTTAGGGTAACCCATGCTTTCGTGCGGTAGAACTCGTACTGTGATTGCTTGACCTCAGACCGATTGCGATCGACCAAGTTGTATCGATGTTGATAGCTCTTTGGTTTGTTCGCCCACTTCTTTCTTGAGTCAAGATAAGGCTGCTCAAACTCTTTGTGTTGCTCACAGTAGTAAGTATTGATTGGTATTGTGTTATGACAATTAGGATAGCGACAACGATGTACTCGTGGCATTCCTTTATTCCTCCAATAAAAAAGAACCTAGGAGTATGCCTAGATTCTTTAACGATGTTACTACCACAATAGATTAGATTATTCGATGTTACCAAAGGAAGTGAGAAAGGTGTGGTAGTACAGTGTAAGTAAGGGTTACCTTACTAAAGGTGTAGGTCGGAGTTGCACCGACAGATATCTGTATTTACACCTTGCATCAACACTCTCAGGTATTGATACCAATAACATAGACAGGAGTCGAACCTGTCTCATACTATCCGTAGTATGTTGCCATAGATTTTAGAGAGTCATACCATGGCTTGGTATGGAGAAGATATAGAACCCGGTCAGTAACAAAATGTTTAATAGATCACTTGAAGGCATGACTTGGTATGGGAAACTATAGAACCCGGTCAGGGTTAACTGTGGCATATCTAACTATTCCACTTTACTAATATAACCCGTTCAGTGTATGAATGTGTCCCAGTTCTGTCCCAAGATTGTCCCATCTAATTATAGTAATGTAGCTTAACTAATGGACACAGTTCAGCGAAACATAGTAGTGCTTGTTCTTTCAATCGATACATCTGACTTCTACCAATGTGTAGCTTCATTGCAACAGCGATACCACTGTCTAAAGGTTTGATGTATGAATAAGTTAATACTAATTGATATGATTCATCAGTCATGGATTTAATCACACCTTCGACTAACTCACAATAGTTATCAGCATAAGAATACTTAATGTACTTATCCTCTTGACCATTCATCCCACTGTTGCCTTTCGGCATGTCATCCATCAAAGGAGATGATAAATCAGCTAACTTACCTCTGATGCGAATATTGTTATAGTGATCGTAGCTTTCTAATACATGTTTAGCGTCTTCAATTGCTTGTTCATGATTATATTTATCAATTGATAATTTCATTCAATATCTCCTTTGCGAGTGATATACTAGACAACAAAGGGATATTTCATAGGTTGCCACCACATTGAGGGA
>NZ_JBWXVG010000021.1:0-4085 GCF_059901005.1 Fructilactobacillus sp. X7R9C1 | reverse complement strand
CATCTATAAATACACTGTCGAGTTCTGACGAACACGACCGCGTAGCTCAAAAAACAATCGACTATCTCAACGAGAAAGCACACAAGCATTTTAGAAATAACGAAGCTGATCAAAGATTGATTAATGCTCGTGTTTCAGAAGGATACAGCTTACGTGATTTCAAGAAGGTAATTGATAACCAAACCCGAGAATGGTTAGACGATCCTAAGCGAGATAAGTATCTAAGACCACAAACGCTATTTAAAGCTGACAAGATTGACGGTTATTTAAATAACACTCGTAGCGCCGGGAAAGCAAAAGAACATTTGCCTGACTGGGCTAGAACAAAGAAACAAACAACTGATAAAAAATTAACGGCAGACGATAGTAAGCGTATTGCTGAGAAACTAGCATCCCTAAATAAATTAAAAGAATTAAACACAAGTAAAGGAGCCTAACAATTATGAACGATTTAGTAATTTTAAGAGATAGACATGCGGTTACTACTAGTTTAAGAGTAGCAGAAGAATTTCACAGAAGACCTGATAATGTTTTAAGAGACATTGAAGATCTAATAAAAAAAGATGTGTCAAAAATTGAGGAGATGTTTTATGAGGGTACATCTTCAGATTCATATGGAAGACCAAGAAGAATCTACTATATGAATCGTGATGGATTTACATTATTGACTATGGGATACACCGGGAAGAAAGCAATTCAATACAAAGTAGATTACATTACCGCATTCAACCAGATGGAAGACCAAATTAAACAATATGGCGGTTTTGATGTTCCTCAAAACATGGGGGATGCGTTACAACTTGCAGCTAATCAAGCTAAACAGATTGAAGCAATGCAGCCTAAAGCACTATTTGCTGACGCCGTAACTACTAGTAATACGTCAATCTTAGTTGGCGAGCTTGCTAAGTTATTAAAGCAAAATGGCATCAATATTGGCTCAACCAGATTGTTTGAATGGTTACGTAACAACGGTTATTTAATCAAACGAAAAGGGACCGATTGGAATGCGCCCACTCAAAAATCAATGAATTTAGGCTTGTTCAAAGTTAAAGAAACCACGGTTGATCATGGAGACCATACGACTATTACCAAAACTTCTAAAGTAACTGGCAAAGGGCAACAGTATTTCATCAATAAGTTTTTAAAGGGTGATGCTGTTGCTGAATAAATATCACGCTAAAAAGATTGAATACGACGGTATCAAGTTTGATAGCAAGGTCGAATACATCTACTACATCAGCCATATCAAAGGAAAAAAGAAGCACTTTAAAGTTCATGAGCGTATGGAAATCTTACCTAAGTTTAAGTTGAATGGTAAGCGACACGCTAAGCGTTGTTATAGCCCTGATTTTGTGATCTACGACGATAACGACAATGTAGTTAAGGTAATTGATGTAAAGGGCAGTAAGGTAACGGCTGATGCCAGTTTAAGGATTGCTATGTATGAGTATCTTTATCAGATACCAGTTACCATTGTTCGCTATAACTATCGCACTAAGCAATTTATGGAAAGAGAGATGTAACTATGCAGCAGATGACCGTCACATATGACTACGAAACCTTCGATAAAGCTCTTGAATCATTTAATGAAGAAATTAACGATTTGAAAATAGCAGAGTATTCAATTATCTATGCACGCATTATCTACGATGAAAATTACCGTCAAATGGATTCATATCCATTCAAATATCGTATTGATGCTCAAAAGGATAACTAGCATGGAACAATTAATTATCAATAAACGATTTGAAACATTTGATGAAGCTAGTGCTTTTTTAGAAAAGAAAACCTATGAGTTAAAGGGTCATGGATTTAGAATCATAAGGCATGAATTAGGTTCAGATCAGTGGGAAGGTACTTACGCTCAAATCGAAGCAATCATAGAACTTTACTGACATTAAAAAGAGGACTCATTATGAAAAAGAACGACATTCAACTGACTAATAGAAACTTTTTAAATAATGTCTTATATGCGTTTGATGACTGTATTGATACCGACTTTAGCAAGCAACTAGATGATATTGAACTTGGCAATGGAGATATTGATTGGTTAGTTGCTAATGTATTAGATCAGGTTAGTGCTTATGAAGATGAAAAGAGGAAATTACCTAATGGATGATTCAGAACAAAGACTGCATTTTAAAAATAAACATGAACAAAAGTATTTTGATCTAGCAGTCCAAGAATTAAAAGCAGACAAGAATTTTGGTGAGAACCGTATCGACCATACAGAAAATAAGGACTCTTATGATCTAATTGACTATTACTATCAAAAATTAAGAAGTGATATTGAATTAGTTAAATACATGTCAAGAGCTAGAAGAAATAGAAGATTAATTGCCAATATAGAAAGGCTCTCAGCATTCAGAATTGTTAGTAAAGATAAATTATTGGATGAATTGGAATGCATGCCGTTTCAGGATGCTTTTGAAAGTGTATCGTTTAGTGACTTTTTTGGATATTGGTATAAGAGTGTGAAAACCAATGACGTTCCTCGTTATGAAGCTCTTTCAATAGATGATGTTACTTATTATTGGAATTTGTTTACTACACAAATAGGCAGACTTAATCAGAGTGCTGTTGTTGATAATCGGGATGAATAACCAATGATTTGTTTATAAGTTAGTGAGGTATAGACGATGTGGCAGAGTAAAAAAGCGCAACACGAACAAGCCTTTCATGAGATTGGTATGAAAAATAAACAAAGAGAATTAGAAAAAGATAATTTCATGCTTCAAAAACGTATTACTCAATTAAGTAATGCACTGGGTATGGAAACATCTGAAAGTGATGACTTTCGTCAAAGTATTTGCCCATACTGCAGTAAAGATGCTGGAGTGTGTATGTACGGATATAAAACTATAAATAAAGTTAGGTTAATTTTTGAAGATAAAGTTAGTTATTTGGGAATTATGAATCAAGAAGATGGAAAATTTGAAGAAACTGAAATTCCTATTATTTTCTGTCCAATGTGTGGAAGGAAATTAAATGAATTCAAATAAGAAAGTTAAAAAAGTATATATGTGCGATCAAAATGATACAGAAGAATTAGCCGCTAATTTACTTGATGATATTTTTTGGGAAACAAAAGAACCAGAAGACACATACGTTGATACTGTGAAATGTATTAAGAAAATGATTGAAACATTTGAAGCAGGTAAATATCGAGGTGACTATTATGAAATCGAAGAAAAAAAGAATTAGAAAACAGATGAAAGATAGCAACCAAATCCATTACGAAAAAGAAGAAAGTATTCGGCATCGTGAGAAACAACTGTGTTGGAGAGAGCAAAAGTTGGAAGAACAGCAAAATGCAACAGATAAAATCAGAGAATGGGCAATTAAGCATGGACTAGATAAGAAAACTGATAAGCAGATTATCAAGCTCATGGAAGAGTCTGGCGAGTTAGCTGAAGCGCACAACAAGAAACATACAGATGACTTAAAAGATGCTCTGGGAGATATATACGTAGTAATTACAATTATCGCTCAACAGAATGGTTGGAAGATTGAGGATTTAATTACTGATTCTTACAACGTGATTAAAGATCGTACAGGTAAGACTGACCACGGTACTTTTATTAAAAAGGAGGATTTTAAAAATGGATAAAGAGGAAATCGAAGACTACGAGGAATCAAAAGAGGTTATTAAAGACATATTAGAAACATTAGATGAATTTTTTAAAACCGATTTTTCAAAGCAAGTTAATCTTAACGATTATCCAATGAAAATAGGATTTGATGGCACAATTGATGATTTATCTAAATTAGCACAGGTGATTAGTGATGAGTGTGCTAATTGGGGAGGATGCGATTAATTAACTGAAAGGAAATAAGGGGGGGATAACCATGGTAAGTATAACTAAGGTACAAAAAGATTGCCCATATTGTCATAAAGATAAAGTTTTTGAACGTGGTGACTTTGCCATGATGGTTGAGGATAACGTTTTAACTACTTTTAAAGTTTGCTATATGGGTCCTAAAAAGAAAAAGTATTTTAAACAAGTATCATTCAATGAAATCGAACATTGTCCGATGTGTGGCAGAGACGTGACTGCTAAAGATACTGGAGAGGAATATAGAAA
>NZ_JBWXVG010000020.1:0-4379 GCF_059901005.1 Fructilactobacillus sp. X7R9C1 | reverse complement strand
TTCCTTTCTTTTCAATTCATTTTAATCTATTTAAATAATAACATTTAAATCTTTATTTTAAAATAAGTCACTCGTGCTTTTTGATGATATTATGAAGTATAATGGTATTAAGGAGTGATTCTATGTTTCCTGAAAGACTCAGAGCTTTACGAACCGGTCAGAAAATCACATTGACTGACCTTGCAAACGGATTAAACACAATGTTTCCCACTGACAAAGAGCATGAGAATACCGCCTCACAGATCGGCAATTGGGAACGTGGAATCCGTAATCCTTCTTACATTGAAGTCAAAAAATTAGCTGAATTTTTTGGGGTGTCAATGGACTATTTGAGTGGCCGAGTTGACCATGAAGAATCCGATCTTTCCAAGTTATTTATCTCTGGAAAGCAACTCTTCTTCAACGGCGAAGCCATTAATAACAACGATCGGTACGAGATTTTTCAACTTATCAACGGCTACCTTCACGGTAAACAAAACAGAGACGATGACCACAAAAATCACCAAGAATCGCTTGACTTACACTACTAAGGACATCAAATGGATAAACGTAAACTCAGAAAAAAACTCAAAAAACGTCATCAGTTGAAACAGGCGACTCCACCTTACATTCATCAAATGGAACAGTATCGTGACGAGTATCGGGAGTATCCTGAGATTAAATACTTAATTAACAACGTCTTAGCAGCCAATCAATTACTTACGGCTGGTAGACTTCCGCAGGATTTGCCCAAGCTGATTCTTCCTGATGACATTCAGGACCAGATTTATCAAAAAATCAATTCCAAGTACGCCATGAATGATCGTAGCGGTGATTCCGAATGGAACCGGCTTTCAGGCGATCTTTCTAACCTTGACAAGCACTTGCGTGACTTTCGTGATTATCTCGAAAATCAATACGGGATGTGGGCCTACATCTCCTCATCGTTTACCTACCATCTTGCAAAATACTTAGATGGTAATGCTGCCCTTGAAGTAATGGCGGGTAACGGCTACATCTCAAAGGGACTCCGTGATAACCACGCAAACGTCATCGCAACTGACAGTTTAGATTGGCAAAACGAGAACGAAACTGGCAGACATCCCGTCACTAACGTGGAAAAGTTATCAGCTCTCGACGCATTTCACAAGTATCAGGACCAGATTGACTACGTAATTATGTCGTGGTCTCCAGATGGCATTCCAATCGATAATGAACTTCTTGAAGCAATCAGAAAGTCAAATCGTGATATCAAATTAATCGTCATTGGTGAGAGAAACGGGGCCACCGACTCCAAAGAGTTCTGGCAAAACGCACAACTTTACGATGACGAGGGCATTAAGAACCTGAATCAACACTATTCAAACTTCGATTTAATCCAAGATCACGTTTATTTAGCAAAATAAAAGAGCTTCCAACTTTTGTTGGAAGCTCTTTTTGGCATCTGAACAAGTCAGACGGACTAACTAGGTGTTCACATCACCTGCTAATCAAACCATCTGCAATCCGGCAGATAAACATGGTTCCCACAATCAGACTAAAAAGTCTGCTCGGCTCGTCGCATACCTTCATTGTATCATAATTAGTAATTAAAAGCTATTTAGAACTTGCGTCATCCTGTTCATTAGCCGCAATCTGATCTAATTTATCCTGAGTCCAGTCAACGAACTGCGCCAAATAAGTCCCATCGGGCTCCTTTTCAAAACTAGTTGAATCCGCCAACTCATCAATTCGCATTTTAGAACGGTTGACGTTGGGAGAAGCAATGATCATGTACACATTGACTGATTTTATCCCGTCTCCCACCGTTATTTTAGCAATGTTTTTAGCGTAGTCTAGCGGTAAATTAATGACCGAGGTCTGCAGTTTCAGCTGAATGTCATGATCAGAAACGGTGATTTCCGCGCTGGCAATCCTGTCTTCTTTCAGATTACTTGCGATAAAATCAGTCATCTTCTTCAAGTTTCCCTTTAAGTCAGATTGCAACTTTTTAAGGGACATTTCCGACACCTGTTTCTGAAAATCATCATTTCCAGCTGCTTCAACAAACTCTTTTTCATCAATTTTCATTTCATTCACCTAACTTTATTTTCTAAACTTCATATAATGAGCCACACGTTCTTTCGTCGTTGCCTTTCGGACCTGATAAGCAATCATGAACCAGTAAATATTTACACCAATGGAACCAATTACCAGCACAATGACGGCAATTCGAAGTGGCCATGTTGCATGACTAATGGTAATCATCGCAATAATCGCTGCGATTAACCCAATCGTGTAAATAACCTGAACGGCTGCCAACAAATAATATCCTAAACGACTTTTAAAAGCAACCAGAATCATCGGAATCAAATACATAATGGCTGCAATGGCTGACGTGCGAACTAGGCCACTGACACTCGACTTGACCGTTAATTTCATGATTGGCATCGTCATAACAATGTTTACAATCCAGAACAATATCAGTGAAATAAACGCCCACGTTAACGTCTGTTTTCTTTTCATTTTACTCATCCTTTTAGCTTCAGTATAACGAACTTCTCAATTTGATACCAACAATTTTTGTTTTAGCTAAATTCGTTACGTAAATTCTTAAAACATGGTATAGTTAGTGTATAAGAAAACAAATGAGGTGAGCTAAATGGCCAAGAATTACAAGAGGATTTTAGCACCGGTGGATGGTGCTGAAGATACAATGCCTGTTATGAGTCGTGCAATCACAATGGCTAAACAAAATGACAGTCACTTAGATATTTTAAATGTAATTGAAGTTAACCAATTCAACCGTAGCTACGGGGATGCAATTACCGCCGACGCTGTTTACCAGTTAACTGACAAGACAAAGAAGATTCTTGAAACTTTGAAACAACAAGCAATTGACGCTGGGGTAACCGACGTATCAATTCATATGCGTTTTGGTAATCCCAAGAAAGTCATTGCCAAGGAATTTCCAAGCGATCACCATGATGACCTGATCATCATCGGTGCTACTGGTCTTTCAGCCGTTGAACGTTTGATGGTTGGCTCGGTCACTAGCTACGTCACACGTGCTGCTACTCAAGACGTCTTAGTAGTCAAATAGTCACAAAATCTCTACCCACTTATTGAGTGGGTTTTTTATTTTGAGGAATTTTATGAAGAAATGGAAATATGAATTAACCGTCCCCAAATCATTTGATCAACAAACCGTTCGGGAGTATCTGCACGAATATCTTTTAATTCCCAAGCATTTGATTTTCTCACTAAGAAAAAATCATCGCGTGTTAATTAACGGTCAGTACCTGCCCATGAACTTTCTGGTTAAGCAAAATGATCGAGTCACACTCGAGTTTATTGCTACCGATTTTAAAGTCCCGTTCCCACACGTTTCATCAGATTCATCGAAACCACTAAACGTTGTCTACGAAAACTCTGACTTTTTAATTGTTAACAAGAATCGCGGTGACAAGACCCATGCCAATCAACCTCACGAAATGGGATCCACCCTTAATTTTGCTGCCAACTACCTTCAACCCCAAAACGACGCTTACATGGTTCATCGCTTAGATCAACAAACCAGTGGTGCACTTATCATCGGCAAGAATCCATCCGTGGTCCCCATCTTAGTCAAAATGATTGAAACTAAAGCAGTCAAGCGAACTTACTTGGCCTGGGTTCATGGTCATTTTAAAAATCAATTGGGAGTAATCAATCAGCCAATTGGTTTTGATCCTTACGACCAGCGTAAACGCAAAATTAACGGACCAAATTCTAAATCAGCGATCACAAATTACAAGGTCATAAAAACGGATCCAGACAAAACCCTCGTGGCCCTTCAACTTCAGACCGGTCGAACCCATCAAATCAGGGTGCACTTGGCTTCCACTGGTCATCCGATCATTGACGATCCCTTATACGACCCGAACGGTCATCATGATCATCCCATGCTGCTTCATTCTTGGCGGGTCCAAATGATGACACCGTTTTACCATCAACCACTTGAAGTTACTGTCCCACTACCGCCTGAATTCAATATGTAAACAAAAAGAGTGAACTCATATGAGTTCACTCTTTTCTAATTAATTAGTTACATTAATTATTTCTTAGCTGGTTTTTTAAGTGGTTCCCATTTCCAGTTTTCAACTTCTGGCAAGTCAGTACCGTACTCTCTAATGTAGTGGTCGTGCTTGTCGAGCATGTTGTTCATTTCTTGGATAAATCCAGTACCCTTAAGGGCGTATTCTGGAATATCAGAAACAACTTCCTTAGACAAATTGAATCGGTCTAATTGGTTCAAGACACGCATGTCAAATGGTGTAGTAATGTCACCATTTTCACGGTATCCATGAACGTGAACGTTCTTATTGTGACGATCAAAGAAGATGGTTCTGATAATATCTTCGAAACCGTGGAATGCGAAT
>NZ_JBWXVG010000001.1:0-327840 GCF_059901005.1 Fructilactobacillus sp. X7R9C1 | reverse complement strand
CTATCCCTAGTACGAGAGGACCGGGATGGACATACCGCTGGTGTACCAGTTGCGCCGCCAGGCGCACAGCTGGGTAGCTATGTATGGATGAGATAAACGCTGAAAGCATCTAAGTGTGAAACTCGCCTCGAGATGAGATTTCCCATTCCTTTATGGAAGTAAGACCCCTGAAAGATGATCAGGTAGATAGGTTAGAAGTGGAAGCGTAGTGATACGTGAAGCGGACTAATACTAATCGGTCGAGGACTTAACCAAGCAAAAAGAAGTGGAAGTTAATCGGGCAGAGAAGATATTATCTAGTTTTGAGAGAACGAAGTTCTTTCTAAGTGTGGTGGCGAAAGCCTGAAGGATACACCTGTTCCCATGCCGAACACAGAAGTTAAGCTTCAGCACGCCAAGAGTAGTTGGGGGATCGCCCCCTGCAAGGGTAGGACGTTGCCACGCGATTATTCCGGCATAGCTCAGTTGGTAGAGCACCTGACTGTTAATCAGGTTGTCGACGGTTCGAGCCCGCCTGCCGGAGTACTATGGAGAGTTGTCCGAGCTGGCCGAAGGAGCATCATTGGAAATGATGTAAACGGATTAAAGTCTGTTTCGAGGGTTCGAATCCCTCACTCTCCGTATATTTTTGTAGTATGACCCGTTGGTCAAGTGGTTTAAGACACTGCCCTTTCACGGCAGTAACATGGGTTCGAATCCCGTACGGGTCATTTTGGAGGATTAGCTCAGCTGGGAGAGCATCTGCCTTACAAGCAGGAGGTCACAGGTTCGATCCCTGTATCCTCCATAACATATGGTCCGTTGGTCTAGTTGGTTCAGGACGCCTGCCTGTCACGCAGGAGATCACGAGTTCGAGTCTCGTACGGACCGTTTGTTGTGGGTAACCCTTGCAACATTAATTAAATAGTTTTATTATTATAAATGTCATAAAAGACAATGGCTCGGTAGCTCAGTTGGTAGAGCAACGGATTGAAGCTCCGTGTGTCGGCAGTTCGATTCTGTCCCGCGCCATTATATGGAAGGATAGCGAAGTCTGGCTAAACGCGGCGGACCGTAAATCCGCTCCTTCGGGTTCGGTGGTTCAAATCCACTTCCTTCCATTTTATTTATAGGGATATCGTACAACGGTAGTATACCGGTCTCCAAAACCGTTGATGTGGGTTCAATTCCTACTATCCCTGTTTATGATGTTATGGCGGTAGTGGTGAAGTGGTTAACACATCGGTTTGTGGTACCGACACGCGTGGGTTCGATTCCCACCTACCGCCCTTTTGATTGCTTGGTTCCAGTAGGGAAGGGCAGTTGTTAAGGCTTAGTGCCTTTATGGCGGTATAGCCAAGTGGTAAGGCAGAGGTCTGCAAAACCTTCATCACCGGTTCAAATCCGGTTACCGCCTTTGTTTTACTGCTTTAGCAATCATTAGCATGCCGGAGTGGCGGAACTGGCAGACGCGCTGGACTCAAAATCCAGTGATCATTGCGATCGTGTGGGTTCGAACCCCACCTCCGGTATAACATAGTTATATAGCTTATCTTAGCAAATCAAGAACGTTGTTATTGCAACGTTCTTTTTTTATACTCTGATCTTACTGTGTATAGTTTATTTAATTTTTAAGTGGGTCACACCCTTTAAATACGTGTTATAAATAAAATGGCAAAATAAAAAGCCATCGTAAAATGACTTTTTATCTTATTATGTTTTATTGGTTAACTTGACCTAAGTTGTTTTTATTAATGGCATACTTAGCTTGTTCAGGGGTGTATCCCTCAGCTTCAGAAGTTAGCTGATCGTAAACTTGTTGAGCTGATAAATGTTGTTCTTTCGAATAGTTTTTTGCTGATTTAACCGCGTTTTCTTGATAATCTTTATCACTGAATTTATTAACGGCCGATTGAGCCGCTTCTGGTTTAAATTTATTTCCAGATTGTGATGTTAATTGAGTATATAAACGCTTCTTAGACATTGGAACAGATTCCATATAGCTTTTAGCGGTATTGTATGCATTATTGCTCTCAGTGTTTGCGCTATCAGTTGTTGAAATTGCCGACGCCGTTTTAGACGAACTCTCTAGTTTTACTTTTTGGGATGTTTGACTGCTGGATGTGGCAGAACTACTTTTCTTTTTATCACTGTTACTTCCAACAACGAAGATTACTACAAGTATGATGATTGCAATTATGATCCAAACCCAGAATCGTTTATACCATTTCTTTTTTTGTTTTTCCTTTGCCATAACAAACTCCTTATATTAGCTTTTAACGTCAATCGGTTTTGGACGTATTTTATAATCATACTGATTATTTATTATTTAATGACACCCGAAACACTACCTATTTAGTATATCAAAGTAGCATAAATAAAAAAATCATCAACTTAATCTTTAGTTGCTGACACATAATTATTGATGGTAAAGTAGTTTTGTCAAAATAGTTGACGTTCCTTATTCCACCGTACACGCAGCAAAGATTGAGGGAGAGGTCAGGTAATTAAGCTTTCTTCTTGCTAAGTAACACTGATATGACATATACTAATAATGCAGGGATGAGTCCGGGTACATTAAGGTTCTGTTGATCCTTCATTGTTGTTAATTTATTAACTGCCCGGACTTAGACCTGTTTTTTGATGACTGAGCTAATTATGATAATTGATGCATTAAGATGAAAATAGGGATCACCAAATGGTGATCCCTATTTTCGTTTATTTCGAAGTTTTATTTTTAACTTTCTCAATTTTAATTTTTGTTTCTTAAGCTTTAACTTTTGTTTTTTTAATCGTAACTTTTCACGCTTAAGTCTTGCTTCACGTCTCCCAAGCACATTGATCAACCCCTTAATTGAACTAGTACTTATGATACACTCTTCTTTTTTATAATCCAATCATCATTTTCATAGCTAAATTTAGCTTTTAAATCACTTTACGAATTACTATAATTGGTTCAATGTGAATTTTGGTTATCATTTTAATTCGAGGGAGGAAAAAATGGAAAACGAAAATAAGTATGAAGTTCATCCCATTCCAATGAACGAACGTAACATGAGCTATTGGGATATGTTTGCTAACTGGTTTGGAGCAAACGCTAATAATGGAACTTGGTTTATTGGGGGCATTATTGCCGCTTGTGGTTTATGGGGCGGTTTTAGTGCTTTGGTGATTGCCTCAATTATTTCATATCTGTTTCTAAGTTTAATTGGATATGAGGGGTATAAAACGGGTTTATCGACGACAACCTTGAGTCGGGCGACATTTGGAATCCGGGGAAGTATGATCCCATCGGTTGTCAATTTAGTGATGTTTATGGGTTGGACCGCGGTTAATACTTTTATTGCGGCAACTTCATTATCCTATATTTTTAATTCATTCTTTGGTTGGCCAATCTTTGGGAAGTCTGGTGGTACGTTCGGTTTAGTTGTTGGAATTCTGGTTATGAGTATTTTACATATTCTTAGTGTTATATCAGGGCAACGATCCATTAGAATTATTGAAAGAGTTGGAATTATTCTAGTTATAGTCTTTGTAATATGGGAAGTCTTGGTAGTGTTTAGAGATGTTTCGTTTACCCAACTTGCTCATTATATGGTTCCCAAAAGGGATCGGATGCCGTTTGGAGCAGCAATTGATAGTCTGGCTGCGTTTAACTTGGCATGGGTTACCAGTGGAGCTGATTTTACTAGATTTACTAATAAAAAGCGTGTTTCAACAAGTGCACCATTTTTTGGAGCTTTACTAGGGGCAGTCAGTTTTGCATCCATCGGATTATGTACTACCATCAGTATTGCCATTACGTCTGGAGTCTATGATCCCAATAATTCTGATCCAAGTACAGTGGCCAATAAATTGGGTCTAGGAATGATTGCAATGATTGTGATTGTCTTAACCAGTATGACTGCTAATGCTGTTAATTTACAGGCGGCTGGATCAGCATTAACGAATATGTATCATAAATTGACATTAAAACAGTCGTTGTTGATTGTCACCGTGGTGGCAATGATTTTAACCTTTACCCCACTTTTAAGTGGAAGCTTTCTTTCTGCTTTTACGGCCTTCCTTGATTATATTGGGATGTTTTTAGGCCCAATCATCTCCATCATGCTAGTAGATTACTTTCTTCTTAATGATCGTGACTACCGTTTGGAATCATTTGGAGATCCGAAAGGAGAGTTTTGGTATAGCCATGGGGTGAATTGGTTTGCGTTTGCACTTTGGATTTTAGGAATTTTGTTATACTTAATGTTGAAAAATGTTGCAATTGTTAAAAATACCATCGGAGCAACTTTTATTGTAATGGCAATTATTGCTGTTCTCTACTACGTTATCGGTCGGGCGTTAGAAAGACGGGACAAATAAAATGATTATTAAACAGGGATATATTGAGAATTCGACAAAAAAACAAGACATTTTAGTTAAAGATGGAAAGATTAAAGAGATTGGTGATCACATTGATGATCCTAAAGAAGAGGTGGTTGATGCGAATGGTAAATTAATTATTCCACCATTTATTGATTCACATGTCCATTTAGATTCGACTCTGACAGTCGGTGAACCCCGGTTTAATGAAAGTGGAACTCTATTTGAGGGTATTTCAATTTGGTCTGAGCGAAAACAAAGCTTATCTGAAAAAGACGTTAAGGAGCGCGCCATTAAAACGCTCAAGAATCAGGCTGAACATGGAATTCAGTTCGTTAGAAGTCACGTTGATACTACTGATCCCAATCTTACCGCTCTTAAAGCACTTCTTGAGGTAAGGGAACGGGTATCTAGTTTTATCGATCTCCAATTAGTTGCTTTTCCACAGGAGGGGATTCTATCATTTCCACATGGCAAAGATTTACTAACAGAAGCTGTCAAAATGGGAGTTGACGCCGTGGGTGGAATTCCCCACTACGAATTTAATCAATATTATGGGCGTGATTCACTAACGTTTTTGATGAACTTAGCTGAAAAATATGGCAAACTTGTTGACGTTCACTGCGATGAAATTGATGATCCCAATTCCAGGAATTTGGAAGTTCTAGCTACTTTGGCGTATGAATCAGGACTAAGTGATCGGGTGACTGCAAGTCATACAACGGCTCTTGGATCGTATAACGATGCATATGCCGATAAGTTGATGAGAATTCTTAAGATGTCAAAGATTAACATGGTAGCCAATCCACTAGTTAATATGCATTTGGGTGGTCGATTTGATACTTACCCTAAACGACGGGGTCTAACGAGAGTCAAGGAACTTTTAAAGCATGGAATCAACGTCTCGTTTGGAGAGGACGATGTAAAAGATCCGTGGTATCCAATGGGAAACGGTAACATGTTGGATGCGCTTTACGTTGGTATTTTAGCGAGTCAATTGATGGGGTACCATCAAATTATGGATTCATATAAATTGGTTACTACCAACGCTGCTAAAACTTTACATGTTAGTGATCATTATGGAATTGAGAAGGGGAAACCCGCTAGTTTCTTAATCTTTGATACAGATAATTTTTATAATGAAATTAACGAAAGAAGAACGCTTTTATACTCGATTAGAAACGGGAAAGTTTTGGTTAAAAAACAACCAGAAGAAGTTCAAACTCATTTTAATTAGGTTTTAGTCAGGGTACTTCACTTTCATTTTTCTTGTGATATGATGAACGTAAAGATTACACTGAGGAGGCAATTATAATGGCAGAAGAAGTTAATATCGAGATCCCTAAAACTATGAATGCTTGGGAAATTGTTAAACCTGGACCGATTAACGGAAGGAAATCTCCCTTAAAATATGTTAAAAAAGATGTTCCAACACCAGGTGATGGTGAAGTTTTGGTTAAGGTGCTAACGTGTGGAGTTTGTCACACGGATCTACATGTTACTGAGGGTGATTTACCGGTCCATAAAAAAAATTTAACCCCTGGACACGAAATTATTGGTAAAGTAGTTAAAAATGGACCCCATACTCGTCGATTTAAAATTGGTGATCGAATTGGAATCCCGTGGTTACGGAGAACATGTGGCGTATGTAAGTATTGTCGTTCTGGTAGAGAAAATCTATGCCCATATTCTAAATATACAGGATGGGATCATGACGGTGGTTATGAGGAATATACAACCGTTCCTGAGGGGTTTGCTTATCGAATTCCAGAACGGTTTAACTCACTTCAAGCAGCTCCACTGCTTTGTGCTGGGATTATTGGGTACCGTGCTTTTGAACGTGCTAACATCCCAGCTGGTGGTACGCTTGGAATTTATGGCTTTGGTGGTTCGGCTCACATCACCGCGCAATTGGCGATTGATCAGGGAATTGACGTACACGTCTTTACTCGAGGTGAAGATGCCAAGCAATTTGCTTTATCACTTGGGGCAAAGTCAGTAAACAACACCTATGATATGTCACCCATTCCTCTAGATTCATCGATTATTTTTGCACCAGTCGGTGAGGCTGTTCCTAACGCGTTGAAAAGTTTAGCTTCTGGAGGGACTTTAGCATTAGCCGGAATTCATATGACTGATATTCCTCAGGTGAGTTACGAAGATCATATTTTTCACGAAAAGAACTTAACGAGCGTTGAAAGTAATACGAGAAGTGATGGCGAAGAGTTTTTGACCTTAGCTGATCGGCTACACATCGAACCTGACGTTACTGAGTTTCCACTTTCAAAGGCGGATGAAGCATTGAAAAGGGTCGCAAAAGGTGATTTGAAAGGTGCTTGTGTTTTAAACGTAGGGTTAGAGAGTAATTAGCTTATAAGTAAAGTACAAGTGATGCCAAAACGATAAACCTTTTCGTTTGGAGATTTTATTGACAAACAATCATAAAAAATATATCATTTCAATTAAATAAATCTTTAAGTGTGTCCAGTGAGGCAGCAAGATTTCGAATTTTAAAGTGATACTGTAAAACTTTATTTAATCGAAGACTGTTGTCCCTTGGACAGCAGTTTTTTTATTAGAGAAGGGAAGTCAGTATAAATGTTTCAGAAAAAGGACTATGTATTAGGAATTCATGACCGTCCATCACCACTAAAATGGATCGGACTTTCCTTACAACACATGTTTTCAATGTTTGGCAGCACAGTAATTGTTCCATTGTTAGTCGGTTTAAGCCCAAGTATTGCACTTTTTGCTTCAGGAATTGGGACGTTACTGCATATTTTAATTACTAAGGGGAAAATTCCCGCTTACATGGGATCTAGTTTTGCCTTTGTCACTCCAATGATGGCACTTATGAAAACGACTGGAATTTCAGGAGTTTCTCAAGGAGTGGTTGCGGTCGGCTTAGTTTATGTGGTGGTGGCTACGATCATTTCATTTATTGGATCCGATTGGATTGATAAGATCCTACCACCAGTGGTAGTGGGGCCGATCGTAATGGTGATTGGACTATCACTTGCAGGGAGTGCTGCCCAAAATGCAATGATGGATCATGGAAAGTATAGCTTGGTTTTCTTCGGAATTGCGATGACCACTTTGTTTTTAGCAATTTTCTTCAACGTTAAATTAAAGGGATTCTTGGGATTAATTCCGATTTTATTGGCAATTGTCTGTGGGTATTTAATTTCAATGGCATGTGGATTAGTTGATATTCACGCAATTGCCACTGCTCCATGGTTTAAAATGCCTCCGTTTCATATCATTGGCACCGAGCGAGGCTTCAAGTTTGACTGGAATGCCATCTTGATTATGGCTCCAATCGCTTTTGTTACGATGACTGAACACATGGGTCATTTGATGGTACTCGGAGAAATGACTCACAAGAATTTCTTTAAGAATCCAGGTTTAAATCGCACGCTTGCTGGGGATGGAGCCGCATCGCTTGCAGCTGGAATTCTTGGTGGACCAGCGGTAACTAGTTATGGCGAAAATATTGGAGTCATGGCAATTACCAAAGTTTACAGTGTTTGGGTCATAATCGGAGCAGCGATTTTTGCCATGATCTTTGCGTTCGTGAATAAGTTAAATGTTTTAATCATGCAAATGCCGCTCCCAGTTATTGGTGGAATTAGTTTTCTCCTATTTGGGACAATTGCTGCTAATGGTGTCAAAGTGATGATTGACAATAAATTGGACATGGATAAGAAACGCAATTTAATGATTGCGTCGGTTATCTTGGTAATTGGAATTGGTAATGCATATATTCAAATTGGAAGTTTCCAGTTTACTGGAGTGGCTTTAGCAACTGTGATTGGAATCGTTTTGAATCTTCTCCTACCAAAAGACGAACATGATGATCCAGATCTTGAAGATCAATCTATTGACCCAGTGAAGAAATAGTAATATTATGATTTTATGTTAAAGAACACGAGAGGGGAAACTGACTATGTGTAAACCATGTTGTTGTAAAAAAGATTTGACAAAATCTGACAACACTTTTGGTATGCACTCAAAGGTTTCTCTATAAATGATATTAATTTATTATAATTATGAGAGGACTGGTGGATCCAGTCCTCTTTTTTGTGTTCTTTTGTGATTATTTAGGAGGTAGCATCATGAAAAAGTTACTTGTCTGTTTAAATTTTTAGAGTAAAATAAACATAGCGAGTTAGTTAATTTTGCACAATATATTTTAATGAATGGGGATTTTAATTATGAAGAAAAGATGGCCTTTACTTTTACTAACAGGAGTGGCCGCGTTGGCTCTTACCGTTACCGCATGTGGGAAACAATCTGAGACTAAAAAGCCTGGGACTTTGACGGTTGGTATGGAAGGAACTTATGCTCCGTATTCTTACAAGGATAAGAACGGTAAGTTAACCGGCTTTGAAGTTGATTTGGCTAATGATGTTGCTAAAAAGATGGGGATGAAGGTTCAATACAAGTTAACTGGATGGGATTCATTAATTCAGGGACTCAATTCTAATTCTTACGATGTTATTTTTAACAATATGGCAATTAATCCAGCTAGAAAAAAGCAGTATCGGTTTGCCACTCCATACATTTATTCAAAGGCAATCATGATTACTAAGAAAGATTCACCAATTAAAAATGCTCAAGACTTTAAGGGTAAGAAGGTCGCTGAAGGTACTGGTACTGATAACTGGAATAACGCCGAAAAGCTGCATGCTAAACCAGTTACTTCACCAGACTTTAATACTTCAATGCAAATGATTGATCAAGGTCGTGTTGTTGGTGCCTTAAATGCTCAACCAGCATGGCAAAGTTGGTATGCAAGCCATAAAGATACTGACCTTCAAGCTAAACTAGTTCCAACTAATGTTATTCCACAAAGTCAAATTGCTCCAATGATGAACAAGAAGTCTGCTAAGTTAAATAAACAGATGGACAAAGCAATTAATGAACTTCGAAAAGATGGTACCTTGAAACGATTATCAATGAAGTACTTCGGAGAGAATATTACCGATAAATAATATTAGTTAGGAGCTTAAAGAATTATGTGGGACATTATCATTTCATCATTACCGAGTCTCTTAGAGGCAATGATTAAATACACCATTCCACTAACAATTATTTCATTCTTTTTTGGTTTAATTCTTGCGATTGTTACCGCACTGATAAAGTTTTTAAAACCACATGGGAATGCATTTGTTAGAGTTATGTGGGGCATTTTTAGAGCCATTGCAGACGTATACGTGTGGGCTTTTCGTTCCACTCCATTGTTGGTTCAGTTGTTCATTATTTATTTTGGTTTACCGAATCTGCAAAATTTCATTCCCGGTTTTAATTTTGAAATTCCGGCCTTTACGGCAGCAATAATTGGGTTTTCGTTAAATACTGGTGCTTATGCCTCGGAAACCATTCGGTCAGCTCTGATGTCTGTTCCCCAAGATCAATGGGATGCTGCATATACTCTGGGTTTTAGCACCACTCAAACCCTGTGGTACATTGTTTTACCACAAGCAGCACGAATCGTACTTCCTCCACTATCTAATGAATTTATTGGATTAGTTAAGGATACCTCTCTTGCAAGTACGATTACCATCACAGAGATGTTTCAGGTTAGTCAACAAATTGCGGCGCACAACTATCAGCCACTACTTATGTACACAGAAGTAGCCGCTCTTTACGCTATTTTGTGCAGTATTTTAACGATCCTTCAACACTATCTCGAAAAGCGTTCTTCAAGATACTTAAAGGGGGATGAAGGCTAATGATTAAGATTGAAGACATTGTAAAAAAGTACGATGGAAAAACCGTTCTGGATAAAATTAGCACGGAATTTCCTGAGGGAAAAACGACCGTAATTGTTGGTCCTTCTGGTTCTGGAAAGTCAACGTTGCTACGTTCCCTGGACTTGTTGGTTCATCCCGATTCAGGCGTAATTAGTTTTCCCAATTTTTCGTTAAACTACGCGGATAAGATTACCAGTAAACAAAGTAAGGAATTACGAGCACAGACTAGCATGGTCTTTCAAAATTGGAATCTTTTTCCTAATTTACGGGTGATTGATAACATTACGGCTGCGCCAATCCACGTTCATAAGATTTCGAAAAAAGATGCGATAGCTCAGGCAGAAAAATTATTGAAACGGGTTGGTCTTGAAAAATATGCTAATTTCTATCCCGATGAATTATCTGGAGGAATGCAACAACGAATCTCGATCTGTCGGGCATTGGCAGTCAAGCCCAAGTACATTTTATTAGATGAACCTACCAGTGCGCTTGATCCGGAGTTAGAGACGCAAGTTTTAGAAATGCTGGAAGAGTTAGCTGATCAGGGACAGTCAATGATTATGATTACTCACAACATTGAGTTTGCTAAATTATCTGCTGATAAAATGTTATTCATCGAAAAGGGGGAGAAGATTTTTGATGGATCAAAGGACGAATTTTTTAATAATCCTTCTCCGAGAATCAAAGAATTTTTAGATGCAATTTCCTTACAGTAAATAAAAATGAGGACTTCATATTTTGAAGTCCTCATTTTTATATGAAAGTTGCTAATCCAATAATTATAAATGAAAGTAAACAATTTTCTGGGGTTTCTTTTTCGCTGAAGATTTGAATTCCGTATGAGATTAATACTAAAGTAATTAAAATTGCACATTTTAATAAGGGAAAATTTGCTAGCAGAAGCGCTGCAAAGATTAAAATGAAGATAAAGTTTAATTTAGTTTCAAGTCGGTGATTAAAGAACGGAACAAAGAACAAACAGTATAAGCAAAATAGAATTCCAACGTTTACGAGGACACTTGATTCTAGGTATTTGTTATCGAGATAACAAAAAGAAATGACCGGAGCAATTGAATTTAGAAAGGAAAAACAAACTAGTCCATAGTAATTCTCGAGTTTAAATTTTGGCATCATTACAATGATGTTGGTGATTCCAAGGATGATAAACAGGATGATTAATAAGATGGGAAACAAGGTGACAATCGCTAGTAACACTGGGATGACGTTGAGAAATAAATTGATTCGTGGATCATAACGAATGATGAAAAGTAGAAGGGATGCCGACCAAAGAAACTCTGAGAGGATTAGCACCACCAGTCTGGTATTCCATTGAACTGATAGTAAGTCAACTTGCGAAGCAAAAAGCCATATTAGTGTATTTAATATGATGAATATTGTAAGAACTAAGGCATGTACGGTAGTTTGATTCTTTTCAATAAAAGTTTTCATAATATTGTCCTTTTTTTATTAATAAATCCATGTTAATCAATTATGTAAATTTGTTCAATGCAGATTTTGTGTTCTTTTTAATTACTTGCGAATATGTTATTATTATAAAGTTATGAGCAGATTCCCGATAGGATTCACGAAGAGTGAAGTTGCCTTGTAACCACAAACAATAGGGGGAATAAGAATGTCAGAAAAGCGTTTATTTACTTCTGAATCAGTTTCGGAAGGTCATCCGGATAAAGTTGCCGATCAAATTAGTGATGCAATCTTGGATGCAATTTTAAAAAAAGATCCAGATGCACGAGTTGCCTGTGAAACCTCAGTTACTACAGGACTTGTATTGGTGTTTGGTGAAATATCAACTAGTGCTTATGTTAACATTCAAAAAGTTGTTAGAGATACGATTCGTGAAATTGGTTATAATGATCCTAAATATGGTTTTGATGCAGATAGTGTTGCTGTGTTAGTTTCACTTGATGAACAGTCACCAGATATTGCACAGGGAGTTGATGAGTCGGTTGAGACTCGTGGCGGAGACGTTGACCCACTTGATAAGATTGGTGCTGGGGATCAGGGAATTATGTTTGGTTATGCAGACAGTGAGACTCCTGAGTTAATGCCACTCCCAATCTCATTGAGTCATCATTTAATGCAGAAGCTTTCTAAGCTTCGTAAAAATGATTCTATTCCTTATCTTAGACCGGATGCCAAAGCGGAAGTAACGGTTGAATACGATCAAAATGATGATCCTAAGCGTGTTGATACCGTGGTTTTAAGTACCCAACATGATCCTGATGTTACTCAAGAGCAGATTCGAAAAGATGTTATCGAGAAGGTCATCAAAACGACGATTCCATCTAAGTATCTTGATGAGAACACTAAGTATTTAATCAATCCAACCGGAAAGTTTGTGGTTGGTGGACCCGTTGGGGATGCCGGTTTAACTGGAAGAAAAATCATTGTTGATACATATGGTGGGGCAGCTCATCATGGTGGCGGTGCTTTTTCTGGGAAAGATGCGACTAAGGTTGATCGTTCTGCAAGTTACGCAGCACGGTATATCGCTAAAAACATTGTTGCGGCTGGACTTGCAAAAAAGATTGAAATCCAGTTGGCATATGCCATTGGGGTTGCTGAACCAGTCTCAATTTCAGTTAATACGTTTGGGACTTCAAAAGTTTCAGATGATAAGTTAGTTGCTGCCATTAGAAAAGTATTCGACTTGCGACCGGCTGGAATTATTAAGATGCTTGATTTAAAGCGGCCAATTTATAAACAAACAGCTGCTTATGGTCACTTTGGAAGAACGGATGTCGATCTTCCATGGGAACACACCGATAAGGTAAAAGAGTTACAAAGTTATTTTAAATAGGATTTAAATGACGACCTTCAATGGTCGTTTTTTATTGTATCAAACAGAAAGATGATGAAATATGAAGGGTAAAACAAACGTTAAAGTTGTGACAATTGCATTATTTGTTGCCACATTCATGAGCGCAGTTGAAGGAACCATTGTTTCGACGGCAATGCCCACGATTGTTGGTGATCTTCATGGGGTATCGTTGATGAACTGGGTTTTCTCAATTTTTCTTTTGACAAACTCAATTGCCACTCCAATTTATGGTAAGTTAGCCGATCAATTAGGCCGTAAATCGGTCTTTATATTTGGTTTGGTGGTCTTTGTCATTGGTTCCATGTTGTCAGGAATGTCCAATAGTATGGGAACATTAATTTTATGGCGAGCAGTTCAAGGAATCGGTGCGGGAGTGATTATGCCAGTATCTTTTACCATTATTGCTGACATGTATTCTTTTGAAAAACGAGCTCAAGTGGTTGGTTTAAATGGATCAGCGTGGGGAATCGCCTCGGTGGTTGCACCGTTACTAGGTGGATTTTTGGTTGACAATCTTTCTTGGCACTGGGTTTTCTTCATTAATGTTCCGATTGGGATTCTGACAATTATTTTGATTGCATTATTTTTACACGAACCAAAACGCAAGATTGAAAGTAAGATGGATCTACCTGGCGTCGTCTTAATTGCGGTTCTTTTGTTTTCGGTTATGTACATGTTCCAAGTCTTAAGTGAAGCTCCAATCAATTGGATAATGGTGATTGGATGTTTAGTGGTCGCAATTATCAGTGGATTTTTGTTCTATCGGCAGGAGAAAAAAGCAACTGATCCACTAATTCCAATTCAGATGTTTAAAAGTCGGACATTTGTCACCCAGAATTTAATTGCGGCTCTGATTAGTGGTTTTATTTTTGGATATGAGGTTTATTTACCCGATTGGACTCAGGGAATTTTGGGATTAAAAGCCACAATGGCGGGCTTTGCGATCACACCCAGTTCCGTTCTATGGCTGGTTGGCTCTTTTATTTCGGGAAAAATGATTCTGAAGTATCGGCCACAACAGATTATGAACTTTAGTTTGGCATTTGTTTTGCTAGGAGCAATTTGTATGGTCCTGCTTCCGATTACTACGCCATTTTGGGTTTTCTTTGTTCTTTCAGCCGTTTTAGGAACTGGCTTTGGAATTACCATTACTACTTCCACCGTTACGGTTCAAAACGAGGTTTCACCAGAACACGTTGGGGTGGCTTCTTCGTTTAATACCCTGAGTCGGACCCTTGGTCAAACAATTATGATTTCCATCTTTGGAATTGTGATGAACACTTCGATGGCAAAAGGGGTTAGTGAACATCCAGGGACTAACTTAAAAATGATGAATACACTAATTAATCCCCAGACGGCGGTTAATTTATCCAAAAAAGTTCTGCCCGTACTGCATGAGATTCTTTACAGTGCCATTCATCATATCTTTATTTTGGCTTTATTATTAGTGATTTTATCGTATGTTGTGAACTGGTTTGACCATAAAAACACGCAAAAGAAAACGAACTAACATTACTTAGCTCGTTTTTGAATTGCCACTAGGATTGGTGGATCATTGATTTGATTGATAAATTGATATTTTAAAACGTGGTACCTGTGCTGATTGAGACTACTAGCAAATTTTAAAACCTGCTCCTTTTCTTCTTTGCCGCCAGCGTGACCATAGTACAGTACTAAAATGATGATTCCGTTAGGAGTTAAACATTCAAGAATATCACTGATGGCTTTAATGGTGGTTTTGGGTTTTGTTATGATTCTTTTGTCACCAGTGGGAAGGTATCCTAAGTTGAAAATTGCGGCCGCAATTGGACTGTTCTGAACGTATTTCTTAACGTTTTCATGCCCATCAAGAATAACTTGACATTGTTTTTGCTCACCATATTTCGTTAAGCGTTGTTTGGTAGCTAAAACGGCATTCGGTTGAATATCAAAGCTAAAAACATGGCCGTTTTTACCAACGAGTTGAGCTAAATAAAGGGTATCGTGGCCTAGTCCGGCCGTTCCATCGATTACGGTTTCACCTGGTTTAACAATTTGTTTTAGTAGAGTATGGCTAAAATTTAATGCTGATTGTAGTTTCATTTGAAACACCTCACTGATTATTATATCAGTTGTTTGTGATTAACTTGTTTTTTTGGATAAAATTTGGTAGAGTTTATTTAATCATATAATATATCATGTAGGTGAAGTATTAGATTATTTTATTTTTCAGAAACCAAGTGGGTGATGCAAACTTGGAAATAGAATGATTGAACTTATCATCGAAGTTTTAGCTGAATTAAAAGCTAAACGTTTTTCTGCGTTATGGAATCAAGGGTCTCTTATGAGAAATTTAGGTGGTACCGCGGAACCTCGTCCTATAGAATTGTTTTTCTATAGGCTTTTTTTATGGTGATTTTTAATGAACTAATAAGGAGTGAATTTGATGGCTTACGATCATTCAAAAATTGAAAAGAAATGGCAAAAGTATTGGGATGATCACCAAACTTTTAAAACCAGTGATAAACAAGAGAAAGATAAATATTACGTGCTAGACATGTTTCCTTATCCATCAGGTCAGGGGCTTCATGTCGGTCATCCAGAAGGTTACACTGCCACTGATATTATGGCGCGCTTTAAGCGAATGCAGGGTAAAAATGTCCTTCATCCAATTGGATGGGATGCCTTTGGGCTGCCGGCAGAACAATATGCGTTAAAGACCGGTCACAACCCACGTGATTTTACGAAGAAAAACATTGACAATTTTAGACGTCAGATTAAATCGCTTGGGTTTTCCTATGATTGGGATCGTGAAGTCAATACTTCGGATCCTAGTTACTATAAATGGACCCAATGGATTTTTGAACAGTTGTACAAAATGGGATTAGCCTATGAAGATGAGATTGAGGTTAATTGGGCCCCCGATTTCATGGGTGGAACCGTTGTTTCAAACGAAGAGGTTGTTAATGGAAAAACTGAACGTGGTGGTTATGACGTTTACAGAAAACCTATGAAACAGTGGGTTTTGAAAATCACTGCCTATGCTGACCGTTTGTTAGATGATCTTGACGATTTAGACTGGCCTGAAAGCATTAAACAAATGCAACGAAATTGGATTGGCCGTTCCGTTGGGGCTAGTATCTCATTTGATGTAAATGAAGAAGATGAAAAGATCGAAGTCTTTACTACTCGTCCTGATACTATTTATGGGGTGTCTTACCTGGTGCTTTCACCAGAAAGTCCGATTGTAGATAAAATTATGACACCAGAACAAAAGGCCGATGTAGAAAACTACCGGGCTAAAATTGCCTCTAAATCAGATCTTGAAAGGACTGATTTAAACAAAGATAAATCGGGAGTATTTACCGGAGCTTACGCAATTAATCCTGTTAACCAAAAAAGAATTCCAATTTGGATTGGTGATTACGTTCTGCCAAGTTACGGAACCGGTGCAGTCATGGCCGTCCCCGCTCATGACCAACGGGATTTTGATTTTGCTAAAAAATTCAATCTGCCCATCATTCCAGTGATTGAGGGTGGTGATGTTGATGATGCACCTTACACGGGCGATGGGGTTCACATTAATTCCGGTTTTCTTGATGGATTGAATAAGAAACAAGCTATCGATAAAATTATCGAATGGTTAAAGGATCATCATGCTGGTAATAAAAAGGTTAATTATCGATTACGTGATTGGATTTTTAGTCGCCAACGTTACTGGGGTGAGCCCATTCCAGTAATTCACTGGGATGATGGCACAACTTCCTTAGTTCCAGAAGACCAGTTACCATTACGACTTCCTAAAGCGGCTGACATTCAACCGTCTGGAACCGGAGAGAGTCCGTTAGCCAATCTTACTGACTGGGTGAACGTGACAGATAAAAACGGTCGTCATGGTAAGCGCGAGACTAATACGATGCCACAGTGGGCCGGCAGTTCATGGTACTACTTAAGATACGTTGATCCTCATAATGATAAAATGATTGCTGATCCGGAAAAATTGAAGTACTGGCTTCCAATTGATTTGTACGTCGGTGGTGCTGAACACGCCGTTCTCCATTTGTTGTATGCGCGGTTTTGGCATAAGGTGCTCTATGATTTAGGGGTAGTGCCGACAAAAGAACCATTCCAAAAACTAGTTAATCAAGGTATGATTCTTGGTACTAATCATGAAAAAATGTCAAAGTCCAAGGGAAATGTAGTTAATCCCGATGATATTGTTAAACAGTACGGTGCTGATACGCTGCGACTGTATGAGATGTTTATGGGACCACTTTCTGAATCTAAACCGTGGAATACAGATGGAATTGTTGGTGCTAATCGTTGGATTAAACGAGTTTGGCGCTTATATATGAATGATGACAATACGATAAGTAAGGCGATCGTTGATGACAATGATGGTAGTCTTGATAAAATTTATAACCAAACCGTTAAAAAGGTGACTGATGACTTTGAAAACATGCGTTTTAACGTTGCCATTTCTCAAATGATGGTTTTCATCAATGAGGCATATAAAGCACAAAAGTTGCCTAAAAAGTACGCTGAAGGGTTCATTAAACTTCTTTCACCAATTACGCCACACGTTGCCGAAGAATTATGGCAAAAGTTAGGTCATGATCATTCCATTGAACTTGCCAAATGGCCCGAAGCTGATGAAAGTAAATTAAAAGAAGACCAAGTTGAACTGGTGGTTCAGGTTAATGGAAAAGTGAGAGGTCACATTAAAGTTGGCGTGGATGCTGGGAAGGACGAGTCTGAAAAAGTTGCTTTAAATGATGAAAATGTTAAATCATTCCTTGATGGAAAGACTGTTAGAAGGGTAATCGTCGTTCCAAAGAAAATTGTTAATATTGTTGCAAATTAAGCTTGAATAAATTTGAAATTATTTTTCGAAATGGTTAAAATTTATATTTGTAACGTGAAAGTAGGGGAAATTTGTGAACAACGATTTCGAACAAGATGAATTAGAAAAAGAAGAAATTGAAGATAGTGAAAGATCACAAGGTAAGATGGTTAAAGGATCAGCCTGGATGACCATTGGAAGCATCCTCTCACGAATTCTTGGTGCCATTTACATCATTCCTTGGCGATTGATTTTTGGAGCGTCATTGTTTCCGCTTGCCAACACGTTGTATACCATGGGTTACAACATTTATAGTGAGTTTTTGACAATTGCCATTGCGGGGATTCCGTCGGCGGTTGCAAAAGAAGTGGCCCATTATAATGCGTTAAATGAGTATGGGGTAAGTGCGCGACTTTATAAGAAAGGAATTACCCTTTCGGTTATTACCGGAGTCGTTTGTGCACTTTTAATCTATTTTTTTGCTCCAATCTTAGCTGGTAGTGGGGGTAAAAATGCGGTTCCGGTGATTCGTTCGTTAGCATGGGCCGTCCTAATTATTCCTGCGATGAGTTTAACTCGTGGATATTTTCAAGGCTTCCAACAGATGGCTCCGTCAGCAATGTCACAATTTGTTGAGCAACTCGCGCGTGTCATTTACATGTTGGCTTCAGCCTTCTTCATTATGATCGTGATCCACGGAAGTTGGGTAACCGCCGTTACCCAGTCAACTTTTGCCGCCTTCATCGGTGCTATTTTTGGTTTTTTAGCACTAGGATGGTATTACTGGCGACGACGTGATCATTTTCAGGGGCTCATTGCTTCAAGTGATAACGCTATTAACGTTAAGACTAACGATCTTTATAAAGAAATTATTAGTCAAGCGGTTCCGTTTATTATTCTTGGTTCTGGCATTACCATTTTTCAATTAATTGACCAATATTCCTTTTTTAGTATTATGCGTTGGGCAACTAATTATACTAATACTAATTTACAGTATATTTATGCTATTTTTGCGGCTAATGCGAATAAATTGATTATGATTGTGGTTTCGTTAGCTTCCGCCTTGGCAATTACCGTAGTTCCGTTGCTTTCTGAAGCCCGAACCAAAGGTGACATTCATTCAATTAGTAAGCAACTTAGTAATGCGTTAATTTTATTTGAATTTGTCATGCTTCCTGCAGCTTTAGGGATGGCCGCTATTGCTGGTCCGATCAATCGAACCTTTTATGGAACTGCCAATATGGATTTAGGAGCGGACATTTTAACGTTTTCTGCTATCATTTCAATTAGTCTAGGCTTGTTTACGGTGGTTACCGCATTAATGCAAGGAATCTCTGAAAATAGACGAGCAGTTAAATACTTTGTGGTTGGAATTGTAATTAAGTTAGTGGCGCAAGTTCCTTTAGTTTACTTCTTTGGAGCTTTTGGAGCCTTAATGGCAACCGCAGTTGGATTTACAGTTGCTAACTATCTGATTGTGCATTCCTTAAGACATGAGTTTGGATTGGAAATGAGTAGTATTAAATCTAATTCTGTTAAAATTTTAGCGTTTGCTTTGATCACATACTTTGTGGCCTTAATTGTAGTTTATGGAGCTAACTTCTTGTTTGGGATGGTAGTTAATTATAATAGTTCACTAATCAGTTTGTTTGTTTCGATTTTGGCTACGTTAGCTGGTGGATTTGTGTACCTATTCTTGGTACTTAAAAGTCGGGTAGCTGATAAGGTCTTAGGAAATAAGATGCAAAGTGTAAGGAAGTTTTTACACATTCGATAAAAAAAGAAGATCCAGTCAGGATCTTCTTTTTTATCAGTTAAATTCATGCTTCGTGTTCATGCATGAATCGTGGAAGCTGTTTTGAGATTTGATGAGGGAGAACTACATACTGAGTGGCAGCTAGTTCATCGGCAATTGCACTGTGAGAATAAACAGCCGCTAAAACAGCATCAACCTCGTCGTCAAATTGGGCAACAAACCCACCGATAATTCCAGCAAGAGTGTCTCCCATTCCTCCAGTCGCTTGAGCAGGCGTTCCAGTTGTATTTTGGTATACTTCATCTGGGGTATAAACCTGAGTACGATCAGATTTAAGAACGACAATCCCACCAATTTTGTCGCGGGCTTCTCGGTTACGTGCCTCAGTTTGATCGGCCATTTTAATTCCTGATAAACGTTGCCACTCCATTTGATGTGGAGTGAAAATTAATTTGGCTTGTGGTAATTTTAACCCACGTTCAGCGATCATCGTGATGGCCGAACCATCAATTAAGAGGATTTGATCGGGGGTAACATTATCAAATACGGTTTCCATAATTTCACAACTATGATCATCGGTCCCAAGCCCAGAGCCAATGGTAATAATTTTCATAGCTTTAATGAGTTGAACCATTTGATCAGTGTCGTTATAGTCAGCAAACATTGCTTCGGGTAGCCAAGAGTGGAGCGCACTTTGATTCGTTGGATCCGTGATAGTAGTTGTGAGTCCAACGCCAGAGTAAACTGCTCCAAGCGAACTCATTATGATTGCACCACCAAAGTTTTCGTTTCCACCAACTAAAGCGATTTTACCGTAAGTTCCTTTAAAACTATTTTTGGGTCGAATGCGGATGGTTTTAGTTAGAATTGATTTATCAATTTTCTTCATTTTGTTCACCTCGAATGCATTATATCATGCGTTGGTTGAATGTTGTCCAAATGAGTTGTTACTTTCTTGATTATGTTAGAATAAGGAATAACTAAGTAGGAGGGTATAACATGGCAATTGACTGGAAAGATAAAGCACAAAATTACAAAGATGATTACTTAAATGACTTAAAAAAATTGATTTCAATTGATAGTTCGAGGGACTTGGAGCACGCAACGGACGAATACCCATTGGGCCCAGGTCCAGCTCATGCATTACAACAGTTTCTCTCTTTTGGTGATCGTGATGGGTTCACCACGAAAAACATTGATAACGTAGTGGGATACATTGAGTATGGTTCAGGCGATGAAACCATGGCAATTTTGTCACACGCTGATGAGATGCCTGGTGGCGCAGGGTGGGATTCTAATCCATTCGAACTAAAGCTTGAGGGTGACAATGCAATTGGTCGGGGAGTTTCTGATGACAAAGGACCAGGACTTGCGGCCTATTATGGATTAAGAATGCTTAAAGATGCAGGGATTCAGCCGAAGGTCAAAATTCGCTTGATAATTGGAACGGACGAAGAGTGTGACTGGACTGGAATGAAACGCTATTTTGAGGTTGAACCAGATCCTTCATTTGGATTTTCGCCAGACGCCGAATTTCCCTTGATCAATGGGGAAAAGGGTAATGTGACGCTTGAAACGCATTTTGCTTCCAATAAAAGTGATGGTGAGAACACCCTGATGCATTTTAATGCCGGATTGCGTGAAAATATGGTACCACGTGATGCAGAAGCTGACGTTGTTGCTGCGGATGTCTCCAAAATGGCCGATGAATTTGAAAAATATTTAGATAGGGTTCCCGTAACTGGAAGCTATGAAATCGAAGGGAACAATATTAAAATCAGTGTAGTCGGGAAAGCAGCCCATGGAATGGAACCTAAGAACGGTATCAATGCTGGAACCTATTTAGCTGACTTTTTGGTTGATTATAGTTTTGATACTAGTGGTGCTAATATCCTGAACTTCATCGACGAAAAACTGCATGATGATTCTCGTGCTCATAAATTGGGGCTTAATTTTACTGATGATGTGATGGGAGAACTAACCATGAACGTCGGTCTAATGAATTTTGATCATGAAAATGGTGGGATGGTCAACACTAACTTTAGGTATCCCAAGGGGATTACGACTGATAAAATTTTAGCTAAAGTTCAAGATGCCGCTGATCGGTTTAACGGGTCAACCAAACAAATTTCGCAAATGGTGCCCCACTTTGTTGATGCAGACGATCCCATTGTAAAAACCTTAATGGGTGTTTATCGCGATCAAACTGATCAGGATGACGCTCAACCAGAAGTTGTTGGTGGTGGTACGTATGCGCGAATGATGAAACGTGGGGTTGCCTTTGGAGCACTTTTCCCAGGAACAGAGGACACGATGCACCAAGCTAACGAATACACACCTGTTAATGATTTGATTTTGGCAATGTCGATTTACGGTCAGTCAATTTATGAATTGTCTAAGTAGAGATAAAAAAACTTTGAACATCGTGTTCAAAGTTTTTTTATCGGATCGTTTTTAATTTTTTATCAATTTTTGCCAATACCTTAGAAACGTTTTGGGGATCTTCTAGATCGTACTTTTGAAGATTAATTTTCATCTTAGGACTGACGTTGTATTTGTCATACCATTTTTGGTAAGCTTTCCACATTTTGTAATAATATTCTTCCAGTCCTGGATCGTTGTCCCATTGTTCATAATCACGACCACGCTTTTTGATTCGGTATAAGATGGTATCGAAATCGCTGTAGGCATAGACTAAAAGGTCGGGACTTGTTTTTGGAAGCTCTTTAAGTTCATCCATCATATTGTCAAGTAGTTTTAAATAAACTTCTAATTCAACGTCAGAAATATTTCCTTCAGCATTATTTTCTTTGGTGAAAAGAGCGTCTTCGTAAATAGATCGATCCAACACGTTGTTGTCTTGTTTTAACGCCCTTTTAATCATCGAAAAGCGTTTATTTAAAAAGTATATTTGGAGTAAAAAACCATACTGTTTTGGATCTTTATAATAAAGTGGCAAAACAGGATTGTCTCCCACTGGCTCGTAGAAGGGCTCTGTTCCATAATGTGCGGCAATTTTTCCCGTTAAGGTTGTCTTACCGACACCAATCATTCCAGCTGTAATAATCACCATGCTTAGCTCCTCTTTTAGTTTAATAACGTCTTTTAGTATATCATTTCGAATCAGTTAGGTTAACGATAGATTTGAACACTAATTTTCCTTCTTTGTTTCAGACCTTATTATTATGGTATTCTATGTTAGTGGAAAAATTTGGAGATGAATTGGATTAATGAAGTGGGAAATGAGTTTAATTAAATTTTTGAAAAGAGCCGTTGTATTTATTGGACTAATTTTTTTGATTTTTGCGGTTCAAGTACCAGTTCAAATGATTGGAATTCACGATTATCATGGATTCAAGGCTTTTCTTTATGGATCCTCTTACATTGTTATTTTTCTTGTCGTAATTAGTTTAGCGCTATGGGCTTATCGAAGTGTGTACAGGCAACGAAGTCATCGGCTTACTGGTCACGATTTAAAGATTATTTTATTGTCAATCTTTAGCTTTTTTGTTATTGAGATTGTGCTTCAAGTTTTAAATAAATTGATTTTTAACCAACTGGGAACAAAGAATAATAATGCCATTTTAAGTCTTTTTCAAAGTAACATGACGGTGTTGGTCTTGATGAGCTTTTCGGCGATTTTTTTATCCCCAGTGTTAGAGGAATTGGTGTTTAGAGGATTTTTTATTAATGCCTTTTTTAATCAAAATGCGTTTTGGCTGCCAATTGTTTTTAGTGGGTTACTTTTTTCTTGTGGTCATATGAGTTCTAACGTGATTAGTTTTATGATTTATGCTATTTTGGGAATGATTTTAGCGTATGTATACAAGAAAACGGGGAAAATTGAAGTTTCGATTGGGGTCCACTTTTTAAATAACCTAATTGCAACCGGATTTATGCTAATGGCAGTCTTATAGTGGTGGAGTGAAAAATGGACGTAGTTGAATTTAATTATTTTAATCAATTAAAGAATCAATTAATGGCGGCTGATGAAGAGTTGGAGCAGCTTAAAAAGCAGTATTTACACTGGATCATGAATCTTGATCAACTCAAAAATGATTATGACGTGAACACAATTGATGAATTAGCTAGTGTTTTAAACGATGGGGATGACGATCAAAAGTCAGCGGATTTAAAAAATGCCCTACTCAATAATGATAAGGATTATTTGTTGAATGGGATGAAAGAGTTGAATAATACTGACTTTCAGAAGTGTAACGTAATTAATCAACGAATTCATAATTTAACTCAAAAATTACGTGAAGTTGAAATATTTTATAAGAATGTCGTTATTCCGATAGTTAACGAGATGAAGAAGAGTAAAATAATAGATGTTATTGGCGTTTCAAGTTCTAGAAATAGTAGTGACGTGGTTTTGAACTTTAGATTTTTATCGAGTTTTGCCGAATTTCAAAGAGATTTTCATAAAGAGATGTATGTTGATGCAATTATAAAGGGTCATCTTAAGGATAAAAGTGTAATGACAATGATGATTACTCAAGATAATTATCCAAACGAATATGATATGACCCTGATGAAAGATATGGAGGAAGATTAACTAATGGTAGATCGAGGAGACTATAAATATCCTGACACTCAGGCGTATAATTTTGTGCTTAAGCGACTGAATGAACATGGAGTAACGATTAAAGATATTGCACAGATTGCAATTGATTTACAGAAAAAATATTCAAATGTTCCTGATTTAGACTATGTTTGTGGGATTGTTAATGATATTTTGCATAAAAGGGAAGTATTGAATAACGCAATGGTAGGGCTTGAACTGGATCGTTTAGCACAAGATGGCGAGTTAGAAGAGCCACTTGAAAGCATTGTCTCCCATGATTTGGGGGTGTTTGGCGTTGATGAAACGTTGGCACTTGGAATTGCTTCAATCTATGGGACGATTGGGGTTACTAATTATGGTGAAATTGACACTAATAAAAATGGAATTGTAAAAGAACTCGATACAAACGGTCAAATTGTCAATACTTTTATTGATGATATTGTTGGAGCTATTGCTGGCGCTACTGCCGCTAAAATTGCACATGATAATGCTTAAAAAAAGGTCCTCACTTTTGTGAGGACCTTTTTTTAGTTTGACTTCTTTACTGCTTTGATGCATTTTGAATTAAACCTGAATTCATCATGAATACTGGTTGATTCACCAACGTCATGTCTCACGACTTTTAACCAATCGTCTTGGTTATCACCTAAGCCAGTTGGGTTAACAAATGTAACTTCGACTAAATCGCCAACTTCATAAGGAAGATTTTTATCGTATTCAACTAAATTATAAGTTTCATAAGCTTTTGTTTTCATATTATTTCCTCCATTGGTTAATTATATCAAATTATGTTTTAATCGCTAAAATTATGCAGTAAATTTTTGTCAATAAAGCGAGTGATTGGTTATATTATATAATAATAATTATTATATTATGAGACAAAAGTGAATTAATAATTAGGGTAAATACTGATGTCAAGGTATTATAATTATGTTTTGTGAAATTTAAGACTCTATTGTCGTTGTTTTTAATAAAGTTTATAATCTAAATTGTGAAGTAAGCAGTAAGAGATTCATAATGAAATATTGAATGTTGAGATTAAAAATAACTAGATAATTTTGTGAATGCTAATGTAGGAAATAGTGTTCACGTGGTGTTAGAAAGTGTGAGAAGCTTTTAACACCGTAATTAATACTGTCATAAATGATAAGTTGGTGGAAGATAAGTGTTATTGAGTACGTGAAAAATCATTTAATGATAGCCTATGTCTTGTTATAAGATTTGAAATTAAAACAACTATGCGAATTTATTCGTATTTCAATATGATGAATACTCTGAAATACCATTTAGGTCATGCTACTTCGTAGTATGACCTTTTTTGATGGGAAAGGAGGTGAGTCATAATGAAGGAGTTTAAACTAGTAGTTCCAAGTACAGATCGAAGCGTTCGGCTTAGTGGTAGAACTATTTACTATTACAGTATTGGAAATAAAAACAATTACTCCGTTGTTTTTCCATATGATGCCGAATATTTGAACTTACCGAACGGGAAAATGGTTTTTCGCTCGATTACAGACGATTATTTTGGCAAGGCCACAGATGGTAGTTCTTATCACGCTACTATTCGTCTAAACGACTAGTTATTGTAGAGCCAGAAGCTAATACTTCTGGTTCTTACATAGACTCCAATGATTTTTATTGGCATGGTGATAGTTTAATCAATGTTTTATGGATAGATTATAACTATATAAATCCAATGATATAGATTTATAGAAACTAAAAGAGGGAATAATAACGCACATTATTATTCTCTTTTTACATAATTAATGTAATTATTATGGTATTTTTTTCACATGATAAAGCATAAATGTTGACATGACGGCATTTATGGCCTACTTTAGAAGTGTAAGGAAATATAAGAGAGTGAGATGATCTAATGAAAAAGGTAATTAAGGGAGCATTAATTGCAGGTGTGACCGTTGGTTTATTCTTTGGCTTGCAGATGAATAGTTCAGCAAGTCACACTGAAACTACATATGCAGCAGCAACGGATACTAAGGAAATGACCTCACAAGCTAGACCTAGGATTTCTAAATTAAGATATGATCGTGGTACGTGGGGACAGGTCAACTGGAACTATAATGAGATCAATCGGACTTTAACGTTGAGCGGTAAAGATAAAACCTTGGGAACCTATGCATATTCACAACTTGGAGATTTACGTCAGGCTTTAAATGACGCCCGGGTTATTAATATCCAAGATAAGATGTATGCCCCATCAAATTCTGATTATCTTTTTTCTCAATCGGCAGATGATGATCCACTCCACCAAGGCAATCAAGGATTAAAGAACCTGCAAACTATTAATGGTCTCGATAAATTGGATACATCAAAAGTATCCGGCATGGATTATATGTTTAATGGTGATACCGCACTAAAAAGTATCGATGTCACTCACTTTGACACCTCAAATGTTAATCGTATGAGACTGATGTTTGGTGCCGATATTAATCTTAAAGACATTGATGTCAGTCATTTTGACACTTCTAAAGTTGTCGATATGAGTTCAATGTTTGTTGATGACTATGCTGTTAAAAATATTGACGGTTTAACGAGTTTTAGGATTAATCCTAGTAATCGTAGTTTGAGTAATATGTTTCAGGATGACCATCAGTTACAAAGCCTAGATTTAACTAGCTTCGATACTCAGGCAGCTTCTAAGGGTAAATATAATGGATTGTCCGCTTTCATGAAAGGTGATAATAATCTTCACCAAATTAAGTTAGGTGATAAGACAATCTTAAAGGCTCCTGATGCACCTGGTGCGGGTCCAATTATTCCAGAACCGGTGGTGGGTACTCAGTTTGTATTTGACGGAAAAGATTACACTGTTAAATCACCCAATTGGATGAACATTGATAATAACAATCACTTGCAGAATAATTTAAGTCTTGCAGATGGACAATCACATCCCGGTAATTGGATTTGGGCAACCAATTACAATGTCACTTCGATTTCCATAACTGAACAAGTTAATTTTGTAAATAAAAAGGGGCAGTACGTGAATGCAACTTCAGTTACTGGTATCCCAGGTGAAAAGCAAACTTTAATTGCTCCAACTGGATATCGATTTGAGAATAATAACGCTACCATTACCATTGGAAGTAAAAATGCGACGGTAAACGTTGTTGTTGTTCGAAATAGATAGGTCATAAAGTGGTCCACTTTTATAAATATCGCTACGAAAATTAGTGATACTTATTTTTACAAGTGGCCAAATAGTTTCAAATATTTTTGAAGGGGATAATGTGTATGATTACAATTGCATCTACTACTGATAACAATATGGCGATACCGCTGGCAGTCAACTATTCGTCAATATTGAACCATAATAAGAATTCAAGTTTCACGTTTTACGTTGTTAATGATCATTTAAGTTCCAACAGTGCTGATTTGTTAAAGGCCCTGGAAAAAGTCTACGACAACTGTAAGGCAATTAACTTTTTGCAGCCCAACACCGCTGCATATAAGGATGCTAATGTAAAATCTCCGGATAGTGCAATTAAGGAAAACACTTACTATCGAATTGAGATTCCTGAAGAAGTTCATGAACCTAAGATCCTTTATTTGGATGCTGACATGGTATGTGTGGGTGATATTTCAAATCTTTTTAATACCGATCTTGATGGCAATATTGTCGGTGCCGTTGAGGACTCTGGCTACGTTGATCGGTTAAAAAAGATGCACGTTAGTGATGCACCGGGTCAGTATTTCAATGCCGGATTGTTACTAATTGATACAAAAGCTTGGAATGATAATGATACTTCTGAAAAGGTTAGAAGGTTGGCAATTAATAAACCTGATATGCTGAAGTATCAAGACCAAGATGCTCTAAACGCCATTTTTAATGGACACTGGAAGAAACTTGATCCTAAGTATAATTTGCAGAGTCATCTAGTTAAAGGTGAGAGTGGATTAAATCCTATCCCAGAGCGTCGAGCAGCTGAGGCAGATGCACTTAAGTACCCTGTGATTATTCATTACACTAATTTTGATAAGCCATGGATCGTTAAAAATAACCATCTTCATCCATTACGCAATTATTATTACCAAGCTAAGAACCAATTAATTTACGATCTAGGCGATTATATTAGATAAAAAGTAGTGAGAGAGTGGACAATTGTCCATTCTTTTTGTTTACATAATTTAATTACTATTAATGAAAAAAGACGATATCAATAAGCTTGATAACGTCTTGTTAGTAACGAATGCCAGAGATGAGATTCGAACTCATACTCAGTAAACTGAACAGCGACCTGAACGCTGCGCGTCTGCCAATTCCGCCACTCTGGCAATTACTACCCTTCAATCATACAATAAAAATGTCGTAAAATAAACACTCAATTTTGTGGTATCCTTGTATTTATTATTTAATTGTGTAAAATATAAGATAGTACAAGAGTTTTTAGAAAGAAGAGATTATAATGGTTGAACCACGTAAGATTGAAAGCCAATTGTGCTTTGGAATCTATAATACAAGTAAAAAGTTTAGTCGGTACTACCAAATCGTTTTATCTCCATTTAATTTAACTTATCCACAATACATTACCATGTTGGTGTTATGGGAACATGCCCCAATGACCGTTCGTGAGCTTGGATCCTACTTAGACTTAGATAGTGGGACTTTAACCCCGTTGTTGAAACGGCTTGAAAAGCAGGGATGGGTGACAAGAACACGTAGTCATAAAGATGAACGAGTTGTCATCGTTGACACTACAGAATACGCTAAGGAACGTCGTGATAAAGTATATGAACACGTTAATCAATGTTTTTCTGTTTTGGATATGAGCCAGGATGATATTGAAAAATGTTTGAAGATGGTGAATGCAGTTGGTGACCGATTGGATAATGTTAGTGAACAAAAATTAAGAGATGTTAAATAGTAAAAAGACATTCTGTGTGAACTGGAATTAATTTAGTTTACGCAGAATGTTTTTTATTATATTAATTTATGTTTTCATTATTGGTTTTGAGTTAGTCATTATCTCTTTCTTTTGGTAGAATTGTCTAGGAGTAAATTAAAAACAAAATTAAAGTCCGAATGATTTATTTGGATTTCCATTACAAAAATTAGCGGAATGGAGCTGAATTTTTTGTCACTAAGCATTCAAGAAATTAAAAATATTCTTCGTGAACATGACTTATTAAAATCAGTTAATCAGACTAATGATAATGATTTTAACTACGTTAGTTATGATTCACGAGACATAAAACCGAAAACTTTATTCTTTGGGAAGGGAAACTTTAAACCTGAATTTGTTACGTTAGCAAAAAAGGCTGGAGCAACTGGAATCGTGTGTGAAGATCATTTATCTGAAAGTGACGGAATGAATGAGATTTTGGTTACTAATATTCAAAAAGCAATGTCCTTGATCTCTGCTGCATTTTTCAATTATCCACAAGACGATTTGTTCATCATTGCCTTTACGGGTACTAAGGGGAAAACGACCTCTTCATATTTCACTCGGGATGCAATTAGGAGGGCGAGTGGGAATAAAACCGCCTTATTTTCAACTATCAATACCGTGGTTGGTAATGAACCAAATCAAACATTTAAGTCACATCTAACCACTCCAGAATCACTAGATATTTTTAAGAATATGAGAGCCGCTGTCGATAATGGGATGAAATATCTCATTATGGAAGTTTCGTCTCAGGCATACTTAAAAAATCGGGTTTTTGGATTAAAGTATAACGTAGGTAATTTTTTAAATATTTCTCCCGATCACATTGGGGAAAACGAGCATCCGACTTTTGCAAACTATTTGCACTGTAAAGAGCAACTGTTGGTTAATTCAAATAGGTGCATTTTGAATGCCGATTCAGACCACCTGATTGATATTTATTATGCTGCCAAAACCACAACTGATCCCCAAAATATTTATTTGTTTGGTAAAAAGGGGACGACTCCACAACTTGAAGTCGACCTTGATTTCACGTACGAGCCAGTTTCAGATAGCTTGACTGATAACGATATTCAATTAAGTTCTATCTCTGATAAAGCTAAAAAGTTAGGCTTAGACGGAAATTATCGCATTGGTATTCCAGGTGATTACAATGAATCCAATGCAACCGCTTCGATCATATCGGCTGGACTTGCTGGCTTTAAACGTGGTGATATGTTAGATGGTTTGGCAGGAGCAAAAATTCCTGGAAGAATGGAAATCTTTAAGTCTAAAAACCATGGGAACGTTCATGTGGATTATGCCCATAATTATGCTAGTATGAATGCATTACTAGGATTTTTAAAACGACAAGACCCCAGTGGAAAAGTTATTGTAGTGGTTGGTAGCCCAGGCAATAAGGGAATCGACCGTCGAGAGGGATTTGGCAAAGCGTTGACTCAGAATGCCGATGTAGCGTTTTTAACTACTGACGACCCCGCTTATGAGGATCCCATGAAGATTGCAAAGGAAATTGATAGTCATATCGATCATGATAAGGTTGACGTTCATTTCGAAATGGATCGTGAAAAAGCCATTAAAAAGGCCATTAATTTTGGTAAACGTGGAGATATTATTGTAGTAGCGGGTAAAGGACGCGATCCTTATCAAAAGATTAATGGTGTTGATACACCTTATCCAACCGATTCGGTTATCGTGGAAGATTACTTGGAGGGTTTAAATGGTAATGACAAATGAGAAAGTTCCAGATTTCACTCCGATCTTACTTGGAAGTGACTTTAATGTGTACGGGATGGCGCGTTCTTTCTACGAGTTGTATGGTAAGCGTGTCAAGGCTTATGCCCAGGAACGATTAGCCCCCACAAGATTTACCAAAATTGTGGATCTGACGTTTATTCCCGGCTTTAGTGAGGATCCAGTATGGTTTGAAGAGATGAAAAAGTTAAAAAAGAAGTATGCCAACCACAAAGAACCGGTCATTTTAATTGGATGTGGGGATGGTTATGCTGAGTTAATTTCTAAACATAAGAAAGATTTAGAAGATGTCTTTGTCTGTCCATACGTTGATTATTCGTTAATAAAACAACTTAATAGTAAAGAAAATTTTTATAAAATGTGTGATAAGTATGGAATGCCATATCCCGGCACCAAGATTATTTCCAAAAGCAATTTTGAAGATAATGACTTTGATCAACCATTTGATTATCCAATTGCACTTAAACCAACCAATAGCGTGGAATGGTTGGATATCCGTTTTGAGGGAAGAAAGAAAGCTTTTACCATTAAAAGTGATGCCGAGTATCGTGACATTGTTTCAAAAATTTATAATAATGGTTATACTTCAGACTTGATCGTCCAAGATTTCATCCCAGGTGATGACAGCAACATGCGGGTCTTAAATGCTTATGTTGACAAGAATCATCATGTTAAGATGATGTGTTTAGGCCATCCACTTTTGGAAGATCCGGCACCGTCTGCAATTGGTAACTACGTCACGATTATTCCTGACTTTGATCAACGGATTTATGATCAGATTCAACAGTTTTTAGAGTCGATTGAATTTACTGGGTATGCTAATTTTGACATGAAGTATGATGTTAGAGACGATACGTACAAGTTGTTTGAAATCAATTTGAGACAGGGACGCAGCAGTTTCTTTGTCACCCTAAATGGATATAACCTTGCTCAATGGGTGGTTCGTGATTACGTTCAAGATGACCTAGCGGACCAAAAGACAGTGTATGCCAATCAAGATCCTAAGAAATATTATTTATGGTTAGGGGTGCCCAATCGTGTTTTTCGTAAGTATGCCAAAGATAATGAAGATAAAAAGAAGGCAGAAGAGCTGATCAAAAAAGGTCAGTGGGGAACGACTTTTTGGTATAAAAAAGATGAAAACTTCATGCGTTGGCTACTTATGAAATGGATGGACCATAATTACGCAAAAAACTTCAAAAAATATTTTCATATGAATAAGGAATAAGATAATGAAAAAGTTTTTCACAATTATTGGTGGGATGGGGACCCAAGCGACTGAGAGTTATGTTCATTTACTAAATCAACGGACCCCAGCTCACTGTGATCAAGATTATTTAAATTATATATTAGTTAATCATGCGACGGTTCCTGACCGGACGGATTATATTACTGACCCAAAAAATAATCCGAGCCCACTAGTTCCACTTGAAGAAGATATTAAACAACAGAGCAAACTGGGACCAGAATTTTTTGCGTTACCATGTAATACTGCCCATTATTTTTATGATCAGTTACAGAGTATGACGGATGTTCCAATTTTGCATATGCCTAGGTTAGCGGTAGCCGCAATTGCCAAGAAGTTTCCACACGCTAAAAGAGTGGGGCTAATTGCCACTAAGGGAACTCTAAAGGACAAGGTATATGATAAAGAAATTACTAAAGCTGGATATGAAGTTGTGCACCCTACCGCAGAAATTGCGGACGAAACGATGGATTTAATTTATAAAGGTGTTAAGGAGCAGGATTATGTCGATCCAAAATTATATCATCATATTTTAAATCAAATGGTTAATGAATTGGATAGCGATGTGGTGATTTTAGGTTGTACTGAGATTTCGGTAGCAGAAGAACGAGCTGGTAATCATGATTACCCTGTGATTGATGCGCAAGCGGAGCTAGTTGATGAATCAATTCGATTAGCTGAAAAAATGCAAAAAAATAAATCATCCAAGTGATTGGATGATTTTTTAGTAGTAATTATTGAATGAAAAACAAAAGCCCAATTGAGATTAAAATCGAAATCAGTGTCAATAAAATTACGTAGGGTTTTAAATTACCTTGGATTTTTCTCTGGTAACAAATATCAATGAAAGAAATCGCGACGATTGTCATTATAAAACTTAAAGAGACCAAATAGCGATGATCGCTAAAATGGTTCAGGGTAAAAACCACTTCACTAATCAACAAAAGAATGTAAAACGCGCGCGTATAGACGACACCCTTAATAATCTTTTTGTCTTGTTTACGCGTGATTCCGATTGTTAGTGAGATTAATAAAAGAATCCATAGTAAAGTAATTATGTAGATTAACATGATGTTTAGCCTCCAATCAAATTTTATCATACGGCTCTGTAGAAGTCTTGATGACAAGGGGTATAATTCATGATATAATTATACACGTATTGCGGGTGTAGTTTAGTGGTAAAATTTAAGCTTCCCAAGCTTACGTCGCGGGTTCGATTCCCGTCACCCGCTTTGGGAAGCTACCAACGATGAGAGTGTAGTACTAATTATAATTTCAAAGCAAATCTAAGTTGATGTGAGTTAGATAAATTGTGATTGGGAAGGCGTCCTTTCTAGGTATACAAATTTAATAATGAGTGGGTATTTCCAAATAGAGTGGTACCGCGGGTGATCTCGTCTCTTGCATTGATTTAATTAATGTAAGAGGCTTTTTATTTATGAGGAGGATATTATGGATTACAGACAACAAGTTGCAGACGTAGTTGCTGATGCAACTAACAACCAAATTTCAACGAGTGATATTTACGGAAAAATTGAGAAACCGAAAACTTCAGATAACGGGGACTTAGCATTTCCAACTTTCATTCTAGCTAAGGAGTTACATAAAGCTCCTCAACAGATCGCAAAGGATATCGTCAATAATGTTGATGGAAGTCAGTTTGATAAAGTCGTTGCCGTTGGTCCTTACGTTAACTTCTTCTTGGATAAAGGAAAAGTTAGTAAGCAAGTCATGTCAGAGGTTTTGACGGATAAAGAGCACTATGGTGATAATTACGATGGCAAGGATCAGACCGTGACCATTGATATGTCTTCTCCAAATATTGCTAAGCCAATGTCAATGGGACACCTTCGTTCCACTGTGATTGGAAATTCAATTTCCGAAATTTTAAGAAAAAATGGATATAAAACAATTAAAGATAATCATTTAGGTGATTGGGGAACCCAATTTGGTAAGTTAATTACGGCTTACTTAAAGTGGGGAAATGAAGAGGACGTAAAGCGTCATCCAATTCATTACTTAGTTCAGTATTACGTTAAATTTCATAAGGAAGATCAGAAAAATCCTGAACTAGACGAAGAAGCACGCGAATGGTTTAAAAAACTCGAAGATGGTGATCCCGAAGCTACCAAACTATGGAAGTGGTTTAGGGATGTGTCGTTAGAGGCTTTTAATAATACCTATAAAAAACTGGGCGTTAAATTTGATACCTATAATGGTGAGTCATTTTACAATGACAAAATGGATGAAGTGGTTGACATCCTAAAAAAAGATGGATTGCTTCAGGAATCTCAAGGAGCTCAAGTGGTCGATTTAAGTAACGCTAACCTAAATCCAGCACTTATCTTAAAGAGCGATGGGGCTTCTCTTTACATTACTAGAGACATTGCAACGGCGTTATACCGTGAACGGACGTATCATCCAGTCATGAATCTCTACGTGGTAGGATCCGAACAAACTAATTATTTCCATCAACTAAAAGCTGTCTTAAAAAAGATGGGCATAAAGAATGCGGACGGTGTTCATCATATCCCGTTTGGCTTAATTACGGTTAATGGAAAAAAGCTTTCAACTAGACGTGGGAATATTATCTTATTAAACAAGGTTTTAGATGATTCAATTACCATGGCAAAACAACAAATTGCTGAGAAGAATCCTGATTTACCAAATAAAGATGAAGTGGCTACACAAGTTGGGGTTGGTGCCATTATCTTTGGTGATCTTAAGAGTGAGCGAATCAATAGCATTGATTTCGTACTTAAAGACCAATTAAAATTTGAAGGTGAGACTGGCCCATACGTTCAGTATGCTCATGCTCGTGCTGAGAGTATTTTGCGGAAGTCTGGTAAAAAAGAATTTGATGAATCAGCAAATGAATTGACTGATGCAGGTGCTTTTGAAGTCATTAAGTTACTTCAGGCCTTTCCAGAAGTTGTAAAACAAGCTCGAAATGAATTTGAGCCTTCCGATATTGCTAAATATTCGCTAAGACTAGCTAAGTCATTCAACAAATATTATGCTCATTCTAAGATTTTAGCGGACGATGATGAGCAAGACGCCCGTCTCGACCTTGTCAAAAGTGTTGCGATTGTATTAAAAGAGTCGTTAAGATTGTTGGGAATTAAAGCACCCGATCAAATGTAGAATAAAGTGGATGTCAATTGACATCCACTTTATCTTTTAAAATCCATTAATGTCCATGTGTTACAATAGCATTTAATGATAAAAGGAGATTTGGACTTTTATGGATAACAACAGCAAAAGTAAGTCAATATTTAAAAGAATTTGGGGTTACTTCAGAAAATTCTGGCGTAGATTTCAAATTACGAGATGGATTATTGTAGTTGTTTTATTCGTTATCTTGGTTTTAAGTAGTTATTTGACGATTGTGGCAAAGACTTCGCACGTTCGTGATCTTCAGTCTAATTTATCAAAATCGACTGTGATTTATGATTCACATCACCAAGAAGCTGGCAAATTGTACGCACAAAAGGGTACTTACGTTCAGATGAATAAGATTTCAAAAAATATTCCTAATGCGATTCTTTCGACGGAAGATCGTAATTTCTATAAGGAACATGGCTATTCGGTTAGTGGTTACGGGAGAGCCATTTTACTTGCAATTAAGAATAGGGTACTGGGTCGTGACTACATTAGTGGTGGAGGAAGTACAATTTCGCAGCAGTTAGCCAAGAACACTTTTCTTTCCCAGCAACAAACTTTAACCAGAAAACTTAAAGAATTATTCATTTCAATTGAGATTGAGAACGTTTATTCAAAGAACCAAATTTTGACGATGTATATGAACAACGCTTACTTTGGTAATGGCGTGTATGGGGTCGAAGATGCCTCGAAGCGATACTTTGGGCAGTCTGCGGAAGATTTACCGGTCCAGGATGCAGCTGTGTTAGCAGGGATGCTATCGAATCCTAGTAATAATCCGATTGATCATCCGGAGGCGGCACGTCAGAGGAGAAATGTGGTTCTTGATTTAATGGCAAAGAACCATAAGATCACTAATTCAGAGGCAAAAAAATACCAAGCCATGCCGTTGAACACTAAAAATTCCTATCGTTCTACTAATGGGTATAAATATCCCTATTATTTTGATGCTGTTATTAATGAGGCTATCTCAAAATATGGATTAACTGAATCTGACATCATGAATCACGGGTATAAAATTTATACGAATCTAAATCAGCAACAGCAGCAAAGCTTTCAGACTGATTTTAAAAATCCTAATTTGTTTCCTAATGATGCTTCGGATGGGACCAAGGTCCAAGCTGCATCGGTTGCTTTGAATCCAAAAAATGGTGGGGTTCAAGCGGTTGTTGGTGGACGTGGTAAGACGGTTTTCCGTGGTTATAATCGTGCGACCGATATTAAACGTCAGCCTGGTTCGACGATGAAACCACTTGCGGTCTATACGCCAGCTCTTGAAAACGGGTATTATTATGATTCTGAACTTGAAAACCAGAAGAAATCGTATGGATCAAATCACTATACTCCGCATAATTACAATGATGTTTATACAGGAAAAGTTCCGATGTACCAAGCTCTAGCACAGAGTATGAACGCGCCCGCAGTTTGGTTATTAAATAAGATCGGAGTGAACAAGGGATACGATTCGGTTAAAAAATTCAACTTACCGGTCACGGATAAGGATAAGAATCTAGCATTGGCCCTTGGGGGCTTGTCCAACGGAGTTTCCCCACAACAAATGGCTGGTGCCTATACTGCTTTTGCTAATAAGGGGAAAATTTCACAGCCGTTCTATATTACTAAGATCGTTGATTCGACAGGGAAGACGGTCGTTGATAATGAACATCCAAGTTCAAAACAAATCATGTCTCCTTCAACGGCACGACAGATGACAAGTATGATGCTTGGTGTCTTTGATAATGGAACTGGTGTTGATGCTAAACCGAGCGGGTATCAAGTTGCCGGAAAAACTGGAAGTACTGAGGCTGATAATACTCCAGATTCCGATGCTACCAAAGATAAATGGATCATCGGATACACTCCTAACGTTGTGGTAGCAACTTGGGAAGGCTTTGATAGTACCAACTCTACGCATCATTTAGAGAATTTGACTGGGACCGACGTTGGTCCGTTGTACAAGACACAAATGCAACAAATTCTTCCGTACACCAAGGGAACCCAATTTGGTGTCCAAGACGCACAAACGGTGGCACGTGATGGTGATGAAGATAATGATACGCAGAATTCTAAACTATTTAAGGGTATTACTAATGATACTGGTAAAGTCGTTAAGGGAATCGTTAAAGAAGGTGCCAGTGGAATTAAAAAGGGTGCCTCAGAAGTTATTAGCGGTGCGAAAGCTTTACTAGGCCGATAGCTTCACGTATGTTAAAATATACACTGTAACAATATTTAAGGAGGAAAATAATTATGGCAGAAAATGATGTAATGAAAGACGCACAAACTTTACAGGATGCACTAGTAAAGACTGATGAATTTAAAGAACTCCAAGCCACATACGATGAGTTAAAGAAGGACAAAGATGCTTTTAAGACATTTAAGGACTTTCAAACTAATCAAAATGAATTAAGACAAAAGCAAATGGCTGGTCAACAAATTTCGCAAGATGATATGAAAAAAGCTCAAGATCTTGCCAATAAAATGAACAGTCTTGATATCATCAAAAAATTGATGGGTAAAGAAAAAGCAATGGGCAAAGTCATTGATGATGCTAATATGTTAATTACTAAGCCTTTACGTGATATGTATGAAGCTTAATTGATCGTTAATCGGAGCGCCCATTGGTGCTCCGATTTTTTTGTATGGGAGAAATTATAATGAAGTTTATTCATGCGGCAGATTTACATTTGGATAGTCCGTTTTTAGGAATCAGAGAGGATGCTACCACTCCGAGTAAGCTGTGGGACATTTTGCACGAGGCTCCATTCGATTCATTAAAGAAGATTATTGATGATGCCATTTTAGATGATGTTGATTTTGTTTTGCTAGTGGGAGATTTATTTGACAGTAGTCACCAAAGTGTCAAAGCCATTAGTTTTTTGATTAAACAGTTAGAACGATTGGATGAACATGATATTCCTGTACTTCTTTCGTTTGGTAATCATGATTATCAAAGTGAAGGTGCTAAAAATTTCAATTTTCCGGCTAATGTTTACGTATTTCCCAAAGAAGTGACGACGCACACATTGACTCTTAAAGACGGAAGAACAGTTGCTATTACAGGTTTTAGTTACGCTACTAGGAATATTTCAGATGATATTATCTCTGTATTTCCAGAACGTTCAAACGCTGACTACCAAATTGGGATGGTTCACGGTGCTATTAAGGGTGGCAACGACTCACAGTATGCACCGTTTACCATTAACGAAATGGAAAATTTGGGATATGATTATTGGGCATTAGGGCATATTCATAAGCGTCAGCAGTTAGGTCATCATCCTTTAATTGAATATCCGGGAAATATCCAGGGCCGTCATAAAAATGAAATGGGTGAAAAGGGGTACTTATTAGTCAGTGATGAGACTAATGGAGGTTTAAACGTTCAGTTTGAACCCACCTGTCCGCTCATTTGGTCAAATCTTTCAATGAATTTACGGGGAACTGACTCAGAAGAAGCGGTCGTTAATCAAATTATGGAGAAAATTGAGTCGAGTGATTTTTCCAAACTTAATTTATTGAGTGTGAAATTAAATATGAGCGAAGAAGCCAATTTTTCGTCAGAAGAATTGCTCGACCGGGTTAAGGAAAAGTTACAATATGATTTTGAACGATTTAATGCTTGGGTTTATGAAATTGACGTTGTTGATAATTCTGGGATGAAATTTAATGATCTAGATCAGAAATTCTGGGATGACACTAAGCATGAAGTTTATAATGAAGAAAACCTTAAAAATTTGGCGAAGAAGCTTTTTAAGCACTCTTACATTCGTGACAACTTTTTAAGTGATGAAGCCATCTCTAAATTACTTGATGAGAGTATGAATTTAATTACTAGTAAAACGAAAGGGAACGTGAAGGATGAGGATTAAAAAAGTTGAAGTATTCGGCTTTGGCAAACTTCATAATTTAACACTGAACTTTAAGGAGTTTCAGGTTATTTATGGAAGAAATGAGGCTGGAAAAACAACCCTCTTAAATTTCATTAAAGATGTTTTATTTGGCTTTCGGGACAGTCGGAGTAAGCGAGACTTCACTCCCAAAGATGACTATAAAATGGGTGGTCGTTTAACGGTTGAACAAAATGGAACTACTTATCTTGTTCAAAGAAATGAAGGTAAAAATGGTGGGTTATTAACCGTTTTTGATCAAAATAAAAATGAATTACCTGCTGGAATTTTGGATAAAATTTTAGGTCCAATCAATCGGGAATCATATGATAACCTGTTTTATTTTGGCAACGTTGATTTAAATGATATTTCGAGATTAAATCGTGAAGAATTGTCAAAACGAATCCAGCGTGTTGGGGTCGTAGGGATTGATAACTGGATTGAACTAGAGGACGAAAATCAGGAAAATGGTGGTAAGATCTATAAGCCGACTGGTAAAAAGCCTGAGTTAAACCGACTTTTAGTTGATCGAGAAAGATTGAACGCGAAAGTACATGAAGCCAGTAATGAATATCCCAAGTACCATGAATTGACCATTCAAGCTAAAAAAGAACAAGAAAAAAAGACTCAGAATCGCAATAAAAGAAATAAATTTTCTGAGCGATTAAATCAGGTTAATCAAGATTTAGCGAACTGGGATAAATATGCTCAATTAAGACAATTACAAGACGATAAATTAGCGGTTAAACACGGCTTTTCTGAGCATGACTTTGAAACATTTCAAGACATCCAAAATAAGATTAGTAATATTCAATTAGATGTTAAGAATGATGAACAAAACATTATTGATTTTAAGAATACGCATCAGGAATCCAATTCTGATTTGAAATTTTACAATGATAATGCTGATTTAATTCGCAATTTATATTTAGAACTGGACGGCCAAATCCAACAGGTCAGACGGATTGAACAGCTTGATCATGATATCAAAACATATCAGACTCGTTTGGCTAATGATGAATTTGATGCTGGTGGAAGTGAAAGTATTCCGTTTAATGATGATGAGATTGACAAAATATCGACCTTAATAGATGAGTATCAAAATGTAAAAGCACAAATAAACTATCAGGTTCATGCGATGCCCACAAATGAGAGCGGAGATAATTCGTTATCATTAATTGCTGATGCGGTTGGTCTAATAATTATTGGAATTGGAATTTTTATGGGTGGAGTAACTCTTCCTATTTTGGTGGTCATTGGGTTATTGTGTATTGGTTTTGGCATTTATCGTTATGTGCAAAAATCGAACCAACCAGTTAAAGAGGAGAATGATACTGACCATTTAAAGCGAAAATTGACTCAGATTGAGCAAGAGTTGGGTCAAATGGGAAACGAGCATCACATCCAGAGTATTCCATTTAACCAATGGACAAGTGCTTTACAAAACTCCATTAAACGACGTGACTTAGATCGTGATAGTTTACAGAATTTCATTGGAAACCAAAAGACAATGAATGAGAAGGTTGAGAGTTACCTCGATCGTTGGAATTTTGCTTCCAGTAAAATTGGTTTAAGTGATTCCGATAATGAAATGGTAGCGTTAAGTAAAATTAGACAGTTCATCTCAAATGTAAATGATCAAAAGCGAAATGCGGAACAGGTGAGCCATGAATTGAGTAGTTTAACTTCAATGGTTGATCGCCATCGTGAGCAGTTGAAAGAAGTAAGTGATCGGCTTGACCATTTCCTAAAGGAACGAAACGTTGCAAGTAGTAGTGATTTTAAAAAATTATACGATGAGCAGCGGATCGCTACGGATAAAAACAAACGTAAAGTGGAGTTAGAAAACTCACTTGATCAGACAATTGTTGAAAGATTACAAAAATACGATGATGTTAATCAGTTAAAAAAAGTGATTAATGATCTTCAGAAACAAATTGGACAGTTGGACGCAGATTTTTCCGATCAATCTGATCGGTTGGCGCAACTTAACGTGCAAATTAATCACATGGAAAAAGATGGGACGCTTGATTCATTGACCCAGGAATTGGCCAGTATGGATACTAAAGTTAACGAATTGGTTCAAAAGTGGTTGGTTTACCAGTTAACTAATCAATGGATTGAAAAAGTACTCGATGCCGCTAGTAGTGGAAGAATTCCTAAAGTTAGAAAGGATGCAGCTAAATTCTTTGAAACACTAACGGACGGTCATTATAGTAAAATTGATTATAATAAGAGAAGTATTACGGTTGTTAACTCTGATGGGGTTAAGTTCAAGGTTGAGGAACTTTCAAAAGGAACCATGCAGCAGTTATACTTATCGTTGGTTTTTGCGTTAACGTTGGCTTTTAGTGATGAATATCCAATGCCAATTATGATTGATGATGGTTTTGCTGACTTTGATCACTTTAGAACTGATAAGGCAATTGAATTAATGAAAGCTTTGGCTAAAAGCACGCAGGTGATTTATTTTACGGCTGATGATCGAATTAGACACGATGTAAGTGGCGATCATTTAATTGAATTAAAGTAGTGGAGGTGGAGTCAAATGAGCAAAAAATTGAAAGAATATCAAATGGATGAAGAAATCGATGCGTTTGTATTGGTTAAGTCGGCTGATACTAGAATTGCTAAGAACGGAAAACAATTCATTTCGTTTGTTTTTGAAGATAATTCCGGAGAGATCGGTGGAAAACTTTGGGGTGCCAGTAATGAGGATGTAAAGACTTTTAAAGCTGGTCAGGTCGTTCACATTAATGGCAAACGGGAAGCTTACCAGGGAAGTCCACAAATTAAGATTAATCATCTTCGACAAACAGAATCTGGTGAACCCAGTGATCCATCTAAGTTTATGCAACATGCTCAAATGACTCGTTCTGAGATGGAAGAATATATTGGTCAGACAATTTTCGAAATTATTAATCCAACGTGGAATCGAATTGTTCGGGTACTTCTTAAAAAGCACCAGGATGAATTCTTTACTTTTCCGGCAGCTAAATCGAATCATCATGCTTATGCAGGTGGATTAGCATTTCACACCATTTCGATTTTGAAGCTGGGAAAGGAAGTCGCTAAGCTCTATCCACAAGTTAATTCTTCACTTCTGTATGCAGGTGCCATCCTTCATGATTTAGGCAAGACTACTGAGCTGTCAGGACCCGTTTCGACATCTTATACTAGTGAAGGTGATCTGTTAGGACATATCAGTATTATTGATGGGGAAATTGTTGAAGCTGCTGACCAACTAAAAATCGATCAGCATTCTGAAGATTTATTACTTTTAAGACATATGGTGCTCTCACATCATGGGATTAAGGAGTATGGATCCCCGGTTACGCCTGAATTGCTGGAAGCGCAGATTCTCCATGATTTAGATGAACTTGATGCTTCAATTAACATGATTACTGGGGCTTTAAATGATACGGAAGCAGGATCATTTAGTAAACGAATTTTTGGAATGGATCGAAATAAGTTTTATAAACCTGATAAAAAAGAAAATGGTCAGTAACTTAAAAGTTACTGACCATTTTCTTTTTGTGATTGATTATTTCATTGGTTTTGGAGTTGATGTGTAATCAGCCAAGATGTTTTGTAAGTCTTTGTCTTGGATCTTTACATCTCCATCTTTAAGAACTTTTGAAACGACAGCGTGTAAGACATTACTATCGCTCATGCGTTCAGTTGCCAACTGGTCTTTTAATTCAGCTTTGTGATCCTGATATTTACCCTTGGAAGGGTGGTTGACCATTTGGATTACTTGGTACCCAGCTTTAGTTTTGACAGGTTCTTTGGTGTATTCACCATTTTTGAGTTTAAAGGCAGCATTTTTGAAGTTATTGTCAAGACTTGGATCCATATTATCGAATGGAGTCATCTTGCCGCCGTCTTTCTTGTTAGCATCAGTTGAGTACTTCTTGGCTAAGTCAGAGAATTTTTGACCGTTTTCTAAGCCAGAAATTACTTTTTCAGCGTCACCTTGATTTTTGGTGGTAATCTCATTAACGGTTACTTTAGGTTGATATTTCTTGAATTGGTTTTGCAAATCTTTGTCAGAGAAACTTGTGTTAGCAATCACAGCTTGCTTTAACAGAAGATTATCTTTGATTTGTTCTTTTAAACTTTTCTCAGTTAAACCTTGTTGACTGAGAAGGGTTTTAAATTGAGAACCATATTGTGACTTGTATTGGTTAAATTGGTCATCAACTTGAGATGATTTGACTTTATTACCATATTCTTTGTTAAGAACTTTGTTCAAAATCATAGTTTGGAGAACTGTTTTACCCTGTGGGGTCTTTTTCATACTATTGTAATATTGACTTTCTGTAATTTTACCACCACTAGTAGTAGCAACTGTTTTACTACCACAGGCAACCAGTGAAACACTTAAAAGTAATCCTGCAACTCCAACGAGCCATTTTTTCTTCATATATTAGCACATCCATTTCTTCAAAATATTAAAGTACTCAAGACATTCAGTACTCCATTTATTTTTAATATAACATATATTTGATGCAAATTAATATTTGGTCGAATAATTTAATTGAAATTAAATGTTATTTATTTCGTTAGATAAAAGATCAATTCTAGGCTTTAGCTGAAATTGGGCTTCCTGTACGTCACGATTAATACCATCTATTATTGGTTTTGCATCATTTAAAGCTTTTGTGAATTGGTTTAAATTTTGTTTAACTGAACTAGCTGAATGAAAAATGTTTTTAAGGTCGGCAGTGGTTACGTTATCTGTGGGATTAGACTTCTTTTTTAAAAGCAATAAACCAGTAAGTGACACACCAACTATTATTCCGGCACCAATTAAGCAAGCGGTCTTTTTTTTCATGAGTTAATCCTCCAATTGTTTGGTAATTGAATCAGCAACTTCTTGGTATTTAGTTTCATCATATTCTTTAGAATTATCAGAAAAGTTAATTGAAAAAGTATCATCTTTACCATAACGGGGAATTAAGTGAAAGTGAGCATGCGGAACAGATTGATAGGCAATTTTCCCGTTATCATTAACGATATTCATTCCTTTGATGTTTGGGTTAGAATTTTTGACCGCACGTGCAATTTCTGGCACTTTCGCAAATACTTTACCCGCTGTAGCGGAGTCAAAATGAAAAATATCTTGAATATGTTTTTTAGGAATCACCAGAGTGTGGCCAGGAGTTGTTTGGGAAATATCTAAAAATGCAAGAATTTCGTCATCTTCATAAACTTTATAACTAGGGATTTCACCCTTGACAATTTTACAAAAAACGCAATTTGGATCGTAATCAGTCATATAAATCTCTCCCTTCAAGTTAATCCAATTATACACTAACATTACCTGCATAATAAGTGATAGCAAGCAATTATGGTATACTGATTACAATAATGAAAAGAAATGAAGGGTAAATATGAGTTTGCAAGTAGAAGACTTGACTGGTGGCTACTCTAGTATGCCAGTCTTAAAAAATGAGACTTTTGATGTTAATGATGGCGAATTAGTTTCTTTAATTGGTTTAAATGGTGCTGGGAAGTCAACTACCATTAATCATATTATTGGACTCATGAAGCCATTTACTGGAACCGTTAAAGTCAATGGTTTGCAGATTGGTCAAAACATTGAAAAATACAAACAACAAATTGCATATATTCCGGAAATGCCAGTATTATACAAAGAATTAACTTTAAAAGAACACATTGATACTACTATCATGGCTTATAATTTGGATAAACAAGTAGCGTGGGAGAAAGCTAATCAGTTACTTAAGACTTTTCGGTTGGATAAACGACTTGATTGGTTTCCTGCCAACTTTTCAAAAGGAATGCGTCAGAAAGTGATGATTGTTTGTGCGTTCATTACTAATGCGTCGCTTTATGTAATTGATGAACCATTTTTAGGTCTCGATCCGCTCGCGGTCGATGATCTTTTGCAGTTGATTGAAGAAAAGAAGAGTAAGGGTGCCAGTATTTTAATGTCGACTCATGTTCTTGATACCGCAGAAAAGTATTGTGATCGTTTTGTGTTAATTAACAAAGGTGAGATTCAAACGGAAGGAACGATGGAACAGATTAGAAAAGAGTATCCAAATGATGGGAAGTCACTTTCAGATATTTATCTGTCTTTAGCAAGGGATGATAAAAATGAATAGGATTTTCCAAAAAAGGTTAAGCAATCATTTAATCGAAATGGCTAAATACCTTAAATATGTTTTTAACGATTTTTTTGTGATTGCGATTATGTTCTTTGTGGGTGGTCTGGGCTACGCTTACTCTGGATTTTTAAAGCAATTATCAGGCAATTTATGGTGGGAGCGCCCGATTGCGATTTTGATTTTACTAGTGGTGCTTCAACTTGGTGGACTGGCAACTTTAATCAAGTCCGCTGATAAGGTTTTTATGGCCCCTAGGGAATACCAATTTGCTGGTTACTTTAAGGGAGCATTTCTCTATAGTTTGTTTATGGCATTGCTGATTGATTTAGTAACGTGGTTTGTACTAATGCCATTTTTAAGCGTTTCGATTGGTTGGACAATTTCAGAGTTAATCGGGTTGTTAATCGTAATTTTGCTTTTGAAAACCGGTTGGATGTCATATCAAGTAATCAAACTCTATTTTCAGTTAAATCGACATGTAGTATTAGCCGGTGTAACTGAGTGGGTTATCCCCCTTATTATTCTAGTATTAGCATTGTATTTTAATGTTTTTATAGCTGCACTATTAGCATTAGTTGTGGCTGCATTGTTAATGTATGTCGCTATTCTAACCAAAAATAAGATCTTAAACTGGAACTATGCAATTGAACATGAAGATTCTCGTATGAATCGGATTTATCACTTTTATAGTTTATTCACCGAAGTCCCTGAACTTTCAGGTCGGATTCACCGCAGAAAATACTTGGATCCAATTTTTAAGTTGTTAAAAAAAGATCAAGGTCACGTCTATTCGAATTTGTATCTTCGATCATTATTAAGAGACAGTGGACCAGGTTCACTATACTTTCGCTTAATAATTATTGCCGTTATTTTGGTATTGATTATTCCTAATCAAATTATTGTTTCGTTAATGACAATTATTTTTGTTTATTTAGTCGGATTTCAGTTAATCCCATTTTATGAGCATTTTGAAAGTAATGTGTTTACCCATATTTATCCGGTTAGTCAGAAGATCCAGCTGACGGATTTTCGACAGATCATTCAAATTTTACTTTTGTTTGAATGCTTTATCCTCCTGATTGCAATGTTAATCGCCCGGATGTCGGTTCCTGTAATCTTAATAACGGTGGTAATTTGGATTGTTGAGGGATATGTCTTAACGATTCCCTATTTAAATAAAAAAGTTAAACAAATTAGAAACTGAGGTTAAATGATGAGAGTTAGAAATAAGCCCTGGGCAAATCAATTTATTTTAGATCATCCTGAATTAATTGTTGATGATCCAGAAAAATACATGGGAAAGTGGGAAACACGTTTTTCTAGAGACGCACCAATTTATGTCGAAATTGGTTGTGGTAAAGGAAAATTTATTACTGAAATGGCAGAAAAAAATCCCAATATTAATTTTATTGGGATTGAAATTCAAAAGTCAGTAATTGCAATGGCACTAAAAAAAGTCGTAAATAGTCGTTTAGATAACGTTCAATTGATTCATACTGATGGCGGCCTTGTGAACACCATTTTTAAAAAGGGCGAGGTTTCAAAGATTTTTCTAAACTTTTCTGATCCCTGGCCAAAGAAACGACATACAAAACGGCGACTTACCTCGCCGCGTTTTCTTAAGAGTTATCAAGACGTGTTACCTGACCAAGCTAAACTGGAGTTTAAAACTGATAATCGTGGATTATTTGAGTATTCGTTGGTTAGTTTGAATAATTTTGGGATGAAGTTTGAATCCGTTAATCTTGACTTGCATGCTAGCGATGCTGCTAAAGATAATGTAGAAACTGAATATGAAGAAAAATTTAAAGAAAAGGGCCCAATCTATAAGATTGTAGCCCAATTTGTTGATTAACTAATCGACTTTGTGTTTAAAAGTTGAACGTTATCGAGGTTATTTGTGGTCAAATCGAATGTAAATCCATATGATTTAATGTCATGGTTATCATCGTCTAAAATGTTGATTCCGCCAAGGAACTGGCCATCTTCGTTTTGGTTAAAGTCGATCCAGTAACCATACAACTCACTATTATCAAACTTTTTGCTTAATGTATCGGACAAGTGACGTCTAACCCGATCTTGGTCGCGTTCTTGCTTGAATTTAATAAGTGAATACAGCGAAACTCCCGCAATTACGGATCCAGTAATAAAAGCTAGTTTGTGTTTTATGATAATAAAAAGCATCCCTTCGATTGAATTTGTTGAATTTATTATATAACATTTTTAATACGAGTGGGTTATAATATTAATGTTTAGGAGGGATACGATGGAACAATTACCAGTAATGAATCTTAACGAATTAAAGCAAAAAATTAAGCATGGAAAGTACATCCTATTTTTCTCTGCCACATGGTGTCCAGATTGTGCGTTTATCAAGCCTGCTATGCCAGAAATTGTAAAAGATTTTCCAAACTATGACTTTATTGCAGTTGATCGGGATGAAAATATCGATTTAGCTAAGGAAATGAACATTTTTGGAATTCCAAGCTTCGTTGCCTTTGATAATGGGATTGAGACTGGTCGTTTGGTTAATAAAGATCGAAAAACCAAGGAACAAGTAGAAGATTTTATTAAATCTCTTCCACAATAAATTCGGAGGTGAGCTAAATTTGATGATCGCAAGTTATAATCCAAGCCAAATGGGTGATGTTTTGGTTGTCATTCTTGGAGAAGGATCGGAACCACAGAAAATATCAAAATCAAATGATATTGTTCAGATTAAAGATAAGAAGGGACACGTAGTTGGCTATAATTTTTTCAATGCCAGTGAGATTTTAGGGAACTTAAAATCAGAGAATGGAAAAGTTGATCTTTCAAGTAACGATGTTGAAGTTTTAAATGATGCGTTGAAAGAGGCTGGGTTTAAAACTTTCTTACCTACTAGTACCGAACCAAAGTTTGTGGTTGGCTACGTTGAAAAAATGGAAGATCATCCGAAGTCTGATCATCTTCACATAACTCAAACAAAAGTCCAGAATGGGGAAATGCTGCAACTTGTTAGTGGGTCTCCCAATATGAGACCGGGAATCAAAGTTGTCGTAGCGGAAGTTGGAGCCATGATGCCAAATGGACAAATTATTTGGCCAGGAGAGCTTCGTGGGGTAAAAAGTGATGGAATGATTTGTTCTGGAAGAGAATTAGACATTCCTAATGCACCCGATAAACCAGGAGCTTTAGTTTTACCCGATTCTTATGAAGTTGGGCAACCATTTGATTTTGATAAAGCAAAAAATCTTTTTGACGAATAGTTTCTATTCGTTTTTTTATACATAATTCTTTAAGGGTGATTAAATTGGAACATTATGATGGACCGGCATTTTATCGTAAATACTTTAATGGGAAAGTTCCCTTTAAGAGTAGCGATAAAAAAATCAATGATTTTCATAGAACAACAAAAAAATCAAATCAAGAAATTATCCGTAGTGACGATTCTAATGTTAAACAATCAGCCTATCAGTCTCGTTATCAACCAAAGTATCAGAGCGGATTTCAGTTGCGATTTAAAGATGATAAAAAGCACTATGTTGAGTCCCGAAATTCCTTAGTGGAAAGAACAAAAGAATTTACTCCGCGTTCCCGTAACCAAAATAGTAATTTCTATTCCGTTCATCAGTCAGTCGGAAAACCATATCAAGATGCAGCCGTTGAATTGGAGAAGAATGATGATGATTTTGTTCTTTATCTAAATCCTAAGGATCCAACTGCCGTTCCAGCTGATGATCTAGATTTATGGGAAAATGACGTTCAACCAATTGTTAAAGAAAATGTAAATAAGAATGAAAACATTGTGGATAACTCTAAGCCTGTGGATAACTCTGAAGATGATAAAGAATCTTCAGCCAGTAAACGTGAATTAGGCCACTCGCTCGCAGATATCTTTAAAGAGGAGAGTGGCTTAGCGGCTAATCTAGCTTTGTTTAGTGATGATAGAAAAGATAATGATGATCAAAACGCATCAGGTACGGTATCAAGTAATCCCACTTTAAGTGAATCGGATCCACAAGATAAGTTAAAAGAACCTGATGAAAGAAGCGATAACGAGAAGACGTCTTCTCCAATTGATAGTACTGATAAGCGTCAAGATGAGGAAAAAGCACTTCTTCAACCTGCTAACGAACTTACTGATTCAAAAAGTGAAACCACAACGAATCATAGGCATTTGGCCGACACTTCAAGCAATCAGGAGGGTCAGACTAATTATCAATTTCCTCGTCGTGACCTGCTTAATCCACCAATTTCGACTTCTGATGATGGTTTGAGTGAATGGATTGAAAAGCAAGTTAAAACACTTGATGATACATTAAGGGCGTTTGGGGTGCATGGTCACGTAGTCGATTGGACCGATGGACCGACCGTTACTCAATTTCAAGTTAAGTTGGAACTTGGTGTTAAAGTAAGCAAAATCACTAACCTAACTGATGATTTAAAGATGGCCCTAGCAGCCAAAGATATTAGAATCGAGGCTCCAATTCCTGGTAAGTCGACGGTTGGAATCGAGATTCCTAATCCAAAGCCTAGACCAGTGATGCTTTCAGAGATTCTAGATTCAAATGAATTTGAATCTAGTCATTCACCGTTAGAAGTAGCATTAGGGATGAGTATTGGTGGCGCTTCTAAGACTGCCGATATTCAAAAAATGCCACATGCTTTGATTGCTGGTGCAACGGGATCTGGAAAGAGTGTGTTCATAAACAGTTTGCTTGTTTCATTGTTGTATCGCAATTCGCCTCGTGATTTAAGGATGATTTTAATTGATCCTAAGGCGGTTGAATTAGCGCCATATAATGGGATTCCACATTTGTTAACTCCGGTTGTTTCAGATCCGAAAGAGGCTTCCGCTGCTTTAAAATGGGTTACTGAGGAAATGGACAACCGTTATGAGCGATTAGCTGCTGCTGAGGTAAGAAACTTAACTCAGTATAATCAAGCGGCACATAAAAATGGCCGTGATGCGGATAAGTTGCCTCAAATCCTAGTTGTGATTGATGAACTTGCTGATCTAATGATGGTTGCATCAACAGAAGTCCAAGATTATATTGTTAGGATTACACAAAAAGCTCGGGCAGCTGGGATTCACTTGATTGTTGCTACTCAAAGACCGAGCGTTGATATTGTAACTGGGACCATTAAGAATAATATTCCAACACGAATCGCCTTTATGGTTTCAAGCCAGATTGATTCAAGAACAATCATTGATCAAAGCGGAGCTGAACGACTACTCGGTAAGGGAGATATGCTTTATCTGGGTAGTGGTGCCAGTCAACCAGTGCGACTTCAGAGTGCTTTTGTTACCAACCAAGAAGTTGAGCGAGTTTGTGATCAAGTTCGAAGTCAGGAAACACCAAAGTACGAGTTTCAGCCCAAATCATTGCTTAAAAGTGCAGAACAAGCTCAACAACATGATGACTTGTGGAAGTCAGTTTTGAGTTATATCGCAGATGAAGATGGGATTTCAACTTCAAAATTGCAACGAGTGTTTTCCATTGGATACAATCGTGCTGCAAGTATTATTGACGATTTGGAGCAAAATAATTTTATTTCAGGTGAGCATGGCTCTAAACCGCGAGATGTTTATTTGACGAAAAATGAACTTGCTAAATTGAATATTTAAATTTTTAGATTTTCATTACTTTAATTGGTATTATTAAACCAGACAATAAAAAGGGGAATTCCAACTAAATGACTAACATAAATAAAGACACTACTTATTTTTTTGTAGGAATTAAGGGTACCGGAATGAGTGCAATGGCACTCATTCTCCATGATCGCGGTTGTAAGGTCATGGGTTCTGACATTGAAAAATATACCTTTACTCAGCAAGGATTAGAAAATGCTGGGATTAAGATTGAACCATTCAATCCTGATAACATTAAAAAGGGAATGACGATTATTAAGGGGAATTCTTTCCCTGATACGCATCCGGAGATTGAAAGAGCCGAAGAGTTAGAATTAAAAATTTATAGTTATCCTGATTTCTTGGAAGAATTAATTGAGGGGTACACGAGCATCGGAGTATGTGGTGCTCACGGAAAAACCAGTACCACTGGACTACTTTCTCACGTATTAGGCGGGATCGCACCAACTGATTATCTGATTGGTGATGGATCTGGGAAAGGAACCACTGATGCGCGTTTCTTTGTCTATGAGGCCGACGAGTATCGCCGCCATTTTCTGGCAACTTATCCGGATTATGCCATTATGACTAACATTGATTTTGATCATCCGGATTACTATACCGGAATTGAGGACGTTTTTGACGCTTTTCAAACCTTTGCAAACCAGGTTAAAAAGGCTATTTTTGCTTGGGGCGATGATCAGAATTTACGGAAGTTAAAAGCTTCAGTTCCAATTTATTACTATGGAACTAGTGATGATGACGATTTTCAGGCGGTGGACATTAAGCGAACAACTGCTGGATCGACTTTTCACGTTAAATATGACGGAAAGGATCTAGGGGAATTCAGTATTCCTTTGTATGGAGAACACAATGTCTTAAATTCTTTGGCGGTAATTGCCGTTGCATATTTTGAAGACGTTAATTTGGACGAAATCAGACGTGAACTTCAAACTTTCAAGGGGGTTAAGCGTCGTTTTTCTCAAGTTAAAGTTGGCGATATGACAATTATTGATGATTACGCACATCATCCCTCTGAGATTAAGGCTACTTTAGATGCCGCTAGACAAGAATATCCCAATAAGGAGATCATTGCTGTTTTTCAACCCCATACTTTTAGTCGAACGATTGCCTATCTTGATGACTTTGCTAAAACGTTAAGCAAAGCAGATAAGGTATACGTTACTAAAATTTATAGTTCTCCAAGAGAAAAGTCGGGACACGTTAAGAGCGAGGATTTGGTTAATAAAATTACCAAAGATGGTGGCTTAATTGAGGAAGAAAACATGTCTCCACTGTTGCAATATCACGATGCCGTGGTAATATTTATGGGTGCTGGAGATATTCAAAAGTACGAAAGATCCTATGAGGAATTGTTAAGTCATTTAAGTAAGAAGGTTAATTAAAGGAGAATAAAAATGAATAATTTTGATGGAGAAAGTGGTCGTCGGGTAGTTGGCGATAATGCTGGACTCAACGCGTTTTTTACCAAAGTATATGGGATTATGGGAATTGCGGTTTTAATTTCTGCTATTTCTGCGTATTTAAGTAGTGTTTTTATGCCAAACATCAGTAGTGGAGCCTCAGGATTAGTAATTTTAATCGTTTGGTTCATAATTTCCTTTGTGATTTCGGGATTTGCACAAAGTAATCCGACGTTAAGCTTTATCGGATTATTGGTTTTCTCGGTTTTAACAGGGCTTTCACTTAGTTACATTTTCATTGCCTTTAATCTTGGTACCATTGGAGCAGCGTTAGTATCCAGTGCTAGTATTTTCTTGGTAATGAGTGCAATTGGTTTCACTACTCACAGAGATTTAACCAAGTTAAGCACGCAATTGTTTGCAGCATTAATTGCTTTAATTATTGCGATGGTAATTAACTTATTCTTGAGAAATCCATGGATTGAGTTATTTATTTCAGCCGTTGGGATCATTATTTTTACTGCGTTGAGTGCTACTGATACACAAAACTTAAAGAAAATGTACATGCAGTACTCTGGTAACATTAATGTAAACGGACTTGCAATTTCTGGGGCACTTCAGTTGTATCTTGATTTTCTAAACCTATTTACATTTCTTCTTGAGGTCTTTGGTATTTTTGGAAATAATCGAGATTAATAAAAAAACATGGTCGATTGACCATGTTTTTTTTCGTAATTGAACTGATTATAAGTGTTAAAATAATAGTAATTAATTCTAAAGGAGAATTTTATGGCAGACAAGAAATTATTATTAATTGACGGAAATTCTTTAACGTATAAAGCATTCTTTGCGTTATTTACTTCCTTGGAACGTTTTACCAATGAAGACGGATTGCACACCAGTGCGATCTATGGTTTTAATCGAATGCTAGATGACATTTTAAAGGATGTTCAGCCAACGTCAGCTCTTGCCGCTTTTGATGCAGGTAAAACAACCTTTAGAACCAAAATGTACGAAGATTATAAAGCCGGACGGGCAAAAATGCCCAACGAATTACGTGAACAATTCCCGTTTGTAATGGATCTGCTCCATGATCGGGGAATTAAAACCTATGAATTGCAAGACTATGAAGCTGACGATATTATTGGGACGCTTTCAAGGAAAGCGGCTGATGACGGCTATCAAGTTACTATCATAACGGGAGACCGTGATCTTACCCAACTTTGTTCGGATAAAGTTACCGTTGCGATTTCAAAGAAGGGTGTGAGTGAAATTGAGAAATACACGCCAGACTTTGTAAAAGAGACGATGGGAATTACTCCTAGACAGATTATTGACGTAAAGGGTCTTCAGGGAGACAACTCGGATAACTATCCGGGTGTTGAAAAAGTTGGTCCAAAGACCGCGATCAAGTTAATTCAAAAATTTGATAGTATTGATAATCTTTATAATCATATCGATGAAGTTTCTGGTAAAAAATTGAAAGAGCATTTGATTAAGGATAAAGACCAGGCATTTTTGTCTAAAAAATTAGCCACCATTGACTGCAATGCTCCCCTCACAATTTCATTATCAGATTTAAAGTATGATGGTCCCGATAATGATAAGTTAGTTGATTTTTATAAGAAAATGAACATGAAATCCTTTTTAAAGGAAATGGAAGGATCAGAGAGTCAGTCGGCTGAGAAACTTCCAGATGTTAAATATACGATTTTAAATAAAGACAATTTAGCCGAGTTAGATCACTTGTCAGAAGATGTTGTCTTTAACATTGAAATGTTGGATGAAAATTACCATACTGCTCCATTTGTTGGTTTTGTTATTGGGGATAAGGATCATTGGTTTGTAAGTAAGGATATTGATCTTTTAGATGATCCGAAAATAAAAGGCATTTTAGAAAATCACGATATTAAAAAAAATGTTTTCGATGCTAAAGCGCAAATTGTGGCTGCCAATCGCGAACATATTCAGTTAAATAACGTTGATTTTGACATGTTATTAGCTTCATATTTACTGAATACCCTTGATAATAGTAATGATTTGGCTAAAGTGGCTAATCGGCACGGATATTATGGGGTTAAACCGGATAGTGAGGTTTATGGAACTGGAAAGAAAAAACAGCTGCCAGAAAATGATGAGACTTTTTTTGCTCACATTGTCAGGAAAGCATTGGCAATTAATGATTTAAAAGATAAAATGATTGATGATTTAAAGAAACACAATCAATTAGATTTGTACCGTAACATAGAAGTTCCATTGTCTTATGTGCTAAGTGCAATGGAGATTGAAGGAATTACGGTGGACGTAGATACCCTCGAAGCATTGAAGAGTAAATTTACTGAGCATTTATCAGAAATTGAGCAGTCGATTTATCACGAGGCTGGAGAAGAATTCAACATCGGGTCACCAAAGCAGTTAGGTGAAATCCTGTTTGATAAGTTGAAATTACCAGTTGTGAAAAAAACCAAAACAGGGTACTCTACGTCGGTTGATGTGTTAGAAAAAATTGCGGGTCTGAATCCGATTGTCGATAATGTCCTGGCGTACAGGCAACTGTCAAAATTGATTTCAACTTATATTGATGGAATCAAAAAAGACATTTATTCTCGTGATCATAAAGTTCATACTCGTTATCTGCAGACCTTAACTCAAACTGGAAGATTGTCCTCGGTTGACCCAAACCTTCAAAATATTCCAGTTCGAACTGAAGAAGGTCGCAAAATTCGTGAAGCGTTTGTTCCTCGTCATAAGGGATGGCAACTATTTTCATCGGATTATTCTCAAGTTGAATTACGTGTCTTAGCTGCCATTTCTGGAGATAAGAACATGCAGGAAGCTTTTAAAAATGGGGAAGATATTCATGCAGCGACCGCACGACGGATATTTGAACTTCCAAGCAACGAGGATGTTACTCCCGAGTTGAGAAGACAAGCAAAAGCTGTCAATTTTGGGATTGTCTATGGAATTAGTGCTTATGGACTTGCTAAAAATACTGGCATATCACGAAAACGGGCTCAAGCATTTATTGATAAATATTTTAAGGAATATCCAGGGGTCAAAAAATACACCCAAGATAGCATTAAGTTCGCCGAAGATCATGGGTATGCTGAAACCATCATGAAACGTCGACGCTACCTGCCGGATATTAATTCTAAGCAATTTCAGAAACGTTCGTTTGCCGAAAGAACGGCAATGAACTCCCCCATTCAGGGAAGTGCTGCCGATATTGTTAAAGTTGCAATGATCAGAATGCAAAAAGAACTTAAGAAACACGGTTTAAAGGCCACAATGTTACTGCAAATTCATGATGAACTAATCTTTGAAGCACCAAAAGAAGAGATTCCAATTTTAGAAAAATTAGTTCCAAGTGTTATGGATTCTGCGGTTGATCTGGATGTACCGCTAAAAGTTGAAAGTCATTACGGACCAAATTGGTATGATATAAAAAAATAATGGGGTGTAGGAATGCCTGAGTTACCTGAAGTTGAAACGATAAGAAGAGGGTTAACCAATCTTGTACAGGGTAAAAAGATTGTTTCCGTGGATGCTTTGTATCCAAAAATGTTGAATTTACCAGTAAAAGAATTTGAAGATTTGTTAGCTGGTAAGGATATTTTACAAATTGATCGGAGGGGTAAATACCTCTTAATCCGGCTAAGTGACGATTATACTTTAGTTTCTCACTTACGAATGGAAGGTAAATATGATGTGGTACCTGAGGGTACTGAGAATCAAAAACATACTTACGTTGTTTTTCATTTAAGCGATGGTCGAAAGCTTCGTTACAATGACACAAGAAAATTTGGAAAGATGAATTTAGTTAAGGATTCTCAGGTTTATGATTTGTCAGGATTGAATAAAATTGGACCGGAGCCAACTGAGAATGATTTAACGTTTGATTATTTAAAGAAGCAACTGCATAAGTCTCACCGAAAAATTAAGGCATTTTTATTAGATCAATCTAACATTGCTGGGATTGGGAATATTTATGCTGATGAAAGTTTGTGGTTATCTAAGATTCATCCGGAACAGGCTACTAACTATTTAAGTGATCAGGAAATTGAAACTTTAAGGGAAAACATCATTAAAGAAATTCAGTTAGCTATCAAGGGTCATGGAACAACGGTGTTTACTTATAAAAATGCCTTTGGTGAAGAGGGCAGCTTTCAAAATCATCTTCATGTTTATGGTAAAAAGGGACAATCGTGTGAGCGTTGTGGAACTACTATTGAAAAAATCAAGGTTGCACAAAGAGGTACTAGTTTCTGTCCTCATTGTCAAAAAGTTCATGGTGATCTAAGTGAGTAAAGTTATTGGATTAACCGGTGGAATTGCAACCGGCAAATCGGCTGCAAGTGATTATTTAGTTACTTTAGGGGTTTCTACATTAGACCTAGATTCCATCACACATGAATTGGAACAAGATAATCGTGAGTTAATTCATCAAATTAGTGAGCAGTTTGGCAGTTTAGTGATTAAAAGTAACGGGCAAATTGATCGAGGTGTTTTGGGTAAGATTGTTTTTTCAAATCGTGATGGTATGAAAAAGTTAGTCCAAATTGTTAACCCATACCTTTTTCGTGAAGTTAATACTCGACTAAACAAGTTACAAGACCAACGTTTGGTGATTTTAAACGCTCCCACCCTTTTTGAAAATGGATTTCAGATTTTAACTGATGCTAATCTGATGGTTACGTGTGATCCAATTGTTCAACTGCAACGGTTAGTTAGAAGAAATGATATTTCAATAAGTCGAGCTAGTAAAATGATTGGTGCTCAATGGGCACAACCAATAAAAGCACGACTGTCTGATTGGTGTATTGATAACTCTGGCACTTTCGATCAATTGAAGTCGTCGGTTAAAGATTGGTATGATTTAGTAAGTGTTATGTAATTAGTGAAGGTGAAAAAATGCAATGTCCACGGTGTCATCATATCGGTTCAAAGGTTTTAGAAAGTCGTCGAGTCAAAGATGGTGAAAGTATTCGTCGAAGACGGGAATGTGAAGAATGTGGATTTCGGTTTACGACATTTGAAGTGATTGAATCAAGCCCCTTGTTAGTTGTAAAAAAGAACGGTGATCGAGAAGAATTCAATCGTTCTAAGATTTTGCGTGGAATTGTCAGATCATCTGAAAAGCGTCCAGTTTCGATGGAACAGATGAACCATATTGTTGATAAGGTTGAAAAAATAGCTTATGACGCTGATGATGGCAGCCATGAAGTGGCTAGCCAAACTATTGGTGAGGGTGTTATGAAAGGACTAAAAGAAGTTGACGAAATTGCTTACATTCGGTTTGCAAGTGTTTACCGCCAATTTAAGGATATGTCAGTCTTTTATAATAAACTCAAAGAATTAATGGATGATGAAGACGAAAATAATGAGGATAAGAATAAAGAATGATCAACGGAATTAATCCTAAAACTGATTTTAAAGTTTATCGATCACAGCCCATTAGTGATGTTGAACGTCATTATGTCGATTTGTTGTACATGCCCGTCATTGGTAAAAATGCATATGCCTTATACAATTGTTTATGGTTAATTGATGATGAGAAGCACGTTAATTTTGAATTAATGTCTGATCTTAGCATTGATGCCAAAGAACTAGATGATTCACTTATGAAACTTGAAGGATCGGGTTTGCTTAAGACGTATGTTGATCATTCTTTTGAAAGCGACTTGTATGAGTATCAACTTTTACTGCCACTTAATCCTGACCAATTCTTTAGTGATAGTCTTTTGAGTCTGTTATTACTTGAAATGGTTGGTGAAGATCGCTATTTACAACTTTCAGATGAACTCTTACCAGAACATTTTGATTTTAGTGGGTTAGATGATCAAACTCGTAATTTCCTGCAAGTATTTTCAGTTAATAATGAGAAAGTAAATGACCAACCAAGTGTAATCAAGGCAGTTCGACACAAGATTAATGTAAAAAAAGATTCCTTTGATGATAAGCTTTTAAATGATCAGTTTGACTTTAAGCTATTGATGAATATTTTGGATAAGTCCTTTGTCGAAAATGAAAGTGTTAAAAAGTATGAGACACTCTTTAGTAACACCAACCGATTATATGGAATTGGTGAACTTGAGATGGCACAATACATTGAGAAGGCCAGTAACTTGGTTAACAATCGGTTTGACCCTAAAAAGTTTAAGATATTAATTTCTAGACGAAATCAAATAAAGGCTCCAGCAGAAAATCAATCCAATCAAAACCATGTCCATGAGGCAGACAAGTTACAAAGTAAGCTAACGACCAAGGAACAGCAATTGGCCCAAATTGCTGATTCTTCCGCTCCAGTAGAATTTCTTGATTCTTTAAAGAGTGAAAAAGGTGGTTTTACTACTTCCGCTGAAGAAAGGATTCTATCTGAACTTATTAATCGCAACACTTTAAGTAATGGAGTTATCAATATCCTTGTTTATCACATCTTGATTGACGAGGGTAAACCTACCATTAATAAAAATTTAATTGACACCATTGCAAATGATTGGGCGCAAAGAAAAATTAATAGTGCATCAAAAGCGATTGACGATATTAAGCACCATCAGGAACAGGTTACTGAAAGTAAAAACAATCGACAAAGAAGATACCGAAGGCGTACAAATGTCAAAGAAACATTGCCTGACTGGGCTAAGGAAAATAAAAGTCGGGATAATGAAAAAATTTCGACTACTCAGCGAAAACGAATTGCTGAGAAATTAAATTCATTAAATAAAAAGTCTGGGGATGAGTAATCATGAAGAATGTTAGTGATGAGATGAGCCAATTGATGAAAAAGAAAAATTTGAATCATAATTACCAACAGTTAATGAATTCGGTTTATTCTGATCCAGACGTTAAACAATTTTTAAGTGACAATGAGAGTGAGTTAAGTGATGATGTTGTGAAACGGTCGGCATCAAAACTGTATGAATTTGTCAATGAAAAGAAAAAGTTGGAAGAGGGAAACGCTAACTTTGCTAAGGGATACCAACCAACCTTGGTTTTAAGTGACCATTTGATTGACGTTTCGTACGAACCTACGCAAGCGTTGTTAAACAAGCAGAAGCGAGAACAATTTGCGTCACGCATTAAGTCCATTTCAATGCCCAAAGAAATTAAATCGGCAAATTTAAGTGACTATGAACAGACAGCTGAACGAGCTCAAGCTTTGGAAGGAGCACTTGATTTTATTGGTTCATATGAAAATAATCCTCAGCATTTTCAGAAGGGGTTGTACCTATACGGTCCCTTTGGCGTAGGTAAAACTTATTTACTTGGAGCAATTGCCAATCGTTTGGCCTCTGACGGTTATAGTTCGGTTTTGATTCATTTTCCAAGTTTTGCCGTTGAAATTAAAAATGCAATTGGAAACAATCAAGTTGGCGGTAAGCTGGATGAAATTAAAACTGCTCCAATTTTGATGATTGACGATATTGGAGCGGACTCAATGTCATCTTGGATCAGAGACGACATTCTTGGGGTTATTTTAGAGTATCGAATGCAAAATGAGCTTCCCACCTTTTTTAGTTCTAACTTTTCCATGGATCAATTGGAACAAGAGCATTTAAAGGTTAATGCTCAGGGAGATGTGGAACCACTTAAGGCTAAGCGATTGATGGAACGAATTAAATTTTTAGCAAAGCCCATTGAACTTGATGGTACGAATCGCAGGAATAAATAATGATTATTCTTGACATGTAACAGGTCGTTGTTTAGACTGTTAGTTGTTAAGGACATGAGTGATTACGAATTTCACAGAGAGGATAGGTTTTCTGGAAACTATCTGTTTGGAGTAACTTACTTACCACCTTTATTAAATGACATTAATAAATAGGTTTTAAACGAGATGTCCAGATAAATGGACGAATTTGGGTGGAACCGCGCTAATGGCGTCCCTAGTATTGATTTACTAGGGACTTTTTTTATGAAAGGAATGAGTAAAATGGCTAAATTATCATTTGAGTTTCCAGATGGTAACAAGAAAGAATTTGATTCGGGGGTTACTGCAGCAGATATTGCCAAGTCAATTTCAGTTAGTCTAGCCAAAAAGGCAGTTGCGGCTAAGATTGATGGAAAAGTTGTTGATTTGATGCAACCACTAAAAGATGGTGGCAAGATTGACATCATTACTTCCGGTTCTGATGAGAGTCTTAAAATCCTACGACAGGGTGCTGCTCAGTTACTGGAAACGGCGGTCAAAGAAAAGTATCATGATATTCGCATTGGTGAAATTGCCGCTGATGAAGATGGTTTCTTTGTTGATACTGACAAGGAAGATCGTCAAGTTAGTTCAGATGAACTAGATGAATTAGCTGATAAAATGAAAAAGATCATCAAAAATAACGCTATCGTCGAAAGGGTTTATCTAAGTAAGGACGACGCTTTAAAAGAAGTTGATGGTGATCCTTATCAAGCACAACTAATTGCCAATATTGATTCTGATAATATTCTTTTTTACAGTATCGATGGGGTTAAAACGCTAGCTCAAGGGGTAGTAGCTCCAAGTTTGAAAGATCTAAAACACTTTAAGCTCCTGTCTGTTGCTGGTGCTTATTGGGAAGGTAAGTCATCCAATCCAATGCTTCAAAGAATTTATGGCACGGCCTTCTTTAAAGCTGATGACCTAGATGAAGATTTGAAGAAGCGTAAAGAGGCTAAAGAGCGTGACCATCGTGTTATTGGGAATAACCTCGACTTATTCTTTGTCGATCCAAAGGTTGGGGCTGGTCTTCCTTACTGGATGCCAAAGGGTGCAACGATTCGTCGTACAATTGAGCGTTATATCACTGATAAAGAGATTGCTCATGGTTACCAACATGTTTATACCCCAGTATTAGCTAATTTGGATTTGTATAAGCAATCTGGTCACTGGGATCACTATCGAGACGACATGTTTCCACCAATGAAGATGGATGATGACGAAATGTTGGAACTACGTCCAATGAACTGTCCATCTCATATTCAGATTTACAATCATCATATTCGTTCTTATAAAGAGCTTCCTCTACGAATTGCTGAACTAGGAATGATGCATCGATACGAAAAGTCTGGTGCACTTAGTGGTCTTCAACGAGTTCGTGAAATGACTTTAAATGATGGTCATACGTTTGTTGCTCCTGATCAAATTCAAGAAGAATTCAAAAAAATCTTGAATTTGATGATGGAAGTTTATCATGATTTTGACATTAATAACTATACGTTCAGATTAAGTTATCGTGATCCAAAGAATACCGAAAAGTACTTTGACGATGATGAGATGTGGAACAAAGCGCAAACGATGTTAAAGGGTGCCATGGATGACTTAGGTCTTGATTACGTTGAAGCCGAAGGTGAAGCCGCATTTTACGGTCCTAAGCTTGATGTTCAAACTAAGACGGCTCTGGGAAATGAAGAGACGTTATCTACCATTCAACTGGACTTTATGTTACCGGAACGATTTGATCTTCACTATGTCGGAGAAGATGGTAAGGAACACCGTCCGGTTATGATTCATAGAGGGATTGTTTCTACCATGGAAAGGTTCACCGCTTACTTGATTGAAATGTATAAGGGTGCTTTTCCAACATGGCTTGCACCCGATCAGATTCAAATCATCCCGGTTAGTGATGAAAAACACGGTGACTATGCTCGCAAATTAAACGAAAAGTTTCGTGCACTAAACTTACGTTCCAATGTCGATGAGCGGGGCGAAAAGATGGGTTATTTGATTCGTGATGCTCAAACCAAGAAGATTCCATATACACTAGTTGTTGGTGATGATGAGATTAAGAATAATACGGTTTCTGTTCGTAAGTATGGTGAAGACGATAGTAAAGATATGTCAATTGATGACTTTATTTCAGAAGTTCTACATGATATTGCTACTTATTCACGTAACGATGAAGAAGAGTCCAAGCCAGTTGACAAAATTAAATAAAGTTGGTATTATTATGTAGTCAAAAGCAGAAGCTTCCCGCTTCTCGCCTGAGTGATTTTGATCGCTGGGCATTCTACGAATGAAAGTCCTAATGTTTTTAGGTGTAGCGGGTGCTCTGTAGCATCCGCTATTTTTCTGCTTAAAATTACCTGGAGGTGAATTACCATAGCAAGAGATAAGATGGTTAACGAGGGTATCCATGCTCGCGAATTGAGACTAATCGGTGCTAATGGAGATCAGTTAGGGATTAAATCTACTAGAGAAGCTTTGTCAATTGCTGAAGAAGCTAATTTGGATTTAGTTGTTGTTGCTCCCAAAGCAAAACCACCTGTAGCCAAGATTATTGATTACGGGAAATATCGGTTTGATCGCCAAAAGAAAGAGCGTGAAGCTCGAAAGCGTCAAAAAACTGTTAGTGTTAAAGAAATTAGGTTAAGTCCTACGATTGATAGTAATGACTTCAACACCAAACTTAAAAATGCCAAGAAGTTTTTGACAAAGGGTGAACGTGTTCGAGTTTCTATTAGATTTAAGGGACGTGCCATTACCCATAAAAGTATTGGAAGAGATGTCTTAAATAAAATGGCGGAAGCTACTTCTGACGTTGCCGATGTAACTCAACGAGCAAAGATGGATGGCCGAAGTATGTTCTTAATGCTTGCACCAAGTAAGAATGAAAAGAAATAACTCATTTAATTGGGTTATGAATCGATGAGGAGGAATATAATATGCCAAAATTGAAATCAAATCGTGCTGCCGCAAAGCGTTTTAGAAAAACTGCTAATGGTGGTTTAAAGAGTGGTCATGCCTACACTAGTCACCGTTTTCACGGTAAAACTAAGAAGCAACGTAGACATTTACGTGGAACACGTATGATGGCTAAGTCAAACTTGAAGACTTACAAAGAATTACTACAAAAATAAGCGAATAATATAGTTTGTATAGGGGGATTTTAATATGCCACGAGTAAAAGGTGGAACTACCACACGTAATCGTCGTAAGCGTGTTCTTAAATTAGCTAAGGGATACCGCGGTGCTAAGCATCGTTTATTCAAAACTGCTAAAGATCAAGTAATGAAGTCACAGGAATATGCCTTTCGTGACCGTCGTGCCAATAAAGGTAATTTCAGAAAGATTTGGATTGCAAGAATTAACGCAGCCACTAGAAATAATGGATTGAGTTACAGTAAATTCATGCATGGTTTGAAACTTGCTAACATCGATATGAACAGAAAAATGTTAGCTGACTTAGCAGTTAACGATGCTGATGCCTTTTCTGCATTAGCGGAAAAAGCCAAAGCAGCATTAAAATAAGCCTAAAAAACTTTCACCGCTCTTGTTTGGTGAAAGTTTTTTTATCGGATTGGGATGCTCCCAATCTATACATAAATGATTTAAAATAGAAACATCAATTCTTATTTACAGAGAGGTCTATATGCTATCATTATTCAAACCGACTTGGATGGTTAACAATATTTATCAAATTTCCCCAGAAAAACTTGAAAGTTACGGGATTAATGTAATTCTGACCGATTTAGATAATACCCTAATTCCGTGGAATAATCCTGAGGGAACCGTAGAACTGCACGATTGGCTCAAAAGAGTCCGAGATCATGGAATCAGGGTGATTGTGGTTTCAAATAATAATCGGGAAAGACTAGAGAAAGCTCTTACTAGTCTTGAGTTACCATTTATTGCCCGGGCTTTAAAACCACTTACTTTTGGGATTTTAAGGGCTCTTAAAACGTATCGTTTAAAACGAAGCCAAGTGGTAATGGTGGGAGATCAAATTTTAACTGATATATGGGCCGCTAATAATACTCGAATTAGAAGTATTTTGGTAAAGCCATTGGTTACTTCAGATGCGTGGAACACACGGATTAATCGTTTCTTTGAAACGTTTGTATATGCACAATTGACGCGAAAGTACAGTGATTTAAAGTGGAAGGATGATATTGATTAATGGATAATGATGAAAATAATGAGCCCTTATATTGCATTGGGTGTGGGGCACAAATTCAAGATACCGATCCGAAACAGGCTGGTTACACGCCTAAATCAGCAATCAAGAAGGGAATTGATTCTGGAAAATTATACTGTCAGCGTTGTTTTAAGCTTCGTCATTATAATCAAATTGAACCAATTAGCATCTCAAATGATGAGTTTGTAAAGTTATTGAGTGAAATTAGCGACACTGATTCGTTAGTAGTATACGTCGTGGATGTATTTGATGTAGATGGAAGTATGATTCCTGGGATTCAGCGCTTTGTTGGTAACAATCCGATTATTTTAGTTGGTAACAAATCAGACTTGTTGCCATCGTCGTTCAACCAGAACAAAGTTAAAGATTGGTTACGTCAAATGGCAAATAAGAATGGAATTAGACCCATTGATATTGAATTAGTATCTGCCAAGACGAATCAATCAGTCGACGATCTGTTAAAAGCCATTTCAAAAAATCAGAAGGGCCGAGATGTCTATGTGGTTGGAGTAACTAACGTTGGCAAATCTACCTTAATTAATCAAATTATCCAACAAAGCACTGGTGAGAAGCAGGTTATTACTACCTCTAAGTTTCCTGGTACTACCCTCGATTTGATCAAAATACCGTTGGAAGATGGAAAAGAGTTGATCGATACACCTGGTGTAGTTCATGAAGATCAGATGGCTCACTATTTAAGTTCTAAAGACTTGAAGTATGTTTCTCCGCAAAAGCGGATTAAACCCAGGACTTATCAGTTGGATCCAGGGCAGACGTTATTCTTAGGTGCAATTGGCCGGTTTGATTTTATCTCGGGGGAACGTCATGGCTTTACCGTTTATGCTGACAATAATCTGATGATTCATCGAACCAAATTAACAAATGCTGATGAATTTTTTGAGAAACATGCCGGTGAATTATTGACCCCACCAACTGGTAAGGATAACGTCGTTGAGTTAAAACGACATGAATTTAAAATTACTGACAGAAGTGATTTAGTGATTGAAGGACTGGGATGGATTACCGTTCCGAAAGGTTCCACGGTTGCTGGATATGCTCCTAAGGGTGTGTCAGTGTTAGTTAGAAAAGCAATGTTTTAGGAGTATTTAATAATGAATTTAAAGGGAAAACAAAAACGATTTTTAAGAGCAAAAGCGAATCATATGCGGCCCATTTTCTCAGTTGGAAAGAATGGGTTAGATGAGACTTGGATGAATGAAGTTAAAAATGCTGTTGATCACCGTGAATTAATTAAAATTAATCTTCAACAATCTGCCGATGTGGATGTGAGTGACGTTAAACAATTTATTGAGAATAACTCGGACATCCAAGTTGTCCAAACGATTGGTAAGACACTTTTATTGTTTAAGGAATCAAGTAAGGACAATTATCGTAAATTATCGATTGAAGTGGCAAATTTGTAGGAGATTGATTGATGCGCAAAAAGGTTGGAATTTTAGGTGGAACTTTTAACCCCATTCACTATGGTCATTTAATTATGGCTGAACAAGCTTTAACCCAATTAAACCTCGATTTAGTTCTATTTATGCCCGATTATTTGCCACCACATGTTGATTATAAGTCCGCAATTGATGCTTCTGATCGGGTTAACATGATTAATTTAGCCATTAGGGATAACGCTAATTTTAAAATTGAAATGATTGAAGTAAATCGCAAGGGGAAAAGTTATAGCTATGATACGATTAAGGAATTAACTAAAATTCATCCCGATGTTGGTTATTACTTTATCATTGGTGGCGATATGGTCGAATATCTGCCAAAATGGTATCGAATTGATGATCTTATTAAAATGGTTAAATTTGTTGGCGTTAATCGTCCGGGTAATTCTGAGTCTTCTAAGTACCCAGTAAGTTTTGTTGACTCACCTGAGATAGCTATTTCATCGTCTTTAATTAGATCACATCTTGAAAAGGGTGAAAGTGTCAGATATTTGTTGCCAGATGCGGTGTTACGGTACATTAAGGAGCATGATTTATATGGATAAAGAGAAAATTAATTATCAAAAATATTCTAAGTATGATCGTGATCAAATTGTTGCCAAACTAAAAGCGACGTTAAAAGAGAAAAGGTTTCAACATTGCTTGCGAGTTGAAGAGACCGCCATTACCTTAGCACGAGAGTTTAATGTGGACGAAACTTTAGCTGGACTTAGTGGTCTGGTTCATGATTATGCCAAACAACGGCCGGATTCGGAATTTATTGACATTATTAAGTCCCATCATTTGAATTCAGAACTACTTAATTATGGAAATGCTATTTGGCATGGCTACGTGGGTTATCTGATTGTGGAATCAGAACTTGGGATTCATGATAGTCGAATTCTAAACGCGATTAAATATCATACGATCGCATCGCCTGACATGGACAAAGTTGCACAGATTACTTATATGGCTGACTACATTGAGCCGGCCCGTGATTTTGATGGGGTTGAAAAAGCTCGTAAGATTACCAATCAAAATTTATGGGATGGTGTTAAATATCAAACTAAAAGTACCATTTCATATTTGGCAAGCAACGGAAAGGCAATTTATCCCGGTGCGATTACAGCTTTTAATGTAATTGTTGCTGGTAAAAAGTAGGGGATTATATGGATAATAATAAGATTTTACAAAATATTGTTGAAACTGCTGATAGTAAACGCGCCCACGATATTGTGGTTTTAGACATTGAAGAATTGTCGTTGGTCGGTCGTTATTTTGTCATTATGGATGCTCCTAGTGTTCGTCAGGTGAAGGCAATCGCAAATGATATTATTGATCGATTGAGTGAGGAGCACGTTGAAGTTTTACGGGTCGAAGGGCTAAATACAGGATCTTGGGTATTAATTGACCTCGGTGATATTATTATTCACGTCTTTAAGAGTGAACAACGGTCCTTTTACAACTTAGAGAAGCTTTGGTCTGACGCTCCTGATCTTGATATAACTGATTGGGTCAGTGAAGACTGATATGATTTATTCTGAGTTTGCGTCATTTTATGATAAATTATTTGACAATCATCTATATCGAAAGTGGTATGAGTTTGTAGCTGATAACGTCCCTAAAGAAAAGCATATTTTAGATTTAGCCTGTGGGACTGGTCGTCTTTTGGTTACTTTAAAAAAAGCAGGTTATGTCGTATCTGGAGCTGATTTATCGGATGATATGCTGGCCATCGCAAATGATCATTTAAATGAAAGCCATGTGTTTGACGTGGCGTTAATTAATGCAAATATGCTAGACCTGGATGGTGTACCCAATTATGGTGCCATTACGTGTTTTGACGATTCGATTTGTTATTTAGAAAATATTGAGCAAGTTAAAACAATGTTTGCTCAGGTTAAAGGACATCTTGTTAAGAATGGTAAATTCTTATTTGATGTGATCACCCCTTATCAGACCGATGTTGTTTATCCAGGCTATATGTTTAACACCAACGATGGTGACCATGCTTTTATGTGGAATACCTTTGTTGGTGATTTTCCTCATTCAGTGGAACATGATCTATCTTTTTTTGATTACAATCGGAATATTAACGGTTTTGATGAATATAATGAAACCCATAAAGAACGAACCTATCCCTTGGTAGAATACACTCAGGCACTGAATGAAGTCGGATTTAATAACGTTAAGGTGACGAGTAACTTTGGAAAAGATAAGGTTAAAGATGATACTACCCGTTGGTTCTTTGTATGTAGTGAGGAATAATCCAAATGAAAGCTGTTGGAATAATAACCGAATATGATCCTTTCCATAATGGTCATCTTTATCAATTACAGGAAGCTAAAAGACGAACTGAAGCGGATGTAACGGTAATATTTATGAGTGGTAATTGGACTCAGAGAGGTGAGCCAGCTATCTATGATAAATGGATCCGCACTCAGATGGCTTTAGATAACGGAGTTGATTTAGTAATTGAACTTCCAATATCGGATGCGGTTCAACCTGCCAGTATTTTTGCAGAGCGGTCGATGAAACTTGTAGAAGCTTTGGGCTGTTCATACTTATCGTTTGGTAGTGAGCACAGTGACTGGAATTTTACGAAGTTGGCATCTATTGACGTTCATCCGTCTGATAATTTTCATAATTATAATTTTTCCTATCCAAAATTATTTCAACGAACAATTAAAGAACAGAGTGGAATTGATTTAATTAAGCCAAATGATACACTTGCGTATTGGTATGCAAAGGCCAATCAGAAGTTGGGTTCCCCTTTAAAGCTAGTTCCGGTTAAACGGTACAGTAGTGAGCATAATAGTGGAGAGTTGAGTGGAAAAATTGCGAGTGGCAAAGCTATTCGCGCTTCAATTAAATCACATGATCATCGTTACCAAAAGTTTATTCCCAATTCTTCTGTCGTCCTAGACAACGAAAAACCAGTTTTCTGGTCAGATTTTTGGCCCTTTTTACGTTATGAATTGACTCAGAGTTCGATAGCTGATTTAAATCAAATTTATCAGATGACTGAGGGATTAGAGAATCGTCTAAAGCAAATGGCGGTCAAAGACACAACCTATCAGGCGTTTATTAAAGATGTTAAGACAAAACGGTATACCTACACTAGGATTCAAAGACTGCTGGTCTATACGTTATTTAAAATAAAGAAAACACAAATGATTAGTTATAATCCAGTTGTCCGAGTTTTGGGAATGAACGATACCGGGAAAAGTTATCTGAATCAAGTTAAAAAAGCAATCCCATATCCTATCGTTGATCGAATTGGAAAAGAAGAATTTAATAATACGTTGGAACTAGAATGCCGTTCTGGAATTCTTTATGGAATGATCAATGGTCGAATGCAAGATAAATTTACTTATCCCATTGTTATATAGAAGACCGTGCTATCAAGGATAGGACCTTGACAATGAATTTTATGGTATGTATAATTAGTCGTGTTGCATTGGAGGTTAAATTATGAAGTGGTCATTTGAAAAACTACTAGGATATAAGAAAGAGCCGTTTACAACCCATGAGACAGTGGATTTAAAAGACGATTTAATGAATCGATATCCGAAAAGTATTCTTGATGCCACTTCCTTTGACGTTGATGTATCTGCCACTCCTGACAACGGAGATGTGATTATAGATGCTCACGTCAAGGGTAGTGTAACAGTTCCTTCTTCACGATCGTTAACCCCAGTTAAGTTACCCATGGATTTTAACATTAGTGAGATTTATGTGTTAACTGAAACTGCGCTAAATCGATATGATAATGAAGAAGTAGTGTTAGTTGTTGGTGATAACTTGATGATTGATTTTGATAAAGCAGTTGCTGATAACATAATTGTCAACATTCCGATGCAAGTTCTTTCACCAGAAGAGCAGAAGGGCAAAGCAATGCCTGAAGGAAATGACTGGGAAGTTATTTCTGAAGATGATTTTAATCGACAGGTGGAAGAAGATAAAAATGTTGATCCACGTCTTGCAAAATTAAAGGATTTCAAACCTTCAGACGATGACAAGACTTAAAAATTCACTAGTGGAAATCAAATTAAGAGGAGGTTGTGAATAATGGCTGTACCAAAGAGAAAAACTTCTAAAGCAAGAAGAAACATGCGTCGTTCGCATGACAGTTTATCAGTTCCTGGCATGAGCCCATGTCCTAACTGTGGCGAACTACGTAAGTCACATTTTGTATGTCCTAACTGTGGTTACTATGACGGTAAAGAAGTAGTTGCCAAAAAGGGTTAATTTAAAATAAAGAACTTCAAAAACACCATGGGTTTTTGAAGTTCTTTTTTTGTACTAAAAAACCGACAATTTAATTGTCGGCTTTATTTACTCGTTATGATTATGATGCTGTTGTTTTCCCGCATTACGTTTTCGGTTGTTTTCGTGTTCAATCTCAGTCTCGGATTCTCCAGGTTTAGAAACTGTATTTTTGGAGCTGGTTGTTGAACTTGGTTCGGCCCCTGTCTCAATCTCTTCTTCTAATTCTTTTGGAATGACAACTTTGGGAGGATTCTTTTGGGCTTTTTCATTAATTTGTTTTCTAATTCGTGGACGGGACAAATTGATGATAAAGGTCTGAACGCAGGCAAATAATCCGCCAATAAAGAAGTAAATTCCTAATCCAGCTGGGGATGAAAGAGTAACAAATAGAATCATGATCGGACTAATTAACATCATAATCGCCATTTGCTTTTTCTGTTCTTTAGGGATCCCAACGGTTGAAAGGTATCCCTGAAGTGCATAAGCCAGAAACGACAAGACGGCTAATAAGATGCTGGATTGGCCTAGTTTAATGCCCATAAAGACGGTATGAGAAACTTCAGGTGAGTAACGAATAGCTGCATACAGAGCAGCAAACACTGGCAACTGGATCAATAATGGCAAGCATCCAATCCCACCTGTCATACTGATTCCGTTGTCTTTATAGAGTTGCATCATCTGCTGATTTAAGGCAACCTGCTGTTCTTTGGTCGTTGCTTTTTTTAGGAGTTGTTGAATCTTGGTCATTTGTGGTTTAACCAAATTCATTTTTTCCTGTTGAATAGTAGATTTTTTCATCTGACTAATCATCATTGGTAAAAGCAAGGTTCTAACAATTACGGTAATTGCAATTAAAGCCCATCCATAGCCACCAACGTATTGTGCTAGCCAATCCATAACGTGTTGCCCGGGAACGGCTAAATAATGATAAACGAATCCAAAGGGACGTCCCTTTGAATCGGTTCTTACACATCCAGTTAAAAAAATGCCAACCATGGCAATAAAACCGAATAAACCTAGTTTCTTAATTTTTTTCATTTAGTTAACTCCTAACTTTTAAGTAACATGTTACATACTAACCTAATAAGAATATTTCAGCAATTTCAAGTTAGATTTTAATTGAAAATGAATTTGGAACTTTTGGAAGTTTAATTGACTGTGTTTTAATGTTTTGGATCTTAGCAAAACTATTGGGTGCAGTTTTAATTGAATGAATAAAATCGTCTAACTCCGATTTAGTCCCATTTGCGATGATTAAAACGGTTCCGTTGGGCATGTTTTGGACACTTCCAGTAATCGAATATTGATCTGCGATTTTTTTAGTACTATATCGAAATCCAACGCCTTGGACAAGTCCTGAAACGATTATTTTGACTGACTGATTGTTTGACAAAATGATTCTCCTTAAAAGCGTTTACCGTAACTGTGATATTATAAGAACAACAATATCAATTCTAATTCATTTTAAGGGGAATATAAATGGAAAGAATTAATTCTAAACAAAACCAAACCATTAAAGATATTAAAAAGTTACATACCAGTAAAGGAAGAAAAAAGAGTGGAGAATATTTAATTGAAAGTTGGCATCTGGTATCCGAGGCAATGAATTATCTTAAAGCAGATCAGTTGGTAACCATCTTAGCAACCGAAGATCAATATTTGGCTCATGGAGATGACCTTTCTGGTGAAAATATCATTGTTATATCAGATGAAGTTGCTACTGAATTAAGTGATACTTCGACAACTCAAGGAATTTTTGCCGTGTGTAAGATTGAAGAACCAAAGATTGATGTTGCTAAAGTTAGCGGAGCTTGGCTTCTGCTTGATAACGTTCAAGATCCCGGTAATATCGGAACGATGGTAAGGACAGCGGATGCCGCAGGTTTTTCTGGAGTGATCTTTGGTGACGGAACTTCTAGTGAATATAACGGGAAGGTTTTACGTGCCATGCAGGGAAGTCAGTTTCATCTTCCGATTGTTAAAATGAATCTAGAACATGCCGTTGAGATGTTTAAGAAGCTAAAAATTAAGGTATATGGGACAGAGCTTAATTCCAGTGCCATTAACTATCGAGATGTCCCTTCTAAAAATGATTTCGCTTTAATTATGGGTAATGAGGGGAATGGAATGAGCCCTGGCTTACTAAAATTAACTGATGATAATTTGTATATTCCCATTGAGGGGAAGGCTGAATCTTTAAATGTGGCAATTGCGGCTGCTGTTATCATGTTTCGAATCAAAAATTAAATTGTTTCTTAAAGTGAGTCCTTATGATTGAATGGAACTTATCTAATTGGGTAGAATTAACCTAGAGACGGATTGGAGTAATGTAGTATGGAAACAGAATCGTGGAAAGATGACCCTGAATATGTTTCAATCATTTCTGATTTGTTAGAAAGTCCGCAAATTCAAAAATTAGGTGATTACACCCAACATCACCATTCGACTAGATTGAAGCATTCAATTGCAGTGTCTTATGAGAGTTATAAAATTGCTAAAAAGATGAATTTAGATTATCGAGCGGCTGCCCGTGGCGGATTATTGCATGATCTATTCTATTATGATTGGCGAACTACTAAGTTTGATTTAGGTTCACATGCATATATTCATCCACGTGTTGCCCTAAGAAACGCCAAAAAGATCACTGATATCACTCCGAAGGAACAAGATATTATTCTAAAACATATGTGGGGGTTAACCCTTGCAAGACCCAAGTACATGGAAAGTGTGATTGTTTCACTTGTTGATGATTATTCGGCAGTTGATGAATTTTTCTCACCGATGAAGAAAAAAGTTAAAGGATTATTAAAAAGATAAGTTAGGAGGATATGAGAATGGATTTAACTGATAAAGAAATCATTCATTTGTGTCCTAAATTTCAAGTGGCGTTTCAAATTCTAGGGAAAAAATGGAACGGTTTAATCATTGAATCATTTTTATTGGCCGGACCACTTCGATTTCGCGAATTAGCCAATAAAGTTGAGGAATGTAGTGATCGTGTATTGACCGAACGCTTAAAAGAGTTGGCTAAAGTGGGAATCGTAAAAAGACAAGCTGATAAGAACTCTGGAGTGGTTTATTATCAGTTAACTTCTAAGGGTGAAGAACTTCGTCCGATTATGAAGGCGGTTCATGGATGGTCTGACAAGTGGTGTGATCCTGATCATGCTTGACCAGTGATAAAAATTGCTATAATATTTATTTAAATACAATGATAAAAGAAGTAGTAGACCGACGAACACAGAGAGTTCATGTTAGCTGAAATTGGACGTTACGGTTGAATTCGCTTTTTGATGTTAGCATTGAATATTAAAATGTTCGGTCGATGTCGTTATTCATCATTATAAGTGCACACTTTGGTGTGAATTTGGGTGGTAACGCGATGCTTCGTCCCTTTTTTGGGATGGAGCTTTTTTTATGGAATTGGAGGTTAGTATGGCTTTAAAAGAAGATTTAGAACAAATTAAATCCAGTGGGTTGCAGGATATTGAGGCTACTAGTGATAGTAAAGCTTTAAATGATTTAAAGGTGAAACTTTTAGGAAAAAAAGGCTCAATTACTAAAGCCCTTCATGGAATATCATCACTTCCAGTCGAAGAAAGACCAAAGATTGGTAGCTTGGCGAATAAAGTTAGAGACGAACTTTCAAAAAAGATTGATTCCAAAAGATTGGAATTAGATCAAGCTGCTCTAAACCAAAAGTTAAAGGATGAAAAGATTGATGTCACCCTGCCAGGGGACTCGGTTCCAAAGGGGCATCCTCATGTTATCCAACAAATTATTGATGAAATTGATGATATTTTTATTGGAATGGGCTACCAGGTTCTTTCGGGTCCGGAAGTAGAAGAGGAAGTTTATAATTTTGAAATGATGAATCTGCCGAAGAACCATCCCGCAAGAGACATGCAGGATACTTTTTATATTACCAAGGATATTTTAATGAGAACTCATACCTCACCGATGCAGGCACGAGCACTTCAAAAACATGATTTTTCTAAAGGACCCTTAAAGATGGTTTCCCCGGGCGTAGTTTATAGACGTGATACTGATGATCCAACTCATTCTCACCAATTTCATCAGGTAGAGGGAATTGTGATTGATAAGCACATTACGATGGCTGATTTAAAGGGAACTCTTGAAGTAATGACACACAAATTGTTTGGGGATAAATTTAAAGTTCGTCTCAGACCAAGCTACTTTCCGTTTACTGAACCTTCAGTTGAAGCAGACATTACCTGTTTTAATTGTAATGGAAAGGGTTGCGATGTATGTAAAAATACAGGTTGGATTGAGGTCCTTGGGGCAGGAATGGTTCATCCTAACGTTTTAAAAATGGCTGGAGTAGACAGTAGTGTATATGGTGGATTTGCCTTTGGGGTGGGTCCCGACCGATTTGCCATGCTGAAATACGGAGTAGACGATATTCGAGACTTTTATCTTAATGATCTACGTTTCTTGTCACAATTTGATTAAGGGAGGAAATAAATTTGCTGATATCTTATGAATGGTTGAAAGACTACGTTCAAATTAAGCTTTCTCCAAAAGAACTAGCTAACAAAATTGAAAAAACGTCAGTTGAAGTTGACTCCGTTTTTAAGCGGAGTGATGGATTAAAGAAAATCGTGGTTGGAAAAATCTTGTCCATTAAGGATCACCCCGATGCAGATCACCTTCACATTACGCAGATCGATGTCGGCGAACAAGAACCGATTCAGATTGTTTGTGGTGCGCCAAACGTTCAGGTAGGCAAAAAGGTTATTGTTGCTTTATCTGGAGCGCGAATTGCCAATAACGTTAAAATTAAGAAGTCCAAGATGCGTGGAGTTGAATCAAACGGTATGCTCTGTGCCTTAGATGAGATCGGGTTTGATAAGTCATTGGTACCTGATGAATGGAAAGACGGAATCTATTTCTTACCAGATAATGCCCGAATTGGTGACGAGGTTTATAACTATTTGGGAATGAATGAATCGTTAATTGATTTGGACGTCACTCCTAATCGTGGAGACATGTTAAGTGTTCGTGGAACTGCTTATGATTTGGGGGCGGTATTTAATGAGTCGGTTGACTTCATCGAACATGCTAGTGCTCCAACTGGAACACACGACAGCGAGGAATTTGTTTCAGCAAAGGCTGATACTAATTTAGCGCCAATTTATAAGCTTAAAGTTGTTAAGGGCGTAAACGTGAAGCCTAGTCCACTTTGGCTTCAAATTAAATTATGGAATTCAGGCATTAAACCAATCAATAATGTCGTTGATATTACTAATTTTGTTATGACTAAGGTTGGACAGCCAATGCATGCCTATGATCTTGACAAATTAAAAACTAATAAGGTTGAGGTTAGAAATGCTAAAGATGGTGAGTCAATTACGACTCTAGATGGCAATGACCGTAAATTAACCGACACGGATGTTGTTGTTGCGGCTGACCAGCCAATTGCTTTAGCAGGACTAATGGGTGGAAAAAATTCGGAAGTTACGTCTGGCACTAAGAATATTTTATTGGAGGCAGGAGTTTTTGATCCGGTTAAAACCAGGAAGATGGCACAAAAACAGCTCTTACACACGGATGCCTCACAACGCTTTGAACGGGGAATTGACCACGGAAACGTTGAACAAGCACTTGAGTATGCTTCGGGAATGACCCAAGATTTAGCTCTTGGTCAATCTCAGCAAGGGGTTGTTAGTGGGAGTGATGTTGAGGTTAAGCCACGAGTGATTTCAATTTCAACTTCTCATATTAATCACGTTCTTGGGACTAATCTTAGTAACGAGGAAATCATTTCAATCTTTAAACGTCTAGGTTTCTCAGTTGAGGCATCTGGAGACGATCTGACGGTCACGGTTCCTACTAGATGTTGGGACATTCAAATTGATGCTGACTTAATTGAAGAGGTTGCCAGAATCTATGGATATGACAATATTCCGTCAACATTACCAATCACTCAAACGACTGAAGGTGGACTAACACCAAAGCAATTAATGATTCGAAAATCTAGAGAAACACTTGAGGGACTTGGATTAACGCATGCTATGTCATACTCGTTAACTACAAAAGCCAAGGCAAAGATGTTTATGGTAAATGGTAGTCATGAGACTAATTTGCAGTGGCCAATGACAGAAGATCATGCCGTTTTACGTATGAATTTAATTTCAGGATTATTGGATGATGTGGCATATAACCAGGCTCGAAACGTGCTTAATGTGCCACTTTATGAGCAAGGTCGTGTTTTTTATAAGCAAACTCCTGATCAGATAAGACCAGACGAAGTGGAACATATTGCTGGTGCCATTTCTGGATCGTTAGTTGCTCCAAGCTGGGACCAGAAAGCTAAGTCAGTTGATTTTTATCAAATTAAGGGAATTCTTGAAAAATACTTAGAAAGTCTTTCCTTAAAGGGTGACGTTACTTATGTTGCGACTGATAAAATTCTCGAAATGCATCCAGGTAGAACAGCGCTTGTTAAACTAGATGATCACATCATCGGTTTTGTGGGAGAAGTTCATCCAGAAGTCGCTAAACAATTTAAGATTAAAGAAACCTATGTTTTTGAACTTGACCTTGATTATTTAAATGTGGCTCCTAAGTCTGGACAACAATACCAAAAGGTTGGTCAGTACCCTGCTATTCATCGTGATATTGCTATGTTAGTGGATCGTACCATTACTAATGAGGACATATATAATGTAATTATTAGAAGAGGTGGGGCCTACTTACAAAATGCTACTGTGTTTGACGTATATCAGGGGCAAAATGTGCCTGAAGGCAAAAAATCAATTGCCTATTCATTGATTTTTGAAGATCCTAACGCCACTTTGAAAGACGACATTGTTGATAAAGCGGTTGATAAAATACAAAAACGTTTGACCACTGAATTAAGCGCTGAGATTAGATAAGGGTGGATTCATAATGAGTGAGAGAAAAAGTCATTTGGGTGGTTTTATTTCCAAAATTAAAACTAGTTCATTTGGGAAGAAAATTATTTATTCCGTGATTGCAATTATTGTAATTTTAGTAATTGCAATTGCGTTATTTGGACATCACTATTTTAAAACTTCACTTCAACCACTGGATCCTCATGATAATGAAGTGACTCAAGTTAACATTCCAAGAGGCGCTTCCACCAAAAAGATTGGGGCAATCTTACAGAAGTCAGAGGTAGTTAAAAGTGGGATGGTATTTAATTACTATGTAAAATCACACAACATCACTAGTTTTAAGTCAGGATATTATCAATTAAAGCCGTCAATGTCCCTAGATACAATTGCTAGGAGTTTACAAAAGGGAGGAAGTTTTGAACCCATTCAAAGTAATGATAGTAAAGTTACCGTTCCAGAAGGAGCTAACATCGACCAAATTGCGGATATTGTGGCTAAAAATACCGATTTTTCTAGGGCAGAATTTATTTCCCTGATGAAGAATCGTAATTTCTTTGATGAAATGACCAAGGATTATCCAGAATTACTGGGGTCCGCTAAAGATGCCAAGGGGACCCGCTATCTTTTTGAAGGATACCTTTATCCAGCGACATATCCCGTCCATAAACATTCGTCGTTGAAGATGATGGTCAGTTTAATGCTCGCTAAAAGCAATCAAATGTATGGTCCATATTATCAAAGAATGAAAGAGCAAAAGCTGACGGTTCAGCAAACTTTAACGTTAGCATCTTTGATTGAACGTGAAGGTGTAGGTCAAAATGATCGTAATAAGATGGCTGGTGTGTTAAGAAATCGTATTGATAAAAAGATGCCACTTCAATCGGATGTGGCCGTTTTGTATGCACTTCATAAAAACTCAAAGACACTTTCAAAACGTGATTTAATGGTTAATTCCAAATATAATCTTTATGTTAATAAAGGGTTTGGTCCTGGACCATTTGATAACCCCTCGGTAAGCTCAGTCCAAGCTGTGCTATATCCAACTGATATGTCTAAAGGATATTTATATTTCTTGGCCGATCCGAAAACTAAAAAGATTTATTACGCTAAAACCTTAAAAGAACAACAAAATAACATTAAAACTCACATGGATCGATAGTGGAGGATTAAAATAGTGAAAAGCAAAAAAAGACCCGTAATTATTGGAGTTACTGGAGGTTCTAGTAGTGGTAAAACAACGGTAAGTAGGTCAATCTTGAATCGTTTGCTGGGACATTCAATTGCAATCTTGCAGCAAGATTCTTACTATAAGGATCAATCCAATATGACGATGGACGAAAGAAGACAGGTTAACTACGATCATCCGCTTGCTTTTGACACTGATTTAATGGTTAAGCAATTGCAGCAGCTGTTAAACTATGAATCAATTGAGAAACCGGTTTATGATTATTCCAAATTCACCCGGAGTGGTGAAACTGTCACTCAAGAACCACGTGATGTAATTATTGTTGAGGGGATTCTAATCCTTGATGATAAAAGGCTCCGGGACCTAATGGATATTAAAGTTTATGTAGATACTGATGCTGATATTCGCGTCATTAGGCGGATTGAGCGGGATACCAAAGAACGTGGTCGAACGCTTGATTCGGTAATTCAACAATATTTAGCAACCGTTCGCCCCATGCATCTCCAATTTGTTGAACCCACGAAACGATATGCTGATATAATTATTCCTGAGGGTGGCAAAAATCAAGTAGCAATTGACTTACTAGTTACTAAAATTCAGTCAATTTTAAATGACGTTGGTGACGATCCGATTAGTAATGCAATTGATACGACAATATAATTAAGTTGCCAAACTTTAATTTAAATGGTATTTTAATTTTGAATAAAATAGTGAGGTGTAAGAATGGCTGAAGATGAAATGTACCCGATGACTGAAGAGGGGAAAGAAAAGCTCGAAACTGAATTAAAAGATTTAAAGGTCAATCAAAGACCAAAGATTGTTGATCGAATCAAAGTCGCTAGAAGTTACGGCGATTTATCTGAAAACTCTGAATACGAATCTGCCAAAAACGAACAAAGTATGTTAGAGAGTAGAATTGCTACGGTAGAGCACATGTTACAATACGCTCAAGTGGTTGATAAAGAAGAGACCGACGAAGATGAAGTGACCGTTGGAAAAGAAATTCAGTTTAAGGAACTACCTGATGAAGAGCCAGAGACATTTACAATTGTCGGAGCTGCTGAAGCTGACCCGATGAGTGGAAAAATCTCGAATGATTCTCCAATTGCACAGGCTTTGCTTGGCCATAAAGTAGGGGAAAACGTTGATATTGATATTCCTGCTGGCGTAATGCATGTCAAGATATTATCAGTTAAATAATAATTTTAATTTAAAATAGGGCAATCGTCACTTGAGACGATTGTCCTATTTATTATATCTTTTTTTAAACCAACTTCTTAAAATTAAGGTGAGAAGTGTCAAAGCACTAATGATTATTCCCATATTTAAGAATGGTGGCCAATATGAAAGCTGAATGTGCTTCATTCCTTTTCCAGTTTTAAGTGCAATGAAGTAATGATCCCATTTCGTGATTGAATGTTTCTTTCCGTTTATTTGGGCACTCCAACCTTTCGAGTACGGGATGCTTGAAGTAATTACTGAATTAGAACCGTTTGTCTTTATATCAGCCTTTACCGTTCGTGCGTTTGGGCTGGATATTTTTTTGGTTCCCGATTGAAGTTTTCGATCGGTTTGTTTAAATAAAGAATTATTTAGCTGGTATAAAGTAAAGTTTTCTAACCAAAGTGATGACTTTTTCAAGCTGATTTTTACTTTAATCTTTTTGTTTTTTGCGTTATTGGCAATGTTAATGATCTTAATCGAATTAGATTCAGGACTAAGTGACAGTTGGTTACCATCAACTGATAAATCACAGTTACCGTTATTTAACGCTGTTCCCATCGTTAAGTAGTAAGAGTCATTAGTTTTTGGCTTAAACGTGAGATCAAGAGAGGCCGGCTGTAAGACGTTGACTTTGTTGAAGATGGTGCCAGTAAGTTGATTGTGTTTGGTTACGTTGTTATATCTGACGTGATTGAAGTTACTGCTCGAAAAGAGGTGACTTTGGACTTGGTTGTCCCCCGTTAGATTTGACCATAATTGTGCTTGGTATTGAATGGGATCTGGACTGGCAGCATTTTTGTGGATTGATTGGTTACTGGCTCTAAACATCATTGGTAACGCATACTGGTTTTCGTATACTGAGAATCCCTCAGATGATCCCATGTTTTTGTATGAGTTTTGGTCATATCGTTCTGGAAATTCTCTAATACCGGGAACGTCAACTGAAGCGGTGTAGGGACGAGCCAGATGGTATTTCATTGAGAGCAGTGCATCTGAAACCATGGTTCCACTGGAATATTCGATTACGCCATCGCCATTTGGCTGACCAATCTTCCCAATTAGATCAGACATTTTAGGATTCATGACGGATGAAAATAAGGAAGCACCATAAAAATTAAAGTTAAAGGGGTCGTTTTTAGTTCGGGAAAAGTCCTTGCTGATTCGATATGGGCCATCTAAAGAATGATGTTTCAGGTAAGTTGTGACATGATCTAATTTATTTACGTAACCACGGTATTCTGAGTTACTTAAGTATGAGATGTTGTTTAAAGAGAGAATAAGATTAATGGTAATGCCAAAGACAATTAGTGAAAAAACACCCAAATTAAACCATTTTTCATTCCGGAAGTGGGTTAAAAAAACGATGATGGCGGCTAAAATCAGAAGTCCTTCAATCACGATTGTGAACCATTTAAGGTAGTTATATTGAGGCATTCTAATGATGGTATAAGCGACCATTAGCGCAAGCAATAAAATTATGAGCCACGTTCCAATTTGCTTAAAACTAATTGCCCGAATGTGAGATAAGCTAACTAGCGCGACCATGATGAACCAGAAACATATTACAAACGAAAAGCGGTAGGGGTACCAGATTGGAAACTGAAATGCGTGCCAAAATAAGTCGAGAGGCTGAAAACACGTTGAAAGCAGTAAAAAGATGGTCATTACCAAAGTTAAAACTCGAGTTCTTTTGGAAAGGGTTTTATTAACAAAAAAGAACAAAAATAGTACCAAAATCGTTTCTGAAATAAAAAGGTTTGGTAAGCCCTTGGGCATTTGGTCAAAATTAAAAGCACCAGGAGCAAATTTAGTTACTAAGTCAAGCATTGGATATTCAAATTTAAAGTTCAATTTATCAGAAAATCCCTGGCCCTTGGAGTTAATCAGTGAATAAATGGTTGGCAGAAGAATGAAAGCAGCTAATCCCACCGAAATTAATCCATTTGCGACTAGTCGCAAAAATCCAACAAACATATCTTTGATATTTGAAACATGGATGGCTAAATAGTAGATAGTTAGTGCTACGATAAAAATCGTAATCATGTATGCCATATAATAGTTAATGATCAACATAGCGGTATATGATGTAATGAAAAGTAGTTTTTGGTTGTTTTTTAAGAGTTTAACTAAACCAAGCACAATTAAAGGAAGTAAAATCATGGCATCGAGCCAAATGATATTTAGGTTATTTGCAATCATCCAACCATTTAATGCATATGCAGTTGCAAATGATGACAGTATCAGTGAAGAATTAGTAAGATGAAGTTTGCGAACTAGAATGGTAAAGGTCAAACCAGATAAGCCAATCTTTAAAAGTAATAGGATGAGAATCCCTGATGGGAGGGATGCGTTATTAAAAAAGAGTAAGATAAGGTTTAATGGACTCATTAGATAGTAAGCCCAAGTCCCGATCATTTCATTCCCTAGTCCGTTAGAAAACGAATAAAGAATTGATGAAGGATGGTGCAAGATGGCTCTTCTAAAATATGCAAAAAAATCAATGTACTGTTGTCCTAAATCAACCGTTAGAATCGTATTATTTCCGAAGGGTGCCATATTGCGATATGCTGCGTATAATGCCATAATAACTAGTGGTATTAAAAAGCTTAGGATTAATGCGAAGTTTTTAGATAGGCTCTTTTTTATTTTTTGGTTAAACATTTAATTACCTCATTAATTTATAAAGTAATGAATTATAATAAGACTAGGTTTGCCGTTTTTCTAATAAATAGAGTATCATATATAAATTAAGAAAAACGCTATAAATGATGAATTCGAGTTATTAATTAGTTAAGGAGCGTTAGCATCGTGAGAAACTTTTTTGATCGGTTATTTAGAAGAAGGAGTCGGGATTCAAGCCGACGAAACGGTAATTCCAAAATTCCATTTCGACTGAATTTTATCTTCGCAATTGTTGGAATATTGTTTGCAGTTTTAGTATTTCGACTAGCATACATGCAGATTTTTCAAGGATCAGTTTATAAATCTGATGTTAATCAGAGCGATAATTCAGTTAAGTATGGTAATGTTCCGCGTGGGATGATCTATGACTCAACCGGGAAAGTTTTAGTTGGTAACAAAACTCATCGGGCCATCACCTATACTAAAGGATTAAGCGTAATGCCCCAGGAGATTTATAATGATGCCAATAAACTTGGGAGTTACATCACCCTCCCAACTAAAGAGCTTACTAAAAAGCAGATTGGTGAATACTACTTGGCCGATAAGACTAACCTTACAAACGCTACTAAGGAAGTTCCTAATGGAACAAAGTTAGCGCCACAAGCAGCTTATAATAAAGCTTTAGATATGATCCAAAATGGGAAAATTGTAAAGGTTACTCCTCAAATGAAGAACGCAGCTGCTATTTTTACGGAAATGAGTGGGGCTTATCAATTATCAACTACCAACATTAAAACGGATGGTGTAAGTAACAAAGAAATTGCTGAAGTTGGTGAACATGCTTCTGAAATGCCTGGAGTTCAGGTTGGAACAAGTTGGTCTCGTGATTATCCATCTGGAAACGAGATTCAAAGTATTGTTGGAAATGTTTCATCTAGTAAAACTGGGTTACCTTCTGATCGGGTTAATGAACTTTTAGCTGAAGGGTATTCAAGAAATGATTCAGTTGGACAAAGTAATTTGGAACAACAATATGAACCAATTTTACGTGGCTCTAAGTCTCAGACCGAGGTTAAAGTTGGAGGGGATAACAAGATTGTTAAAGAAGTTAAGAAGTATCCAGGCCAACGGGGCCAGAATCTTCAGTTGTCCATTAACTCTAAGTTTCAAAATAAACTCCAAGATTTAGTTAAAGGTGCAGAGTCTGGGGGCGTTGGTGATTCAACGGGGGCTTATGCCGTTGTTATGAACCCAAAGACCGGTGCGGTAATTGGAATGGCTGGTGTTAACCGTGATCCTAAGACTGGTAAAGTTACACCAAACGAATTAGGAACCATCAACAGTGCCATTGTAATGGGATCGGTTGTTAAGGGTGCAATGGTTTCAGGTGCCCTAATGGATAAGGTTATTACACCGAATAACAGTACAATGGAAGATATGCCAATTGATATTGGTGGAGCTAAGAAGAGTTCTTGGTTTAACAAAAATGGTGAGGCCAACATGCCGGTTAACGCCCAGGGTGCTCTAGAGGTTTCCTCTAACTCTTACATGATGCAACTTGCTATGAAAGAAGGGGGCTTCAGGTATAAAGCAGGAGGATCACTTAACATGAGTCCCAACATTTTTAACATCGAACGAAACTACTTCAATCAATTTGGTTTAGGTGTTAAAACTGGGATTGATCTACCGGGTGAAACTGCCGGCATTCAAGGACCATCAACGTTTGCTAATATTGGGAAATCTTTGGATGAATCATTTGGTAACTATGATTCGTACACTACGATTCAATTAGCCCAATACATGTCCACCATTGCTAATGGCGGATATCGTTTGAAGCCACATGTGGTTCAAAATGTAAGATCAACCAATACCAAGAACGGACAACTTGGAGCTGTTCAAAATACGACGATGCCAACGGTGTTAAATGAAATTCCAATGACACAACAAGAACGAAACGTTGTTACACAGGGATTGTATCAAGTAGTTCATGGTACCAATAAATATAAAACCGGTGGAGATTTGTCAATTCTATCTCCCGAAGTATCTGCTAAGACGGGTACTGCCCAAACATTTTACAATGGTAAACCAACTGTTACTCTGAGTTTGGCCTCCTATGCACCATCAAAGGATCCACAGGTAGTGGTCGCATTAGCCATTCCTAATCTTCCGGTTGACGCTGAAAGTAATAACTTGAATCTTGCTAAACAAATTTATCAAGCATACTGGGATGATGTTCAGAATAAGCCATAAAATACTGTTAAGTAAAATTACTTAACGTTCTTTAAATGAGACTGGATATATAGTGCTAAAGATGTTAATATTATGATTGTTGAATTAGTTATAAAAAACGAATATGTTTGGAGGTATTTGACATGCGTGTTCATATCACTTTGGAATGTACTGAATGCCACGAACGCAATTACTTATCAACTAAGAGTCGTAGAAATAATCCCGATCGCTTAGAATTAGAAAAGTATTGCCCACGTGATAGAAAAGTTACTTTACATCGCGAAACAAAATAAGATTTTGGGTTTTTACCCAAAATCTTTTTTATTATAAAATTAATAGGTGATGTAAATGAATAAAAATAAAGTTAGAGAATTGGTTTTAAAAAGAATGAAAAATGCTAAGCCATCGGATCAATTCTTTTATGGGTTGTATGAAGCGCTCTTTGACCTTCAAGAATGGCAGAACGCCAAGGTGGTTGCCACAACCATGAATACAGCCATTGAGATTCCTACAGCTCCCATAATTTTTGCGGCTTTAAATGATGGGAAAAAGGTGGTGGTTCCTCATACACTTCCTAAGCATCAGATGGAGTTTGTTGAGCTTAGCCATACTTTAAAGTTTCAAAAGACTAAGTTTGGGATCTGGGAGCCCGTTAATGGAAAGACGATCATCAGTAATTTGATTGATTTGATGGTGGTTCCAGGAGTTGCTTTTAATACTGATAGTAATCAGAGAATTGGTTATGGTGCGGGATTTTATGATCGTTATTTATCTCGATTTGACGGCTATAAGGTTTCACTGGCCCAAAAATCACAAATCGTTTCTGAGTTAAATTGGAAGCCAGATCCATTTGACGTTAGATTGGATCGGATTATTTTTTAGAGGATTTAAGATGATCAAACAAAAACTTAAAAGAGTCAATAATTATCCCTGGGTAACGTACTTATTACTGTTCATCATGGTAGTTGTATATTTAATGATGACTTTAAGTGGTGGCTCAGAGAACACCGTTAATCTACTAAAGTTTGGTGCGCAATATAACCCCTTAGTAAAAGATGGTCAGTGGTGGCGCCTAATTACTCCCATTTTTGTTCATATTGGTTTTCAACATATTTTAATTAATGGAATCACTTTATATTATTTGGGGAAATTAATTGAACCAATCGTTGGTCATTTAAGATATTTTGTCATTTTTATGGTTGCAGGATTTTGTGGAAATTTAATGAGCTTCGCGTTTGGAAGTGGAATTTCAGCAGGATCCAGTACCGCTATTTTTGGATTATTCGGTGCCTTTTTAATGATTGCTTTTCAGTATCGTGGTGATTCATTTGTCAGAAGTACTGCAAAGACGTTTATTCTTTTTGTGGTAATTAACCTTGTATTTGATATCTTTACGCCTGGTATTGATATTTTTGGTCATATTGGCGGATTCATTGGTGGTTACCTGATTAGTTTTGTTGTAGGATTAAAGCACAATATCAATTTAAATAAAATTATGAGATTATTTTATGCAACCGCTTTAATTATTGGTATAATAATAATGTACTATTTAGGTTCTGTTCGTTGACACGTTGTACATAGTTAATTTAGGATGATGATTAAAATGACAACTCTATATGATGTTCAACAACTGTTAAAAAAATTTGGAATATATGTATATGTCGGTAAACGACTTTGGGATATTGAAGTAATGGCCTTAGAACTCGACCATCTTCATGATGCTCATGTAGTTAGTGATCGAGAGTTTACATCCGCAAAACTAGTATTAACACGTGAACACAGGATTGAAGAAAAAAACTTAAAATCTAAAAATGAGACGGGAGGTCTATAGAATGGCAAAGAATTTGATTGGAATTGACTTAGGTGGTACCACTACTAAAATGGCTTTTTTGGACGAAAATGGTGAGGTTCTTGATAAATGGAGAGTACTCACTGATACTAGTGATAAGGGCGCTCACATCGTTGAGAATATTGTTAAGTCAATCAACAAACATATCGAGGATTCTGACAAAACCATTAATGATTTTGTTGGAATTGGAATGGGAACACCAGGAACTGTAAACCGTGAAAAGGGGACAGTTTCCGAAGCTTTTAACCTTAACTGGAAAGATGAACAACCAGTTCGAGAATTGATTCAGAATGGGGTTGGATTACCATTTCAATTAGACAATGATGCCAATGTGGCTTCCTTAGGTGAATACTGGAAGGGTGCAGGCAGTACTGAAGACGACGTAGTCTTTGTTACGTTAGGAACTGGAGTTGGTGGTGGAGTCATTGCTAACGGTAAACTCCTTCATGGTGTTAATGGTGGAGCAGGTGAAGTTGGACACATTGCTGTTCAACCAAATGGTTATCTTTGTACCTGTGGCAAAAGGGGTTGCTTAGAACAGTACGCTTCAGCAACTGGAATTGTTCACGTAGCTAAGGATATGTCTAAAGATTTTAAGGGACATTCACGGTTAAAAGATCTCGAAAATACTGATGAAAAAATCACTTCAAAAATGGTTTTTTACCTAGCAGATAATGGCGACATTTTTGCTAATCAGGTTGTGGATAAGATTTGTTTTTACCTTGGACTAGCCTTATCTGATATTGGAAATACTTTGAACCCAGCAAGTATCATTATTGGTGGTGGAGTTTCGAATGCTGGAAACACTTTGCTTCAACCAACTACTAGATATTTCCAGGAAAATGCCTTTCCATCAATTAGAGATTCAACTAAAGTTAAATTAGCTCAGTTGGGTAATGATGCTGGGGTAATTGGTGCAGCTTCGTTAGCATTACAATTTAGATAAAAGTATTGGAGAGATTTTAATTGAGTAGTGTGATAGTTTCAGTTCTTTATTTCCTGATCACTCTAGGAGTGGTTCTGTTAATTTGGTGGTTATACCATGAATTTACTATTTTAATGGCCAAACGCTATTGTAAGTTTTTAAATGAAGATGAATTTCAAAGTGGGATTCGCAAATCGCAAGTTATTGACTTACGTGAAAGTAAAGCTTTTAATGATGGTCATATTCTTGGTTCAAGAAACATGCCATATTCAACTTTTCGAAGTTTTTATCAAGAACTGAGACCAGATCTACCAGTTTATTTGTACGATCAGAATAAGACTTTGAGTATGAAAGCTGCCAAATTCCTTCACAAAAAGGGTTTTAAAAATATTTCAATTCTTAACGAGGGTTACCAGCGATGGGATGGCAAAATTAAAAAGGGTTAACTAAAAAGAGAACTCGATCGAGTTCTCTTTTTATTATTAATAATTAACTTAAATGAGCTGAATGACTTTTTCTGTTTGCTCTTTTACGGTTTTCATTAATTTTGGACTCTTGTTCCTCCATTGGTTGAACCACCGTTTTCTTGAATGAAAGCCAAACCCCTGCAGCGATTCCAATACATGCTGCAACTCCTGTAGTAAATCCTTGTGTAAATTTACTCATAGTCATTGCCTCCTTTTTTATTATCTACTTGTCCATTATGCGTTATTTGCGCTAATATATCCAGTATAGAACATCATTAATTAGGTGAATTTATGAACAAATTATTAGCAATTGTTGGTCCAACGGCTGTTGGAAAAACGGACTTATCAATTAAAATTGCAAAACAGTTTAATGGAGAAATTATTTCTGGCGACTCAATGCAGGTTTACCGTCATCTAGATATTGGTACTGCCAAGATTTCTCGAACGGAGCAACAGGGAATTCCTCATTATTTAATAAACATCATTGATGTTGACGAACAATATTCGGTGGTTGATTTTGTTGAAGCTGCTGAAAAATTAATTAAGGAAATTACGAATCGAGGGCATCTTCCAATTATTGTTGGTGGCACTGGATTTTATCTTAATTCACTCTTAAGGGGATTAAATTTAGGAAGTAAGAATGATCCTGAAATTAGAGCAACATTGATTAATGAACTTAACGAATTTGGTCCAATGAAAATGTGGGATAAATTAAATCAGGTTGATCCTGTAACGGCATCAAAGACACCTATGCAAAACACACGACGCATTTTACGGGCTCTCGAAGTATACCTTGTTAGTGGAAAGCCAATTTCCAAGCAGAATAATCAGGGACAGCAGTATGATGAATTGATTGTGGGACTTAATACGCGTCGTGATGTCCTATACCAGCGGATTAATCAACGAGTAGACCAGATGATGGAAAACGGGTTAATTAAAGAAAATAAATGGCTTTTTGAAAATGGGGGGAGTAAAATTCCTGCTAGTAAGGGAATTGGGTACCGCGAATTCATCTCATATTTCAAGGGTAACGAAAGTTTGGATCAAGTAGTAGAAGATGTTAAGCAAGACTCAAGACACTACGCTAAGAGACAACTAACGTGGTTTAGAAACAAGATGGACGTTACTTGGTATGATTTAGTTCAACATCCTGAAGAAATTACTCAAATTGAACAGCAAATTAAGGAGTGGCAAAATAATGATGGATATTAACAAAATGGTTTCTGATACAGTCAACTTATATCGGCAATTAGATGCTAAAAATCAAACAATCTGGAAACCCGGAACTCATGTTTCAAGTTCTTACGTTTCGTTAGACATTCACTTTTCTGAATTGGCTAAAAATTCTGGGATGCTTCAAACAGACATCACTAGTTCCGAGAACAATCGTGACAACCAGCTCGAAAGTTACATTAGGACTCTCAGGGATTTTTTGCTAATTGCTAACCTACAAAGTTGGGTGGATGTGATTACTGTAGATGACGAGATGTTAAATAAGTTATTAGGAATGAAAAAAACTGACGACCTTAATTCTTTGTATTTGTCGATGCTGAATATGTTACTAAAAAGTTATTATGAGAAAAGCAAGATTGGATATAAGCACGCTTGGACTTTATTCTTAAAGTTCGGCATTGTTGATTTAGGCTTTAGCCCAGATACAATCATCGATAGATTTAATAGTCTACTGCAAGATGATTTAAAGCTGGTTTTAAATGATCATTAAATCAAGCAATGTACTAAAAACCATTGACTTATAGTTCGATATTCAATATAATTATTCTTGTTGTTTGAGTTTATGTCGCAGTAGCTCAGCTGGATAGAGCAACGGTCTTCTAAACCGTAGGTCGAGCGTTCGAATCGCTCCTGCGACATCTCGAAAAAAGGGCACACGCTTAATATCTGGCGTGTCCTTTTTTTATTTGACTTATAACATTAATTTTTATATACTTATGATGTTGTAATTGTGGACTTCCACAGCTACAACCGCTCAGTTTGAGTTTTAAAGCCCAGTGGGCACTTAATACTGGCGAGTCTAAGCAAATTATAAGGAGGTGCACTACATGTACGCAATTATTGAAACAGGTGGCAAGCAATACAAAGTTTCTGAAGGTGAAGCCATCTTTGTTGAAAAACTTGATGCTAACGAAGGTGACAAGGTTACTTTTGATGATGTTGTCTTTGTTAGTGGCAAAACCCCTAAGGTTGGTTCACCATTAGTCGATGGTGCTTCAGTCGAAGGAAAAGTTGATAAGCAAGGTAAGGGTAAGAAGATCCGTATCTTTAGATACAAACCTAAAAAGGGTGCTCAATCAAAGAAGGGTCATAGACAACCTTATACTAAGGTTACTATCAACAAGATTAACGCTTAAGTCGTATGATTAAAGCTACATTTGATTTAAATCATAATTTAATAACTGGATTTAAAGTGACTGGCCACGCTGATTCTGGTGAGTATGGGCATGATATCGTCTGTGCAGCAGTATCAGCGTTAGCAATTTCTTCTGTGAACGGGTTAATTACCGTTTGTGACATTGATCCATATGTAGAACAGGATGAAAAAAATGGAGGATATCTCCAAGTTAAGATTCCGGTTGAACATTTGAATGATGTTAAGGTCCAAACGTTACTTAAAAGCTTTATGAATGGACTTATGGATATTTCAAAACAGTATTCGAATTACGTTGAAGTAAAATAACACTTTTAATTTGGAGGTGTAAACGCATGTTAAAAATGAATCTACAATTTTTCTCTCACCATAAAACCGGTGGTTCATCATCTAACGGTCGTGACTCAGCTGGACGTCGTTTAGGGACTAAAGCTGCTGATGGCTCATCAGTAACAACTGGTACAATTTTATACCGTCAACGTGGAACTCATATCTATCCAGGTAAGAACGTTAAACGTGGTGGAGATGACACATTATTTGCTTTAGTTGATGGGATTGTTCGTTTCGAACGTTTAGGTCGTGACAAACGTCAAGTTTCTGTTTACCCTGAAGCAGAAGTAGCAACTAAGTAAATCCAAAGAGGCCTAGCGTTAATGCAGGGGTCTCTTTTTTTATCAATATCGTAACTTGCTTTTACGTGATCGATATTGATATGATAGGAACATAAATATGTGGGAGGCATGAAAATGTCAATTTCAATTGTAAAAGTAAAAAATGGTATGACCATTCAAGCTGACAATAACATCTGGAAGATTGTTAGTTTTCAACACGTAAAGCCCGGTAAGGGTGGAGCATTTGTTCGTACTAAGTTAAAGAATTTAAGGACGGGAGCCGTTCAGGAAAAGACTTTCAGAGCTAGTGCTAAAGTTGAAAAAGCTAACATTGAAACCAAAAAGATGCAATACCTCTACGATGATGGTAGTGGCCTTGTCTTTATGGACATGGATAATTATGAACAACTAACGATTCCAAGAGAGCAAGTTAAAGAAGAAATGAACTACTTACAAGAGAATATGGAAGTTCAAGTTATTCAGTACGGCGGTGAAACTTTGGGAGTTGAAGTGCCTAAGACGGTCACACTTGAAGTAGCGGATACTGAACCTGGGATTAAAGGTGATACTGCTTCCGGTGGTTCTAAACCCGCTACTATGACCACTGGTTTAACGCTTCAAGTTCCATTCTTTGTAAATAAGGGTGATAAGTTAGTGATCAATACTGATGACGGTACTTACATTTCTCGGGCATAATGGTCAGAATGATCTGATTGTTTAGCCAATTGGGGGTTATATTATGGCAGCAGACGAAAGTTTCATTACACTCGACAATAAGAAATCAGACCTAGGGTCGATTAAAATTGCACCTCGTGTGATTGAGGTCATTGCTGGAATTGCGGCCGTGCAAGTTGAAGGAGTTAACCGGATGCGTGGTAGTTTTTCTTCCAGTGTTAACGAATTATTTGGAAGAAAAGAGCGCGGTAAGGGCATCAGATTAGCAATTGAGAATGGCAAATTGAATGTTGATATTTTTGTATACCTAAATTACGGGGTTTCGGTTCCTAAGGTTGCTTTAGAGATTCAAAATCAAGTAAAACAACAGTTGTTGTTTATGACTGACCTTCGTATCGGTTCCGTAAATGTTCACGTTGAGGGAATGATTCCTCCAAAGAGTACTGGTAAAGTTGATACTGATAAATTATTCGATAATGAGGATAAAAAGTGAAAATAAGTCGACATCAAATTAGAGAGTTAGCTTTTCAAACCTTATTTGCGATGGAAAGTAATGATGCTGTTGAACCAAGTGAATTTTTTGATTATCTTACTAATGAAGATGTAAGGGCACCAGAATATTACTTGGAAATCGTTAATGGGGTAAGAGAGCATAAGAGTGAACTTGATAAGATCATTACGGATCACTTAGCGAATAAATGGTCGATTGATCGAATTAGTAAAGCTGACCTAATTATCTTAAGAATTGCGCTGTATGAAATTAAGTATGAAGAAGCAACGCCAAATAAGGTTGCCATTAATGAAGCTTTAGAATTAGCTAAAAAGTTTTGTGATGATAAGTCACGAAACTTTATTAATGGCGTTTTAGATAGTGCGATTGAAAAATAGGAACCCGTTATGGGTTCTTATTTTTTTACATTTAGCTAGAACAAAAATAATATGCTAGAATTGTACTAATAATAATGTATCGGGAGATGTTTTCGTGGTTAGCATAATTGATGGCAGAAAGGTTGCAAAAGACCTGAACTTAAAAACAAAAAAGCGAGTTTTTAAACTAAAACAAGCTGGAATTACTCCAGGATTAGCGGTAGTAATCGTTGGAAATGACCAGGCAAGTCAAAGATATGTTCGAAGCAAAGAAAAAAAGGCAACAGAGTTAGGCATCTATTCCGTTAAGAAAGCTTTACCTGAATCAACCACGCAAGACGAATTGATCCAAATTGTGAGAAGTTTGAATGAGAACCCTGAAATCAATGGAATCTTAGTTCAATCGCCACTTCCTGATCATATTAACGAAGACAAAGTGATTGAGGCAATTGATCCTACAAAAGATGTGGATGGTTTTCATCCCGTTAATGTCGGCAAGTTATTTCTTAATCTTAAGGAGAATTACCCGGTTGCATGTACTCCGAAGGGCATTATGACTTTACTATCGGAGTACCATATTGACTTAGATGGTAAAAACGTTGTGATTGTTGGCCGTAGTTCAATTGTTGGAAAGCCAATGTTAGCTTTGATGATTAACGCCGATGCAACTGTGATTGACGTTCATAGTCACACTGATGATGTTTCAAAGTACACGAAGCAAGCTGATGTAGTTATTTCAGCGGTCGGCAAGTATGCTATATTAAATGATGATGATTTTAAACCAGGTGCCGTTGTTATTGACGTTGGTCAAAATATGGATGAGAATGGTAAATTGGCTGGCGACGTCGAATACAAATCAAAAAGTGACAATATCGAATATATCACTCCGGTGCCGGGTGGCGTAGGACCAATGACAATCGCAACCTTGATGCAACAAACGGTTGATATGTGTGAATGGAGCAAAAAGAGTGGCAAGTAAATATTTAACTGTATCAGCTTTGACACAGTATATCAAAAAGAAATTTGACGTTGATCCATACCTAGGACGAGTTTATCTTACCGGTGAAATCTCCAATTTTCGCTTGCGACCAACTCATCAATATTTTAGTTTAAAGGATGATAACTCAAAAATTAACGTTACCATGTTTAAATCGGCCTTCTCTAAGATTAAATTCATGCCAGAGGAGGGAATGAAAGTCCTTGTTACTGGACATGTTTCCGTGTATGAAAAAACCGGAATGTATCAGTTTTATATTGATCACATGGAACCGGATGGAGTAGGTCAACTTTATGAAGCCTACGAACAGTTAAAAAATAAACTTGCCAAAGAGGGCTTGTTTGAGGAAATTCATAAAAAACCTCTTCCAATGTATCCTAAGAGAATTGCCGTAGTTACGTCTCAAAGTGGTGCAGTTATTAAGGACATTATCACCACCGTTAGACGGAGATTCCCGATTGCTCAAATTGTCCTGTTTCCAGCAGCTGTTCAGGGTGAGAATGCAGCGAGTGAGATCGCTCATCAAATTAACCGAGTCAACGAAATTGGTGGATTTGATACTCTTATTATTGGTCGTGGTGGTGGTTCTATTGAAGATTTATGGCCATTTAATGAAGAAATTGTCGCAAGAGCTATTTATAATAGTAAAATTCCAGTGATTTCATCAGTTGGACATGAAACTGATACAACGATTGCTGATTTAGTTTCTGACAAACGGGCAGCAACCCCGACCGCAGCTGCTGAGTTGGCAGTTCCTGTGCTTAGTGATGTAATTCTTGATTTAAAGACTAAACAGACTAGGATTTATAACGCCATGGATAACATTTTGGCCCGTTCGAGGTCACAATACGATAAAGTAATGAATTCTTACGTTTTTAACCAGCCCGAACGTCTTTATGAATCCTATGTCCAGCAATTAGATACTTTAAATACCAAACTGGGTACTAACATGAAAGATTTACTAAATCATTACCATAATCAACTTCAAGCTTATTTAGAACAACTAAAATTAAACTCACCGGTTCATAGCATCAATGCAAACCAAAAACAGGTTAATTATTATCTTGAATCGATGAAAAAGTCCGTTCAAGTGATTTTGAAAACAAAACGGACTCAGTTAAATTCAAACGTCAGTGCACTCGACCATCTCAGCCCGCTACGTTTAATGAGTTCTGGATATGGGATGGTTACAAACGATCATGATAAATTAGTTAAGTCGGCTAAGGATTTAAAAAAGGATGAACACATTCGTATTCAGTTCAGTGACGGAAGTGCTAGTGCAACCGTTGATCATGTTGGACTTAAAGGAGACAGTAAATAATGGCAGATAAAAAACCAACTTTTGAAGAAAATATGGATAAATTAGAAGAAATTGTTAATCAACTTGAACAGGGGGACGTACCTTTAGAAAAAGCCCTTTCAGAATTTAAAGATGGAGTTGAGTTAAGTAACGAAATGCAAAAGACACTTTCAAATGCACAAAAAACGCTTACTAAAATGATGGATGACAGTGATAATGAAATCCCATTTGATCGTGATCAACAAGGTGGAGACAGTGATGACACCCAATAAACAAACTCTTTCAGAATTTAAAGCTGAATATATTCCGAAAATCGATCAAACTTTAGAAACAAACATTGATAAGTCGAGCTCGATAAAATTAATTGTAGATGCAATGAAATATTCTTTGATGGCTGGTGGAAAACGGTTACGACCATTATTGACGTTAGCCACCCTAAAAACTTTGAATTACGAAGTTGACGAGTCCACCATTAAAACCAGTTCTGCGGTTGAGTTAGTTCATACCTATTCTTTAATTCATGATGATCTACCAGCTATGGACAATGATGATTATCGTCGTGGTCAACTTTCCAATCATAAAAAATTTGGCGCTGATATTGCAACTTTAGCTGGAGACGGATTGTTGACGTTAGCGTTTAACTGGCTTTCAAGAGCTGATTTGTCAGCTGTAAAAAAAGTTCAATTGATTCAGTTATTGTCCCATGCTGCTGGTCCAGACGGAATGGTAGCTGGTCAAACTGTAGATGTTAGTTCAGATAACCAACATTTGAATCTGGATGAATTAATGCATTTACATAGAAACAAAACCGGTGAGCTGTTTCATTATTGTGTTATAGCAGGAGCGACCATTGCTGATGCTGATCAAGCAAGTCGGAAATGTTTATCTGCGTTTGCTTGGAATTTTGGGCTAGCATTTCAAATATTTGATGATATTAAAGATGCTCCTAACCTTGAAAATCAGGATGATGTTGATAAAAATACGTATGTAAATTTGTTGGGAATTAATGGAGCAATTCAAAAATTAGATGAGACTGTTAGTAAAAGTCAAGAGGCATTAAGTAAGTTGCCGGATGAATTTTCACCCGATTTGTTAGATTCATTTTTATCTTATTTTGTGGTGAAAAAGTGAGGTTATAATGGCAAAGGATAAAGAGCGGGTTGATGTCTTACTTGTCAAGCAAGGATTGTTTGACACACGCGAAAGGGCAAAAAGAGCCGTCATGGCTGGTGAAGTACTTGGAAAAAATGAACAACGCATGGATAAGCCTGGGGTGAAGATTCCAGTTGAAACTAAGCTGCATTTAAAGGGAAATGCACTTCCCTTTGTCAGTCGGGGTGGATTAAAATTAGCAAAAGCACTCAAAAGTTTTAATATTAGTGTTCGTGATAGAATCGTTTTGGACATCGGATCCTCCACCGGGGGGTTTACGGATGTAATGTTACAAAATGGAGCTAAATTGAGTTACGCCTTAGATGTTGGGACAAACCAATTAGTTTGGAAGCTTAGAAATGACCCTCGTGTTGTTGTAATGGAGAATACTAATTTTCGGTACAGTAAACCAGAAGATTTTACTTGTGGAGAACCTAGTTTCGCCTCAATTGACGTTTCTTTTATTTCTCTTAAATTAATTTTAAAGCCCTTAAAATCAATTTTAGCTAAAAATGGGGAAGTAGTGGCATTAATAAAACCCCAGTTTGAGGCTGGTCGTGGAAACGTTGGTAAGCATGGCATTGTAAGGGACAAAAACGTGCATAAACAGGTGATTAATAACGTCATTCAGTTTGCGACTGAGGCTGGTTTTTCTGTTTTAGGACTTGATTTTTCTCCCATCAAGGGTGGTGAAGGGAATATCGAATTCTTGATTTATCTAAAGTCATCTGATGACCCTGAAGTAGGAAACGATGTTGCAGTTGATGGTGTCATGGATCGGGCTTATAAAAGTTTAAATAATTAAGAAGGTGAGAAGTTGTTACAGGAAATTTCAATCAAAGACTTTGCGATTATTGATCAATTGGAAGTTAATTTTTACTCAGGGATGACAGTTCTGTCAGGAGAAACTGGTGCAGGAAAGTCGATTATTATTGATGCCGTTGGTCTACTTGCTGGTGGTAGGGGATCGTCTCACTTTATTAGAAAGGGTGCGAACAAATCAATTTTACAGGGAATGTTTGCTATTCCTAAAGATGGTCTTACTGCTCATGTGTTGGATAAATTTGGGATCGAACATGATGATGATACGGTAATTTTACAGCGTGAATTATATCGTAATGGCCGCAACGTATGTCGCATCAATGGTATATTGGTGAATACAAATACGCTAAAAAAAGTTGGCGAAACTTTGGTTGATATTTATGGACAAAATGAACATCAAGCGCTGATGCAACCTGATAAGCACATTGGATTACTTGATGAATTTGCTCGCGACAGCCTCAAACCTACGCTTAAGCTTTATCAGGAACAATATGAAAAATACCTTAAATTAAAGAAAGAATTAAATAATAAAAATAAAAATGAAAAAGAATGGGCTCAACGCATTGATATGCTTAAGTACCAGGTAAATGAAATTGAAACGGCTGATTTAACGGATGGCGAAGAAGAAGATCTGATAGCCGAAAGGGATCGTTTAAATAATTTTCAAGCCATTAGCGATAGTCTAGGAAGAAGTTTTAATGATATTAATGGTGATGAAAGTATTAGTCCGATTGATATGATCGGGGATGCCATGAATGCTCTTGAAGATTTAGAACGGTTAGATGATGAGTTTAAGTCAATTTCTGAGAATGTTAAAAATGCTTATTATACGCTGCAAGATGCTTCTGGAGAGATTAGTAATCAGATGGATAATTTGGAGTTTGACCCTGACAGATTGAACGAAGTTGAGCAACGCTTAAATACTATTTTTGAGTTAAAACGAAAATACGGTGATTCGATTAAACAGATTTTAAAGTATTACGATAAAATCTCTGGTGAATTAACTGATATGGAGACGGATGAAAAGAGTGGCAATAATTTAGAAGAACGCTTCAATGCTTCCGTCAAAGAATTAAATAAACTTGGGAAAAGGTTAAGTGATATTAGACATCAGCAAGCCGAAAAGTTAACTGCTGAAATTCATCAACAATTAGCTGATTTGTACATGGATAAAACGCAGTTCGAAGTTCGTTTTTCCAATTTACCTAAAGATACTTTTAATCGAAATGGAATTGAAGAAGTTGAGTTTTACATCCGAACGAATCCGGGTGAGGACATGGCACCGTTATCCAAAATTGCCTCAGGTGGTGAACTTTCTCGAATTATGTTAGCTCTTAAAACGATCTTTTCCCGCGTCCAAGGAGTAACTTCAATCGTGTTTGACGAGGTAGATACGGGTGTTTCGGGAAGAGTGGCTCAAGCAATTGCAGATAAAATTAGTGCAATTGGTAAGAAATCCCAGGTTTTGTGTATCACCCATCTGCCACAGGTTGCCGCCATGGCTGATAACCATGATTTCATCTCGAAGCATGTTGATTCTAATAATCGAACGGAAACTTCGGTTCAACCCTTATCAGGTGAGCAACGAGTTAAGGAACTTGCTAGAATGTTAGCAGGAACCACAGTTACTAAGTTAACCATGGAACACGCTTCTGAACTTTTAAACTTGGCCAATCAACAAAAAAGACAAAAAATTAAATAGCATTCATTTTATCTCTTATTGATTAATTGATTTATAAATTGCATAATATATATAAAGAAGTTACGAAAAAGGAGCGGTTTAAGTGAGTGAAAGAGGAATGTTAATTGTTCTTTCTGGTCCAAGTGGAGTGGGGAAGGGAACGGTTAGAAAAGCCCTTTTTAATGAGCCTGATGTCGATTTCAAGTATTCAATCTCGATGACTACCAGAAAACCCCGTGAGGGAGAAGTTAACGGGGTTGATTATTACTTTGTTTCAAAGGATCAATTTGAACAGAATATTAAAAATGGTAAGATGCTGGAGTATGCTAAGTATGTTGACAATTATTATGGCACCCCGTTACAATACGTAAACGAGACATTAGATTCAGGAAGAGATGTTTTTCTGGAAATTGAAGTTAATGGTGCCATGCAGGTGCGTGCCAACTGCCCCGATGGAGTTTTTATTTTCCTAACTCCACCTGACATTGATTCACTTAGGGATCGTTTGGTTGGCCGTGGGACTGATGATATTGAAGTTATCAACAAACGAATTGAAAAAGCTTCTAAGGAAATCCGAATGATGCAAAACTATGATTATGCAGTTGTGAATGATAAGGTTTCAAATGCGGTAGACCGAATTAAAACAATTGTTAAAAGCGAACGTTTAAAGGTAAACCGCGTTATGCCAAATTATCTTAATAAATTAGGAGATGAAGTTTAATGTTTATTTATCCACCACTTGAAGATTTATTGCAACACGTTGATTCAAGATATTCGCTCGTTATGTTAGCCAGCAAAAGAGCTGAAGAACTTGATCAAGGTGCTAAACCACTGCTTTCCCATTATAAGTCAGTAAAATCAGTTGGAATGGCGTTGGAAGAAATTGCTGCTGGCGTGTTAACCATCGCTCCAAAAACTAAGTAAGAAAGGACTTTTGTGATGAACCTCATCACAGGGTCCTTTTTTATTAAATGAATAATAAGGGATGTGTAGTATAATTAATAAGAAATACTTTGGAGGGTATAATTTTGTTAAACGGGAAGCAAATTGTCTTATTTGTATCTGGTAGCGTTGCTGCCTATAAGGCAGTTTATTTATTGAGACTTTTAAAAAAGAATGGTGCTAGTGTCAAAGTTGTAATGACACCGTTTGCCAAACGATTTGTCTCGAAATTAACTTTTCAAGTTTTATCGAAGAATGATGTCTATGATGATCAAAGTTATTTTGATGACTCAACAACGATTAATCATATTGGGCTAGCTAAATGGGCCGATTTGGCAATTGTTGTCCCAGCTACCGCTGATTTTATTTCTAAAACAGCAAATGGGATTGCGGATGATTTTGCAAGTACGACTATGTTAGCCATGGAGTGCCCCAAGTATTTTGCGCCAGCAATGAATGATGTCATGCTAAAAAATCCAGCTACCCAAAGAAATCTTCAAAGATTAAAAGATGATGGTATCGAATTTATTGAGCCACAAGTTGGTCCACTAGCCGAAGGATATTCAGCTCTAGGTCGACTTGCTGAACCAGAAGAAATTTATCAGTTTGTGGTTAGTCAATTAAGTGATCATGATGACCAACCTCTTTCTGGGGTTAATGTACTAGTAACTGCTGGTGGTACTAGAGAACCAATTGATCCGGTTAGGTACTTATCAAATAATTCATCAGGAAAGATGGGATATGCAATTGCTGAGGTTGCTAAAGAAATGGGGGCTAAAGTGACACTTGTAAGTGCCAACAGTCAGTGCCAGATTCCAGATGGTGTGAAAGTTATCAAAGTTAGTTCTGCTGAGCAACTGGAGCACCAAGTACAACGCTTATTTTCAGATAATCAGGTTTTGATTATGGCTGCTGCAGTTAGTGATTTTAAACCTGCTCATGCGGAAAAACAAAAAATCAAGAAGGATCAAGACCATGATTCTTTAGATCTCCATCTAATTAAGAACGATGATATTGTTGCAAAAGTGGCACAACAGAAGAACCCTAATCAGGTGGTAGTCGGTTTTGCGGCCGAGACCAATGATCCTCTTAAAAATGCTAAGCAAAAGTTGATGAAAAAGAAATTAGACCTAGTGGTATTAAATGATGTTTCCAATTCATTAATTGGTTTTAATAGTGATGATAATCAGGTTTCAATCATCTCAAAGGATGGTTTGGTCAAAAAGACAGAAGTTGAGTCTAAATTAAAAGTTGCTAGTGAAGTGTTAGATGTCGTTGTTGACCTTTTATAGCTAATATGTAATATGCAAGAATGGAAAGAAGGGGTAATTTGAAAATTGCAAAAGTGATTGTTGATGTTCCGACCATGCAAACAAATATACCCTATTCTTACTTAATTCCTACTGGATTAGAAGATCAACTGAAACGAGGCATGAGGGTCATTGTTCCATTTGGGAATGGAAACAGAAAAGTTGAAGGTTTTGTCGTTGATATTACAGATGAGAAACCGGACCAGCTTAATCAACTCAAAAAGATTGATAGTACCATGGATTTGAGCCCAGTGTTGAACGACGAAATGATTGAACTTTCTAAGTGGTTGGCTGATACAACTTATTCTTTTCGAATTAGTTGTCTTTTGACCATGCTTCCTAATGCGATGAAGGCAAGATATACAACCTATGTAAAAGCAACTGGAAATCTTGCCGATCAAGAGCTTAATGATAAGTTTAAAGACCAGAGTATGGTTCCGTTTGACACGGAGCATTTTAATAGTACTGAGATGGGAAAACTTGCTAAGTTGCGTAAGAACAATAAAATCCAAGTGATTTACAAAGTTCAAAATGAAGCCAAAAAGAAAACGGAAACGGCCATTTTAAATCAATTAAGTGATTTTGGTCAGGCAAAAAAACAGCTTCGTAAGAATGCCACTTCTCAATTAAACTTACTTTCTGTTTTAGAGCACCATACTGATCAACCAGTTATTCAGACCCACCTCGTTAATGATCTTAAAATATCCAATTCAGCGATTAGCAGTTTTGAAAAGAAGAATTGGATAAAAAAAGTTCAGGTTGAGAAGTATCGTGATCCATATAAACATGATATTACAATTGATCAACCAAAAAAGTTGACCGTTGATCAAGCACATGCCGTTCGTGAAATTGATCGTTCCATTGAAACCCATCGAAATGAGACCTATCTACTTGAAGGAGTAACTGGATCAGGTAAGACTGAGGTTTATCTTCAATCCATCCAAAAGGCTCTGGATTTAGGTGAGACGGCGTTGATGTTAGTTCCAGAGATTTCTTTAACCCCCCAGATGGTTAATCGAGTTAAAAATCGGTTTGGTAATCAAGTTGCTGTAATTCATAGTGGTTTGTCAACTGGGGAAAAGTATGATGAGTGGCGTAGAATTAATAATGGAAAGGCAAAGGTAGTAGTAGGGGCAAGATCAGCAGTTTTTGCTCCTCTTTCTGATATTGGGATTATTATTCTTGATGAGGAACACGATACAAGTTACAAGCAGGATGATAATCCGCGTTATCACACGCGGGATGTTGCCATTTGGCGTGGCAATTATCATCATTGCCCAGTCGTACTTGGGAGTGCAACACCTTCGCTTGAGTCAAGGGCTCGTGCCGGAAAGGGAGTTTATAAATTTTTACGCCTTCCCGATCGCATTAATCAAAGGCGTTTACCAGAAGTTTCAGTTGTTGACATGACCAGAGAGGAAGAGACTCATGATGGAATCTTTTCGCACCAATTACTTAGTGCGATTAAGCAAAGAATTGAAAAGCACGAACAAGTAGTGTTAATGCTTAATCGTCGGGGATTCTCGTCTTTTCTGATGTGTCGAGATTGTGGCTATGTTTTAAAGTGTCCCAACTGTGATATTTCTTTGACGCTTCACATGGATTCTCATACGATGAAGTGTCACTACTGCGGATTTGAGGAACCAATTCCTAAGTATTGTCCCAACTGTCACAGTAAAAATATTCGTTACTTTGGTACTGGAACTGAAAAGGTAGAGCGACAATTACATGAACTCATTTCAAAAGCGCGAGTAATCAGAATGGATGTCGATACAACCCGGAAAAAGGGTTCTCATGAGAAGTTACTTCGTGAATTTGGTGAACATCATGCTGATGTTTTACTAGGAACGCAGATGATTGCTAAGGGACTGGATTTTCCGAATGTAACTTTGGTGGGGGTATTAAATGCTGATACTGGATTGGATTTACCTGATTTTCGTTCTAGTGAACGAACGTTTGATTTATTAACTCAAGTTTCCGGACGAGCTGGACGAGCTGATAAGGATGGAGAAGTCATTATTCAGACCTATAATCCAGATAATTATGTGATTCAATTGGCTAAAGACCAGGATTATGAAGCATTTTATCAAAAAGAAATGCAATTAAGACATTTAGCTGATTATTCTCCATACTTCTTTACCATTAAAGTTTCAATTAGTTCACTAAATGAGAGGCAGGCGGCTAATGAATCTTATGAGGTTGCTAATTATCTTAAAAAGTCGCTTGATCAAACTACCATTATTTTGGGGCCAACCCCTAGGCCGATTGCTCGAATGAAAAAACGTTATTATTTCCAAATCATTATTAAGTACAAACGTGACTTAAAACTTAATGAAAGCTTAAAGCATATTTTACAAATATCACAAAAAGAAGTTAGAAAGGGTTTACGGATCGGGATTGATCCAGAACCAGTCAGTTTTATGTAGGTGAATTATTATGAAATCAATTGTATTTATGGGAACGCCTGAATTTAGTGTTCCAATCCTAAAAGCTTTAAATCAGAACTACAAAGTGTTGGCAGTGGTAACCCAGCCAGATCGACCGGTGGGGCGAAAACATCAAATTGAAGAATCACCGGTTAAGAAAGCTAGTCAAGATTTAGGGTTACCGGTACTACAACCGCAAAAATTAGGTGGAAGTCCCGAAATGGAAGAAATTATTCAAATGAAGCCAGATTTTATTATTACTGCTGCATTTGGCCAATTTTTGCCGACTAAATTGCTTGAAGCAGCACAAATTGCGGATATCAATGTTCATGGATCTTTACTGCCGAAATATCGTGGTGGGGCTCCGGTTCAATATGCCATTATGAACGGAGATAAAGAAACCGGAATTTCGATCATGTACATGGTCAAAAAGATGGATGCTGGTGATGTTTTAGCTCAACAATCTGTGAAGATTGAAAACACCGACGATACTTATAGTATGTTTAAAAAGTTAAGTTTAGTGGGACGTGACCTTCTCTTAAAGACTTTAAAAGAAGTTATTAATGGAACTGCACATCCCCAAAAACAGGATGAAGAGCAAGTTGTGTTTTCGCCAAACATTAAGCGAGAACAAGAAGAGCTAGATTTTTCTCAACCTGCTAGTTTGGTTGATGCAAAAGTCAGAGCGTTAAGACCCGATCCGACCGCATTTGCAATGGTGAATGGGAAACCAAATAAGATTTGGGAAACAACGGTTATTGATGAGCAGACTGATTTAGATCCTGGTAAGGTGGTTAGTAAAGATAAACACCATTTAAAAATTGCTGCTGGGAACGGAACGGTTTTGGGAATTGAAGAAATTCAACCGTCTGGGAAGCCAAAAAAATCAATTACCGAATATTTGAACGGCAACCAGAAATTAGAAATTGGAGATCAATTTATTGACAGAAAATAACTCAAGTAATCCACGATACTTAGCCGTAAGAACACTAGAGCGTGTTCATGGCGGTGCATATTCTAATCTTCAAATCAACAATGTGATCGATTCTAGCACGATGAGTCCCAAAGATATTTCCCTGTATACTAATATCGTTTATGGTGTGATTCAGCACCGGTTAACGTTAGCTTATTATGTTGACCATTTAGTAAAAAGATCTGACAAACTTGATGGTTGGGTCAAAGAATTACTGTATACGGCAATTTATCAAATGCAGTATTTAGACAAAATACCAGATCGTGCGATTTTTGATGAATCAATTAAGATTGCCAAAAAGCGTGGGCATGATGGTATTAGACGACTTGTTACCGGAGTCCTTCACTACATCCAACGAAATGGATTGCCGCCAATTGATAAAATTAAAGACACTGCCACTTACGACTCAATCTTTTATAGTGTTCCGCTGTGGATTGTAAAGCAACTTAATGAGCAACTTGGTATGGATAAGACGGTTGATATACTTAAAAGTATTAATCAGCCAGCTAAGCAATCAGTCCGGGTGAACCATCGTAAGATTTCTGATGATGATTTAAAGAAGAAATTTTTCCAAGAGGGATATGAGGTTAAGAGTAGTGAAGTAGCTGATCATGCGCTTATCTTATCTGGTAAAAGTGCTAGTGGTAGTCCTCTGTTTAAAGAGGGTTTGTTTACGATTCAGGACGAAAGTGCCATGTTGCCAGTTCAATCCATGGACATTAGAAATGATGACTATGTACTAGATGCTTGTGCGGCTCCTGGTGGTAAAACCACGCAAATTGCTGAATATTTGACTACTGGTAAGGTTGAAGCTTTAGATCTGCACCTCAAAAAATTAACCAAAATTGAGCAAAATGCAGCCCGAATGGGTGTGAAAGATAATATTGAAGTTCATGCCATTGACGCTCGTAATGTTTCTGAATTATTTGGTGAAAGTACTTTTGATAAAATCCTGGTTGATGCTCCCTGTTCGGGACTTGGATTGATGAGGCGTAAACCAGAGATTAGATACGATAAGACACTTGATGACGTTTTACATCTTGTAAAAATTCAAACTGAAATTTTGAATGCTGTGGCACCAACACTCAAAGTGGGCGGACAGTTGGTATTTAGTACATGTACCATCATGAATCAAGAAAATAGTGAGAATGTCAGCAGGTTTTTAGATCAGCACCAAAACTTTAAACCGGTTTGGGTCAAGACAAGAAAAGACCTAAAGCCAAATCGTGATACAGATGCTTTAAAAATTTATCCAGACGACTATGATTCTGATGGCTTCTTTATCGCGGGCTTTCAGAGGATTCAATAGGAGATTAATGTGAGAAAAGGCAAGATTTATCAATCTTTGAGTGGGTTCTATGACGTTGAGTCCGATGAAAAAATGTACCGGACGAGAGCACGAGGGAACTTTAGAAAAAGAAATATTAAACCCATCGTTGGCGACCTGGTTGAGTTTGATGAAACTAATGTGAACGAGGGATACATTTTAAGGGTTTTACCACGGTTTAATCAATTAGTTAGACCGCCAGTTGCTAATACTGATCAAGCAATTGTAGTTAATTCAGCCATTGAACCTGCTTTTTCTTTCTCACTATTAGATAAGCAACTTGTGGCCCTCGAAAAGCAGAAGATTATCCCGATTATTTATCTTAGTAAGACTGACTTGTTAACGTCAAAAGCGCAGGTTGATTTTTTTAAAACGGTTGCGGCTGATTATAGGAAAATTGGTTATGAAGTTGTGTTACCTGATAAAAAAGATGATGTAAATGCAGTGAGCGATGTTTCGAAGTTACTTCCTCACAAACAATCAATCGTAATGGGTCAGACTGGGTCAGGAAAATCAACACTGCTTAACGAAATTGACCCTAAGTTAAAGCTTAAAACTGGAGTCGTATCTAAGTCTTTAAGTCGAGGGAAGCATACCACTAGGAAGGTGTCTTTACTAACGGTAAATAGCGGCTTGATTGCTGACACACCAGGCTTCTCTTCTTTTGATACTTTGGAAATTAAGTCAAATGAATTAAAAAATTATTTCCCGGAATTTGTACGTGCTTCACCCAACTGTAAGTTTCGTGAATGTCTGCATGTTAATGAACCTGGTTGTGCCGTGAAAGCTGGGGTTGAAAGTGGTACAATTCTATCGAGCAGGTATGATGATTATCTGCAAGAATATCATTTATTAAAAGCACAAAAGCCAATTTATAATAAGAAAAGAGGAAATTAAACATGATTAAAGTTGCTCCTTCAATTTTAAGTGCGGATTACGTAAACCTACAAAAAGACATTGAAAAGGTCGATAAGGGTGGTGCGGAATTACTACATATCGATGTTATGGATGGGATGTTTGTTCCAGCGATTGCCTATGGTCCAGGCTGGGTCAAAGAGATTCGCCCCATTACTGGATTAACACTTGACTGTCATTTAATGATTGAGAATCCTGAAAGATATATTGATACTTTTGCTGATGCTAACGCAGATATTATTGGGGTTCATGTTGAATCAACTCCCCATATTCATCGTGCTCTTCAAATGATTAAAGATAAAAACGTTAAAGCTGAAGTCGTAATTAATCCGGGAACCCCAGTGGAGATGATTAAGCCAGTCTTGTACATGGTTGATCAAGTTCTTGTGATGACTGTTAATCCCGGATTTGGTGGTCAAAAGTTTATTCCTGAAACGATTAGTAAGGTTAGAGAATTAAATAAATTACGTGAAGAAAATGATTCATATTCCTATGACATTGAAATTGATGGTGGTGTTAACAATAAGACGGTGGTTGACGCCTATAAAGCTGGCGCAAACGTCGCTGTAGCTGGTTCATATGTTTTTGATGCAAAAGATCCTGCTGCTCGTATTCAGGCTCTTAAGAACGCTACTAATTTTTAGTTATGAATAAGGTAAATGTCGTTGTTGGGGGACCAATTGAGTTATGGCCATCTAACTTAAAGACTAAAAAAATAAAGGGTCCCTTCATTGGGGTTGATCGAGGAAGTTTACGACTAATCAAATTGGGCATTATTCCTGAATACGCTGTTGGTGACTTCGATTCGGTTTCAGATTCGGAATTTAAAATAATATTACAAAAAGCCAAGCACGTTATTCGGGTTGATCCGGTAAAGGATGAGACTGATACTGAATTGGGTATCAGGACCGCTGGCAAGTATTTTCCTAAGAATGAGATCGATATTTATGGCTTTTCAGGCGGGCGTCTTGATCACTTGCTGACCAATTTTTTGATGGTCTTAAAGCCAAATATTAAACCCTATCTTTCAAGGCTGAGACTCATTGATAGTCAAAATGTAATCCGATACTTTCTAAGTGGGTCGTATCATATTAAGAAAATCACTGGAATGAAATATTTAGACTTTTGTCCGCTGTTACCAATGCATTTAACGCTCAATGATGAAAGATATCAATTAAATCATCATTGGGTGGGGTATCCAACTTCTTATTCAAGTAATGAATTTATTGGAGATAGTGCTTCGTTTGTTTTTGATGAAGGAGTATTGATGGTGATTCAAAGCCGAGACTAAAAAACAGTACAACCATTGAATGGTTGTACTGTTTTTTAATTAATTAATTAAAATAATAATGATTATACTCTGGTAATCTTACCAGATTTTAAAGTTCTGGCACTAACCCAAACACGTTTGGGTTTACCATCAACTAATATGCGTACCTTTTGTAGGTTTGGCTTCCAACTTCTTCTTGATGAGTTTAAAGCGTGAGAACGACGATTGCCGAAATGAGTTCTCTTACCATTAATTTGATCCTTAGCCATAATATCCCTCCTTACTTTGGAATTCTTTTATATTCAATAGTTCACCTAAATAACTTACCATAATACCGTCATAAATGCAAAGTTTCTTTCAAGTAAATGTCCTTGACACCATGATTCATATTTTTGTTTTATAATGGGGTGTGGTAACATTAGATATCGTTATGAGCTCGAAAGGATAAGGGGGATGCAAACGATGGCTGTAAAGTTAAACACTCAATATGGATCAATTGATATTGATAATGATGTAATTGCTACAGTAGTCGGCGGTGCCGCAACTGATAATTATGGAGTTGTTGGCATGGCTAGCAAAAACCAATTTAAAGATAATATGAATGAAATTCTTCGAAAGGATAGTTACTCAAAAGGAGTAGTTGTCAGAGAAGTTAACAAGAAAGTTCAAGTTGACGTCAACGTCATTGTGAGTTATGGAACCAAGATCTCTGAAGTTTCTCGTAATGTTCAGTCAAAAGTTAAATATAATTTGGAATCGATGTTAGGGATTAATGCGGATTCAGTAAACGTAATTGTTCAGGGTGTTAAGGTTATTAACGACTAGTGGTTTGAGTATAAGGAGGATTTGATAATAGTGTCATTAACTAAGATTACTACTAAAGAGTTCGACCAAATGGTTCAAGCCGCCGCGGTCGTTCTTAATAATAATACGGATTTTATTAATTCGTTAAATGTTTTCCCAGTTCCAGACGGAGACACTGGAACGAACATGAGTTTGTCATTATCAAGTGGGGAAAGTTACGTCGATAAATCAAATGATGATACGATTGGCGGTAAAGCTTCTGCACTTGCTAAGGGTCTATTAATGGGAGCTCGAGGTAACTCTGGTGTCATTATGTCTCAGATTTTCCGTGGTTTTGCAAAAAACGTTGAAGGTAAAAAGGATCTTGATGCTCAAGAATTTGCAGATGCTATTATCGCTGGAGCTAAGACTGCTTATAGTTCGGTCATGAAACCCACTGAAGGGACCATCTTGACGGTAGTTAGACTAGCTGCTAAAGCTGGTGAAAATACTGCTTCAGATACTGATGATGTTATAAAGGTAATGGACTCAATTCTTGATGCTTCTGAGAAAGCTCTTAAAAAAACTCCAGATCTTCTCCCAGTATTAAAGCAAGTGGGAGTGGTGGATTCTGGTGGACAAGGATTGGTATTTGTTTTTCAAGCTTTTGATGATGTTTTAAATGGTCGAAAGATTGAAGACAAAGGTGAACATCAACCTAATTCTGAAGAAATGAACGAAATGATTGATGTTGAGCATCATAAGAGTGCTCAAGGTAAATTAAACCCAGCAGACATTGTTTATGGGTATTGTACCCAAATTATGGTGCGAATTGGGAAGGGAAAGCAGGTTACCCAGAAATTCGACTACGATACTTTTTATAACTATCTGGCGAAATTAGGGGACTCGCTTTTGGTTATTAATGATGATGAAGTGGTTCGCGTTCACGTTCACACGGAGCATCCTGGCAAGGTCTTATCGTGGGGACAACAATTTGGTGACTTAGCAACCGTTAAAGTTGATAACATGCGACTGCAACAAGAATCAATCATGGAAAGCGATGAAAAAGCTCAAAAGACCGATGATTTAAAGGAAGAAAAAGAGCATAAAAAGCCGCGTGACTTAGCAATTATTGCGGTGGTTGCGGGAGCAGGTTTAGAGAAGCTCTTTAAGAGCTTAGGAGTAACTAACATCATTAGTGGTGGACAAACGATGAACCCTAGTACGCAAGATATTGTTGACGCTGTTAATAACAGTAATGCTAAAAAAGCGATCGTTCTCCCTAACAATAAGAATATTTTCCTATCGGCAGAGCAAGCCCAGGGAATCACAGACATTCCGATGGAAGTTGTCCACACCAAGACAATCCCACAAGGATTAACCGCGATGTTCTCATTTGATCCTGATAATACTTTTAAAGAAAACCAAACCCAGATGGACGACTCTTTAGATACCGTTAAAAGTGGCCAAGTGACGACTGCTGTTCGTGATACAAAGATTAATGGAATGGACATTAAAAAGGGTAGTTACATGGGAATTATTGATGGAGACATTCAGGTCCTTGGTTCTTCTTTAGATGATGCAGCTATTAAGATGCTGAAAAAAATGTTAGATGATGATAGCGAAAACGTTACGATTATTTTTGGAAAAGACGCTGATCAGGATGATGCTGATAAAGTTTCGAATGCTGCCTTATCAGTGGACGATGAATTAGAAGTTGAGACTCATGAGGGGGATCAACCAGTTTATCCGTTGATTATTTCCGTTGAATAGGTAATATTATATAGATAGATACTTAATAAGACTGCTAGTCCTTGTGGATTAACAGTCTTTTTAGGAGGTGAATTTGATGAGTGGGTTAGATGACCATGTGGAAACGCTTAGAGGAGTCGGTCCCAAAAAAGTTGAAGCTCTAAATGATTTGGGGATTGTGACCATTTATGATTTACTGACATACTTTCCATTTCGTTATGAAGATTTTCGAACTAAAGATCTTTCTGAAATTTCTGATCAGCAGGTGGTCACTCTGAAGGGTAAGGTTGCTATCAATCCAACGGTTAATTTTTTTGGAAGACGTAGAAGTCGTTTAACTATTAAGTTACTAGTTGGTAATGATGTGATTCCGGTGTCCTTTTTTAATCAGCCGTGGCTAAAGAAACAGGTTGAAGCCGGGGATGAAATTTTGATTTACGGAAAGTTTGATGCAAATAAAAAATCGATGGCCGGAATTAAAATTTTGAAAGCTGGTGATGGCGAAAAATTTGGTTCAATTTATCCCGCTAACCATAAGATTACCCAGAATACCATTCGCCAATTGGTAACCGAAGCCTATGATCAGTACCAAGGTCAAATTGAAGATTTCATCCCCAATTGGGTTTTAAAAAAGTATAAATTAGAAAATTTAAAAAGTGTCATTTCTAACATGCACTTTCCAAAAAATCAAAGAGCAGCAGCACTCGCACGTAGAACCGCAAAGTTTGATGAATTTTTCTTGTTTCAAATGCGAATGCAAACTTTAAAACATCAGAAAGATCAGGCCCCTAATTCTGCGATAACCATTAATCGTGCTAAATTACAGACGTTTGTGAGTTCTCTTCCGTACGAATTGACCCTGGCACAAAAAAAGGTTATTTCAGAAATTTTATCTGATCTAAAGCGTCCATATCAGATGAATCGGCTTTTACAGGGAGATGTTGGGAGCGGAAAAACGGTTGTAGCGGCTATCGCAATTTATGCTGCGGTTCTTTCTGGGAAACAAGCCGTAATAATGGCTCCCACTGAAATTTTAGCCGAACAACATGCTGACGGACTTGCTGAGCTTTTTAAGGATACTAGTGTTAATATTGGACTATTGACTGGTGATACTTCTAGATCCGCTCGAAATGAACTTTTACCCCGTATTGAAAGTGGTGAGATTAACTTGGTGGTGGGTACTCATGCATTGTTTCAAAAAGAAGTTAAATACCATAATTTAGGATTAGCTGTCATTGATGAGCAACATCGGTTTGGAGTTAACCAAAGAAAGGCCATGCGAGAAAAGGGTAAATCAACGAACGTGTTATCGATGACGGCTACGCCTATTCCACGAACTCTATCGATCACAGCGTATGGTGAGATGGATGTCTCTGTAATTGATGAGTTGCCAGGTGGTAGAAAACCAATTAAAACGGCTTGGATTAAGAATCAACAGATTGATGCAATGCTTAATTTTGTCAAAAAGCGCTTAAATCATGGAGAACAAGTTTACGTGGTAGTCCCCCTTATCGGTGAATCTGAAGCAGTGGATATGAGAAACGTGACTGATACATACCAAAACTTTCAGCAAGAACTTGGTGATAAATACACGGTTGGCGTACTCCATGGTCAAATGAGTGATGAAGACAAAAATAAAGTAATGGATGCTTTTAAGACTAATAAGGTACAAGTTCTAGTTTCTACAACTGTAATTGAAGTCGGAGTTGACGTTTCCAACGCAAGTACCATTGTGATTTATGATGCTGACCATTTTGGGTTGGCTCAACTACATCAACTTCGGGGTCGTGTGGGGCGAGGGGACCAGCAAGCTTATTGTATTTTAATTGCTGATCCTAAAAATGAAACTGGTAGAAAACGAATGAATGTGATGTGTTCATCAACTGATGGTTTCTTTATTTCACAAAAAGATTTAGAATTAAGAGGTCCTGGGGACATTCTCGGTAAAAATCAGTCTGGAATGCCAACCTTTAAAGTTGGAGATCCAGTTGCTGACATTAATATTTTGAGCACAGCGCAGACCGTTGCAAAAGAAATTGTTGATGATGTTAATTGGGAACAGGAACCGCAAAATCGAAAGTTAGTAAAAAGACTTAAATCTTTAAATCAAGATGTTAAGTTTGATTAAGGAGCTTTGCCTATAATGATAAAAATTGCTGTTGATGCAATGGGTGGCGATAATGCACCTGATGAAATTGTCAGAGGGATTGAGCTTGCTCGTGATGAAATGGATCACGTGGAGTTTCAACTCTTTGGTGATTCTGATAAAATCAATTCGTTGTTAAATAACAAAGAAAATATCAAAGTGATTCAATCAGATGAAGTTATTAAAATGGAAGATGAACCCGTTAAAGCAGTAAAGGAAAAAAAGGGATCAAGTCTGGTAATGGCTGCTCGAGCTGTTAAAGATGGGACAGCTGATGCATTTTATTCCTGTGGAAATACTGGTGCCATTCTAGTTGCTGGTTTATTGATAATCGGTAGAATCAAAGGAATTGATCGTCCGGGACTGGTTACTACTTTACCAGTAATTGATAACGATACTGGTTTCACGTTAATTGATTGTGGAGCAAATGCTGATGCTAAGGTTGTTAACGTTTATCAGTATGCACTACTAGGTAAGTATTATGCTGAAAGAGTCTTAAAGATTAAAAATCCACGGGTTGGGTTGATTAATAATGGCACTGAGTCTGACAAAGGAAATAAGATCCATCAAAAAATGTATCATGCTTTAAGAAAAAATGATGACATTAATTTTATTGGTAACATCGAATCACGAGGGTTGCTGGATGGAGTTACCGATGTAGCGGTAACCGATGGCTTTACCGGTAATGCGGTTTTAAAGAGTATTGAAGGAACTGCATTGTCAATGATTAATATGTTAAAAGACGGCATTATAAATGGTGGAGTGAAGTCCAAAGTGGGTGCTTTATTACTCAAGGATACTTTAAGAAAGATTGCCCACAAGATGGATTACACTAAGTACGGGGGTGCCGTCCTACTTGGATTGAAGGCCCCAGTGGTGAAGAGCCACGGTAGTAGTAAGGCTAAGACAATTAGAAATACGATACTTCAAATTCAGCAAATTATTAATTCTAATTTTGTTGATTCAGTGAAAGATTATTTTTCTAATCATACTGATGAAATGGATAGTATTAAAAATGGTGAGCAGTAGGAGGGATCACTGATGGATAGAGAAACAGTATTTAAAAAAGTAGCAGAAATCACCTCAAGTCGTTTTAAGGTTCCGGTTGATAAGGTAACGAATGACTTAAACTTTACTAATGATTTAGGCGCTGATTTTATTGATATGGCGGGATTTATCGTTGAATTAGAGGATGAATTTGGCGATGTTTTCACCAGTGAAAATACTGAGAATATCAGTGATGTCGGCGATCTAGTAAATGTAATTATGCGAGATATTGATCCAAAAACGAAAAAACACATTGCAAAGAAATAGATGATTCGTTGTTATGACGGGTCATTTTTATTATGCAATTATCGTAATTTAGGCATTAATGATATAATTAAAAGAAAAAATGTTACCTTTGGAGGAAATAGAATTGCAAAAGCAGTTTGATGACTTGTTAAAAGACAAGTTTAATATTAAGTTTAACGATGAAGCGCTTTTAGATGAAGCAATGACCCAAGCATCATACGTGAACGAGCATCCCGGTCAAGGATTAAAATTTTATGAACGTCTGGAGTTTTTGGGAGATGCTGTCTATCAATTAGTGGTTTCAGACTACATCTTTAGACGTTTTCCAGAATTACCACAAGGTCGACTGACTAGATTAAGGGCTGCTATGGTTAATGAGCATAGCTTTAGTCGTTTTGCCCGTGAATGTCATTTTGACAAGTATATCCGACTCGGCAAAGGTGAAGAAAAGGCGAATGCCAGACAACGTGACTCACTTTTATGTGATATTTTTGAATCATTTATTGGAGCGGTGTATCTCGATCAAGGAATAGAAACGGTGAGGAATTTTTGTCAGATTGTGATTTTTCCTAAGCTTGATGAGGGTTGGTTTGACGAATTCTTTGATCATAAAACTGAATTACAGGAAGTTGTTCAAGAAAATGGCCCAGTCGATTTAGACTATGAACTAGTTAGTGAAGATGGTCCTGATAATGACCGTAAATTTAAAGTTGCGGTAAAAATTAACGGCAAAGAAATGGGAGTCGGGTTAGGACATTCCAAGAAAGATGCAGAACAGAAAGCGGCAAAGAAAGCACTCAATGAACTGGGAGTAAGCACAAGTATTAAGTAAATGAGGCATTAAGGTGAAGTTAAAATCAATTGAGATTGCAGGATTTAAATCTTTTGCAGATAAAACCACAATTGACTTTCAGGATGGGCTTACTGGAATTGTTGGTCCAAATGGTAGCGGAAAAAGTAATGTCATCGAGGCAATTCGTTGGGTTTTAGGTGAGCAGTCGGCCAAAACTTTACGTGGTAAAAAAATGTTAGACGTCATTTTCTCTGGGTCCAAGGGGCGCAGAGCTCTTAGTCGTGCAGAAGTTAGCATTTATTTTGATAATTCTGATCATTTTTTGGATTCTGATTATACCGAAATTAAAATCACACGTAAAGTTTATCGAAATGGTGATAGTTCTTATTCAATCAATGATAAAGATTGTCGTTTGAAGGATATTAATAATCTTTTTATGGATACTGGATTAGGTGAAGGTTCCCTTTCAATTATTTCGCAAGGGAATGTTGACGAAATTCTTAATGATGATGCTGAAAAAAGGCGATCAATTATTGAGACAGCTGCTGGAGTTTATCGATATAAAAAACAAAAGGTGGAAACTGAACAAAAGTTAGCTGATACTCAAGGAAATTTGGATCGAATCTCAGATATTATTAACGAGTTGGACAAACAAATTGGGCCTCTAAAGGAGCAAAGTGATGCTGCTTCGCTCTATTTAAATAAGAAAAAGTATCTTGATCAATTGAAGTATTCTAGATTAGTGATTAAGATTAAAAATCATGAAAACGTGAAAATGAATCTGGAAAAGGAGCTCAAAAAGCAAAATACTACTTTTACTAATCTAAAAATACAAGTTAAGGAAGTTAAAGAACGCAAACAAGGGTTAACGAGCAAGATTAAAAGTTTAACCCAGAAGCGTGAACAGCTTCAAAATCAACTTTTAAGCGACACTAAATCACTCGAATCAGCTCATAGTGATCAGCAGTTGTCTGAGCAACGACGTGAATTTAATCAACAAAAGATTAACGACTTAGAAAGTAAAGTAAGTGATTTAAAAGAGCAACTGGGAAACGTTAAAAACAATATTACTGATAATCAAAGCCAAATTAGTAAAAAGCAGGCTCTCATTTCCAACTATTCTCATAAGATGAAGCAGCTTGAAACGGCTCCTATTCAACAAAATTTATTGGAAAAGCAAACAGAACTTGAAAATATAAGAAATGATTACATAGATTTGATGCAGTCATTAGCCAGTGCCAAGAATAATTTAAAGTTAATGCAAAAATTATCCAAGCGTAGTGATAGTGAGGTAAAAGAGAAGTACCAGCGGATTAATGCGATTGAAGATCAAAGCAACCTTTTAAAGCAAGAAATCACTTCAGAAGAGACCGAATTATCGAAACTTCAAAACAACCAGAAGCAAATGGTGGATGAATTAAAGCAAGTTGATAATAAGTTGTCAGATTCAAGGGACAAAGAAAAAGAATTAAAGGCAAGCTGGTATGCTGCATTACGTGTTTTTCAGGAAACTAAAACGGAACGAGATAGTATTAAGTCAATCTTGGAAAATCATAATTCGCTTTATCGCGGGACGCGAAACTTATTAAAAAGCAAAGCGAATTTAATTGGTATTAAAGGAACAGTAAGTGATTTTATTGAAGTTCCTGATCGTTATGTTCTAGCCATTGAAACAGCATTGGGAAGTCAGATTCAGCAGGTTATCACCGAGAACGTTAAAGACGCTAGAGAAGCAATTCACTATTTAAGCGAGAAGAAACTGGGAAGAGTTACGTTCTTGCCTATGAATGCCGTTAATGAACGTTATTTATCCTCTAATGTGTTAAATGAGGTAAAATCGATTTCTGGCTTTGTTGGAATTGCTTCGAGCTTGGTCAAAATGCCATCGAATATGACACGGATTAAGAATCACCTGCTGGGTGGTACGATGATTGCAGTTGATTTAAAAAGTGCTACAAAGATCAGTAAGACAATTGGTCATAGGGCTAAAGTGGTAACTTTAGATGGGGATGTCGTTAATGCCGGAGGTGCAATCACCGGTGGTTCTAATCGCAACCAGTCAACTGGCTTACTAAGTCAAAAAGAAAAATTGGTCCACTTAAATCAGCAAGTTGAAGACATGGGTCAGAAGATGAACGCTGGTGAGGAGACTATCAAAGAATTCCAAAATCAGCACAAAATAGCTCAAGATAAGCACGATGAACTTCGCCAAAAATTAAATGAATTAAAAGGAGAAATTCAAGCTAAGCAAAAAAGCATTAGTATGAATCAAAGTAGTTTAAAGGAGTCTCAAAGAAGTGCTGATGCAATTCGATTACAATTAAAAAACACAACCGGTGATGATGACGTAAATGAAGTTGATCTCTCTCATAAGATTAGTGATTTAAAGATGCAAATTAAGCAAAATCAGTCCAAGAATACCTCAGTTAAAAGTCAGATTGAAAAACTTACGCGAGATATTAACGAAAATAATATCAAATCATCTGAAATTAAAGAAAAGTTGATTCGCTTAAAGGAACAAAATAGTCAACTCAAGTCCAGTAGGGAAAGTCTTTTAAAACAAAGGTTGAATTTTGAAACTCAATTAAAAAGCTTAGCCAATAGTATAAACGGACTTAAGCAATCAATTAATCAAGAAGTGGTGGCAGTAAAAACTAATATTCCCGAGCTAGAACAACAAATCCAAAGTACTAAGCGGGATGTTAACGATCTTAATTCAAAAATTGATAAATTTAACCAAGATGATCAAAAATATGATCAGCAAGTTTCCGATCTTCAGGATCGTTTAATTTCTCAAACAGAAATAGTTCAAAAGCTGGAATCAAATTTAAAAACAGCTGTAGATAACCTTGATTCTGAGCGTTATCAACGCGATAACATGATTAAAGGAACTAGCTCAATGAAGAAGGTGAAACTTGAATTACCCGAAATCGATTCATTGATTAAATCAATCCAATCTGAAATTGATGAGTTGGGTCCGATTAACGTTAATTCAATTGATGCCTATGCAGAAGTAAAGGATCGTTACGAATTTATGAATCATCAACTTGATGATTTAATTGAATCTAAGAGCCAACTGATTGGGATAATGAATGAAATGGATCAAACGGTAAAAGTTAAATTTAGCGAAACTTATGATAAAATTGCAACTGCGTTTAGTCATATTTTTCGCAATATTTTTGGTGGTGGGGAAGCCAAACTAAAAATGGATGACCCACATCATTTACTTACAACCGGGATCGATATCTTGGTAAAACCACCCGGAAAGAAATACCGTAATCTCAATTTACTTTCTGGTGGTGAAAAAGCTCTAACGGCTTTGGCACTGCTTTTTTCGGTTCTTGAGGTAAAACCAGTTCCGTTTGTAATATTGGATGAAGCTGAATCTGCTCTTGACCCTGCTAATGTGGATCGTTTTGCGCGGTATATGCAGAGTTTAAAGAATAATACACAATTTATTGTAATTACTCACAGAAAGGAAACGATGGTCTATGCGGATCATCTTTATGGAGTTACAATGCAAGATTCGGGTGTATCTAAGGTTGTTTCGGTCAACTTGGATGAATCTAAAAAGCTAGGAGAATAATTATGGGTTTATTTGATATTTTTAAAAGTAAGAAGAAGGAATCTGACGACAAAGAGAACGAAACCAAGCAGTCTAAAAGAGAAGATGAGAAAGCAAAGGCTACTGGTGACGACACCTCTGATCGAGGTGACCACTTTCAACAAACTGAAGAAAATGAAGTTAGTCAGAAAAATGATGGATCAAGTGAGAGTAAGAATGATGGAGCTGATGTTTCTGAAGAACCGGAAGAACAAACGCAAACATCAAAAAATAGTGTTCGAAGCACTGACGATAACAAGTCAGATGAAAAAGGCCAGTCTGTGGTTGATACAGATCATTCTTCTAATAAAAATGAAGATGTCAAAGAGTCTACTGATGATGTAACTAAGCAGCCTGAATCAGCTGAAAAAGCATACGAACATGGTCTGGCAAAATCACGGTCTTCGTTTGGACAAAAATTAAATGCGCTATTTGCTAATTTTCGCTCAGTTGATGATGATTTCTTTGATGATTTAGAAGATACGCTGGTCGAATCCGATGTTGGATTTGAAACCGCAATCCAATTAACTGATGAACTAAAAGAAGAGGTTAAATTAAAAAATGCCAAGAAACCAAAAGAAGTTCAAAATCTAATCGTCCAAAAGATGATCGATTTGTATGATGCACCAAGTGATAAAGATAGTTCAATCAAATTATCTCAAATTGGCCCAACTGTGATTTTATTTGTTGGTGTCAATGGAGTTGGAAAAACGACGACCATTGGTAAGATGGCCAATAATTTTAAAAAGCAAAATAAAAAGGTGCTTTTAGCTGCTGCTGATACATTTAGAGCGGGTGCCATTGAACAATTAGATGAATGGGCCAAACGTGATGGTGTTGATATTGTTAAAAAGTCAGCTGGAAGTGATCCAGCTTCGGTTGTTTTTGAAGCAGTAGATAAAGCCAAAAAAGAAAATTATGATGTTTTATTTGTTGATACAGCTGGAAGATTGCAAAATAAAGTTAATTTAATGAATGAACTTGCTAAAATTGATAAGGTCATTAAGCGTGAAATTCCAGACGCACCTCAAGAAGTGTTGCTGGTGATTGATGCAACTACTGGTCAAAATGCTTTAAATCAAGCCAAGATGTTCAATGAAATCACTAACATTACGGGAATTGTTTTAACAAAGCTTGATGGAACAGCCAAGGGTGGAATTGTAATTGCAATCAAAAATAAGCTTGATATTCCGGTAAAGTTCGTTGGACTTGGAGAAACGGTTAATGATTTGCGTAAATTTGATTCTAAGAGCTTTATTGATGGTTTATTTAAGGGATTAATTCAAGACAATTAGTGGTGACTTTAGATGGACATTAAAAAGAATAATCGGATTAATGCTTTGTATGATTTTTATGGTGAATTACTCACTAAGAAACAAGCAGAGTACATTCAAGAATACTATGCAGATGATTTTTCGTTAGGTGAGATTTCAGAAAATTTCAATATTAGTCGCCAAGCGGTTTATGATAACATTAAAAGAACTGAGCAAATTCTTGAAGACTATGAAAGTAAAATGCACCTATATCAATTATTTGTATTACGCAATCAGCAAACCGATGAAATTAGAGATTACGTTAAGAAGTATTATCCAAATGATGAACACTTAAATGAGTTAGTGGATCACTTAGAAATTACGGAAGAAAATTAGGGGTGAAAAGATGGCTTTCGAAGGTTTAACCGATCGATTACAAAAAGCTTTTAAAAACTTAAGAGGAAAAGGCAAGGTTAGCGAATCTGATTTGCGTGAAACGATGCGGGAAATTAGATTAGCGTTACTAGAAGCGGACGTTAACTTTAAGGTGGTTCGTCAGTTTGTAAAGAAGGTTCAAGAAAAAGCTAAGGGCGCTGATGTTCTTGAAGGATTAAATCCGGCCCAACAAATTGTTAAGATCGTTAACGATGAACTGACTAACATGATGGGTGAATCTGCCACTCCACTAGTTAAATCAGACAAGATTCCTACAGTCATTATGATGGTAGGACTTCAAGGAGCAGGTAAAACTACTTCAGCGGGTAAATTAGCTAAAAGGCTTAAATCTGAAGATAATGCGCGTCCATTAATGATCGCTGCCGATGTTTATCGTCCCGCAGCAATTGAACAGTTAGAAAAGGTGGGCGAACAAGTTGATGTTCCAGTATTTCAAGAGGGAACGGATGTTGACCCAGTACAAATTGTTCAAGATGGTTTAAAGGAAGCTAGCAATAATAATAACGATTATGTGTTAATTGATACGGCCGGTCGGCTTCAAATTGACGAAAACTTGATGGATGAATTAAAGAATATTAAAAAGGTGGCCAATCCAAATGATATTCTTTTAGTTGTTGATGCTATGACAGGTCAAAATGCCGTTGATACGGCGGTCGGATTTAACGATGCTTTAGATATTACCGGGGTTATTCTAACAAAGTTAGACGGAGATACTCGTGGTGGAGCTGCTTTGTCAATCAGGGCTGTGACTGACAAACCAATTATGTTTGTTGGTCAAGGTGAAAAATTAGATGATTTGGACGTATTTCACCCAGATCGAATGGCTTCTCGAATTTTGGGAATGGGAGACATGCTCTCGTTCATCGAAAAGACTCAGAAAGAGTATGATGAAAATCAAGCTAAGGAATTAACCGAAAAAATCAAGGAAAATTCTTTTGATTTTGATGATTTTGTTGATCAATTAGAACAAATTCAAAAGATGGGTCCAATTCAAGATTTGGTTAAAATGATTCCAGGAATGGCCAATAATCCGGCATTAAAGAATTTAAACGTTAATCCCAAAGATTTAGACCACATTAAAGCGATTATCTATTCAATGACTGATGAGGAACGTTCCAACCCCGATGTTTTAAATCCCTCTAGAAGGCGTCGAATTGCTCGCGGATCGGCTCAACCGATTCAACAAGTCAATCGACTCATTAAACAATTTGATCAAATGAAGAAAATGATGAACAAAGTGTCTAACGGAAATATGTCTGGTTTGTCAAATATGATGGATTCTGCTGGAATGGGTGGAGGAATGACTGGTAAATTGTCGAATCTCGCCATGAAGCGGATGAGTCGCAAGATCAAAAAGAATAAAAAGAAGCGACGAAAAAATAAAAAAAGACATTAATTTCAGACTGTAAAGAAAAAAACCTTTACATCACTAATATTTATTGGTAATATTAGTAACTGTTAAGAAAACTACTAGGAGGTGTGTTTATGTCATTAAAAATTAGATTAAGAAGAATGGGTTCAAAGAAGCGTCCATTTTACCGTATCGTGGTTGCTGACTCACGTAGTCCTCGTGACGGTCGTTTTATCGAAAATGTTGGTACTTACAATCCATTAACTGAACCTGATCAAGTAACTTTAAAAGAAGAATCAATCATGGACTGGTTGGAAAAAGGTGCTAAACCTTCTGATACTGTTCGTAATATTTTGTCAGATGCAGGTATTATGAAACAATTACATGATGCTAAATTAGCAGCTAAGAAATAAGTGATTGATTATGGTTAATTTTGATAATTTAATTAAAACAATCGTTAAGCCATTAGTTAAATTTCCTGATGATATTAGTATTAATCATCAGGATACTGATCAATTTAGCGAATATATATTGTCTACCAATCCTAATGACGTTGGACGTATTATTGGAAAAAAGGGTCGAGTTGCTCAGACGATTCGAACTATAATTTATAGTGTTCACGTTAATGATGGAAAGCGAATTAAACTCGTTATTGATGATGGCAAAGATTAGCTCTTAGATAAAACTCGTTTTTATTTAAGAGTTTTTTTATAGAAATAGGTGAACTATGGATTACTTAGAAATTGGGAAATTAGTAAATACTCAGGGAATTAAAGGTGAAGTACGAATAAAACCTACTACTGATTTTATTGATCAACGCTTTAAAGTTGGTAATCTTGTTTATGTATTCCCCAAAGACGGAAAAATGGAAGAATTGAAGATTGACGGGGTTAGAAGCCATAAGGGATTTATTCTGTTGCATTTCTCTGGTCGCAATTCCATAAATGATGTTGAATACCTTAAACCTGCCATCCTAAAAATTACGTCGGAGCAAAGAAAAAATACTGACTTACAACCAGGCGAATATTTCTATCAACAAATTATCGGCATGGATGTTATCGATAAAGATGATAATAAAATTGGTGTAATAAAAGATATTATGGATATGCCTGCCAATGATGTCTGGGTAGTGGAGCGTAAAAATAAAGAGGATTTGTTACTTCCAAAGATTGATTCGGTCGTAAAAAAAGTGGATATTCCTAATCATAAAGTAGTCGTTGAGTTAATGGAGGGAATGCAGTAACGATGAAGATCGATATATTGAGCCTTTTCCCTAATATTTTAAAGGGCCCTTTGAGTGAATCCATTATCGGTAAGGCCATTGAAAAAGAAATCATAAATATTGATATTATTAATTTTCGTGATTTTTCGACTAATAAACATCATAACGTGGATGATACTCCCTTTGGTGGGGGAGCTGGAATGTTACTTAAGCCTCAACCAATGCTTGATGCTTTTGCGCATTCTCAAGAAGATTCAGAAAAACAGGGTTATTCATCTGGTAGAGTCATTTTAACTGATCCGGCAGGAAAAAAATTTGATGAAAACGATGCTGCAAATCTTGCCAAAGAGGACCATTTGACCTTTTTATGTGGTCACTATGAGGGGTTTGACGAACGAATTAAATCCGTGGTAACTGACGAGTATTCAATTGGTGATTTTGTCCTGACGGGTGGTGAATTACCTGCGCTAGTAATGATTGATGCGACCGTTCGACTCATTAAGGGTGTCCTTGGTAATCAAGAGTCAGCCCCAGGAGATTCTTTTTCAAGTGGATTGCTTGAATATCCTCAATACACGCGACCAGCAGACTTTAGGGGGTTAAAAGTTCCACCGATTTTAACTAGTGGTAATCATCAAAAAATTGATGATTGGCGACAGAAGGAATCTTTAAGAAAGACATATTTAAGACGACCAGATCTGATTAATTACAATAAACTGTCAAAAAGGCAAAAGGAATTATTGGCGGACGTTAAAATTGAAGAAGAAGATCGGTAAGTATTGAGTTTTTTGGTTTGTATGTTATAATTTTAAGTGGTCTTTTATGGCTAAATAAAACGGTATTCCGCTGTCGAGAAGATAAGAATGCTAGTTAGGAGAAATGATTATGCGTCAAAATAAATTGATTGATAAGATCAATAGTGATCAACTTCGTTCAGATATTCCTGAATTTCGTGTTGGTGATACCGTTACGGTTTCCGTAAAGGTTGTTGAAGGTAGTAACGAGCGTATCCAGAAGTTTACTGGTGTTGTAATTAAACGTCATGGTTCAGGCATTCAAGCTACTTACACAGTAAGAAGAATTGCCAGTGGAGTTGGGGTTGAAAGAATCTTCCCATTACATTCACCACGAATTGCTAAGATTGATGTTGTTAGACGTGGTTCAGTTCGTCGTGCTAAGTTGTATTACTTACGTGATCGTTCTGGTAAGGCTGCTCGTATTAAAGAAGCAAGTCGTAAGCATTAATTTTATGTAAAAAAAAGAGTTCGCATTGCGAACTCTTTTTTTTATTGGTCATCAACTTCTTTAGCAGTTTTAGTACCTCTTCGACTGTTGTATTCATACATTAACCAACCAACCAATGCAAAAGCTAGTGGTCCCACAATGGTCCAGAAGGCGGTGGTGTAATCATGAGTCAAGATTGGTTGAATAGCAGTAAAACCAATTCCTAACACTAGTACAACCAAGATAATGGTTACCATGATGTTAGTGACAATTCGGTTCTTGTAAAAGACAAAGGGACGAGGAACATTTTTTAGTTTCTTGAAGAATGGAAAAGCTCCAACTAAGAATAAGTAGGGGAAAGTTGTCGAAATATTAGCCATATCAGTTAAAATTAAGTAAAATTGTTGAGCATTATTGCCACTGAAAGAAATGACAAAGATAACGGCAACAACGACGAATGCTTGAATCCACATTGCAAACCCTGGCATGCCATGTTTGTTTAATTTAACCACTTTTTTAGGCCATAAATCTGGATTAGATCCCTCAATAAATGATTTGATTGGGGAATATATCAGAACAAAGAAAGAACCTAAGTACGGAATAAACATCCCTAAACCGGCTACTCGGGCCATGAAGCGACCAAATTCCATTGCTGATCCAGCTGAAAAGCCAAGGGTTTTAGCGAAAACATAACCAAGGTTATTCATTAAAACGTAAGTGATGTTACCCAAGTTGACCGAACCCTTTCCGACAACTTCATGCCAGTTAGCTGTAATACCAACCAAAAAAATGGATCCAGAATAGATGACTGCCATGATGATTGCGGCAATGATGACCCCACGGGGAAAAGTCTTCGTAGGATTTTTGACCTTATCAACGACTCCACCAATTGATTCCATTCCTCCATACGCAAAAATCGCATAAACAACAAATGACATGATGGCGATTGGGGTTACGAATAATGGATTAGGGGATTGAATGAAACTTTTAGCGCCATTGACTGGCTCAGCAATTTGGCCCTTATTTAAGACCCAAACAATTACTGATAAGATAGCAAAGATCAGTGGCAAAGCAATTGATAATACTCCCCCGATGTTTGCAATCTTAGCAATTGAATCAAAACCATGACTCGCACACAAAGTAATAATTAAAATCCAGGCAATCCCGAGGATTCCAATTGTTTGCATTGGGGTAAAAATTCCGAACAAATGCCATGTTTGGGTTTTATCCGTTCCAAAAATAATGTTAGAAAATGGAATCCAAACCTTAGAAGAAGTCGAGATCATCCAAATGATCCATGATGATAGCCAGATAAAGGTTCCGATGAAGGCTAAGCGTTCACCAATTGACTCTTTAAGCCAGGAATAAATTCCACCTTTAGCACTACTGAAAGTGGAACCATATTCGGCAAACATTAATGAAACCGGTAAGAAAAATACTAGTGCTCCAAATATGTACCAGATAATACTGGCGTAGCCCATTTGATCATAGGCGACGGTCGTATTACCAAAGCCAAATATCGCAGTGAGTATCATTAAAACTAAAGACATTAAGCCTAATTTACTTTGCTTTTTCCCTTTAGACATAAAGTCACTCTCCTTGATTAAATTTAATGGAAATACTAATAAAGTATACTCTCTTTTTTTATAGATTTAAATCTTGGTGATAGTTGAGAGGAGAGAAGTCCGTTGAGTTTGTAATCAAGTATTGACCAAGGTTCTTAAAGCTACGCAAAGCGAGTTTACTTGCCTTAGAACTGGACTCATTAGCAAGCTGAGTTAGTTCTGTTGAATCCAAGCCGTGGGACTCCTGTTCTACCTGCTGTAAAATTTGTTCGTATTGTTCGATTAAACTTTGTTGCACGTTTTTAAGTTTGTCACCAAATTCAAGGTAGTGGGGGTCAACTAAGATTCCAACTAGCTTGAAGATCCAGTAAGCCGATTTAGGATCAAAATCCATCTTGACGTGGTACTTATATGCTTTGGGAGTATCAGAAATTCCCTCAAGAAATGGGACGTAAGTACTCTGAGCCGCTACACCCATAGCAAGCCAGTGAATTCCACCAATTTCAATTGGTAGATTAGGTTTGATTTGGAGCACGTGTGATTCTTGGGTTTTGGCTAAACTAATGGGACGAAATCGAGTTCTATCAGCTTCTTCGCCTGCACCAATTGGATCGAACTGAGTTCCCTGATAGTGTGAACTGAGCAACTTTTGGGCATCGAGTGCCGATATTAATTCTTCACTTTTCCTTGTAAAGGGGAGGTCTTGGGAAGTGGGATCCTGCTTGATTTCTGGGTTAAACATTTTTTGTCCGTACCAAACTCGAGGGATGTTGTAGTAGGTGTCTGATAAGTCATGGGTTCCAAAAATGTGTCTAAAGTTAAAACCAGAACGATCCGGATTTAAATTGTTTTTTGATACAAAGTCCCTAATCCCTGGTGACCACATGAAGTGATCATTATCTTTAAAGTTAACTTCTTCAATGGCCATTTGATTAGCAACGATGGCGTATTCATCGTCAGGAATTCTTTCAGCGATCCATTGGTGTCCGGAACCGATCTCTAAGTACCAAACTTCTTCTTTATCAGACATAAGGACTCCGTTGTTTTCACTGGCCCCATATTTTTCAACAATGTTACCAAGACGTTTGACGGCTTCTTTTGCGGAATGGACATAAGGCAAGACTACGGTTACCATGGCTTCTTCGCCGATTCCATCTTTTACAAGGGGATCATAACCTAGGACACGTGCGTTAGCGTACGTACTTTCAGTTGCACTCATAGCAACCCCATATTCGTTAATACCATCCTCTTCAAATAAACCATCTTGGTCGGTCCATTCGGGAGTAGCAGTGTATTTTCCCCGTGTTTTTGGTAGTGGCATTTTGAAGCCGTTATCAGTTGATTTGAATTCCTGATCATCCTGAAACTCCTTATGTTCATGGACAACAAATCGTTTTGGCCATGATGCTTTAGCATCTTCATTGCGGCCAATTAAAGTGCTGCCATCAACCGTGGCATCTTTTCCAACTAAAATGCTAGTACATGCGGAATATTCATTAAAACTTGTCATTTAGATTGCCTCCTATTAAATCACATGTAAGTATTCTACCATATTGCCTTTGTTATGGTATAATTTCACGTTTGGTATGCTAAATTACTTAGGGTATAATTAACACATAACATTTATTTGAAAAAACGAGGGAAAATATGAGTAGCAAGCAATACATAATGGCAATTGATGAAGGAACGACCTCTGCTCGAGCAATGTTATTTGATCATGATGGCCAGATTGTGGGAAAAGTACAACGTGAGTTTAAACAATCTTTTCCTCATCCAGGGTGGGTGGAACAAGATCCAATTGAAATTTGGAACGCCGTTGAATCTGTGATTTCTGAGGTATTGATTAACTCTGAAGTTCCTCCCTATAAAGTGCGAAGTATCGGCATTACTAATCAACGTGAAACGACTGTAATTTGGGATAGACGAAGTGGAAAGCCCATCTACAATGCTGTGGTGTGGCAATCAAAACAGACCAGTGAAATTGCTGATCGGTTAATAACTGATGGTTACGCTGATTTAATTCACCAAAAGACGGGACTGATTGTTGATTCTTATTTTGCTGGTACGAAAATTAGATGGATTTTAGATCATGTAAAGGGATCCCAGAGACGGGCGGAGAATGGAGATTTATTATTTGGAACCATTGATTCATGGTTGCTATGGAATCTGACCGGCGGAACCGTTCATGCCACTGATTATACTAATGCTAGTAGGACAATGTTATATAACATCAACGATTTGAAATGGGATGATGATCTGTTAGAGCTCTTCGATATTCCTAAGAAAATGTTACCTAAAGTGAAACCATCGTCACACTTCTTTGGATATACGAAGGGATATTCATTTTTAGGGGTACAGATTCCAATTGCCGGCATTGCCGGTGACCAACAAGCATCATTATTTGGACAATTAGCATTACAACCCGGAATGACGAAGAATACTTATGGAACGGGTGCCTTTATTATGATGAATACAGGAAAAACGCCAAGGTTTTCTAGTAATGGATTGTTAACCACAATTGCCTACGGATTGAATGGAGAAGTTAAATATGCTTTAGAAGGTAGCATTTTTGTGGCTGGATCGGCAATTCAATGGTTAAAGGATGAGATGGGTTTAATTTCATCGGCTAAGGCTTCTGAGCAAATGGCTTATGATGCCAAAACGAGTGACGGAGTTTACGTAGTGCCAGCGTTTACTGGACTAGGGGCACCATATTGGGATCAGGAAATTCGTGGATCGATTTTTGGCTTGACATCATCAACGACGCGTAATCAATTAGTTCGTGCGACCATTGAATCGTTAGGATTTCAAACAAAGGATGTTCTTGATACGATGGTAGAAGAGACTAAAATTCCGGTTAAATCACTAGTAGTAGATGGTGGAGCTGCTAAAAATGATTACTTAATGCAGTTTCAAGCCGATATTTTAAATGATCAAATTGAACGGTCATTAATTTCAGAGACTACGGCACAGGGAGCAGCTTATCTGGCTGGTTTGGCTGTTGGATTTTGGAAGGATATTGATGAAATTAAAAGAAGTAAGCGTGTTGGTACTTTTTTTGAATCACATATGAGTGGCGATAAAAGAAAAAAACTATACAAGGGATGGAAGATGGCCGTGAGAGCTGCCAAGCAATTTGAATAATAAGGACTTATCAGTATGAAATTACCTGAAGATTTTAAAAGTAAATATCATAATCTGTTAAAAGATGATTATCAAAGTTTTATTGATTCTTTTGATGAAGACTCTTACAATGCCTTTCGAACTAATCCGCTCAAAACTAAAGCTGATGTTCGTTTGGATATGACAAGCCCGATTTCCTATACCCAAAATGGTTATTACGGAAAAATTAGCGGGAAAACCGTCGAGCATCAGAGTGGTTACGTTTACAGTCAGGAACCATCTGCCATGTACGTAGCAGAGGTGGTTGATCCTAGTGCGGGAGATCAGGTATTAGACTTGTGTGCTGCCCCAGGAGGAAAGTCGACTCATTTGGCTGGTATGATGAAAAACAAGGGCTTACTTGTGTCAAATGAGATTGACCGGAGCCGAGCTAAGATTCTAGTTGAAAATCTTGAACGGTTTGGGGTGTGGGATCCTTTAATCTTGAATGAAGATCCACATAACCTGTCAAAGCATTTTCCAAGGTATTTTGATAAGATCTTGATTGACGCACCATGTTCGGGTGAGGGAATGTTTAGAAAAAATCATGACGCAACAAAATACTGGTCAATTGATTATCCGAAAGAGTGTGCTGTGCGGCAAAAAGACATTGTAAGAGAAGCCGTTAAGATGTTAAAACCAGGTGGACAATTGATTTATTCAACTTGTACTTTTTCACCAGAAGAAGACGAACAGATAATTGCTTGGATCTTAGCTAATTATGATTTTAAGGCTCTCCCGATTAAGAAGTATGATGGGATGATCGACGGAAAACCGGAATGGGCGGATGGAAACGAAGAGTTAACTAAAACGGCTCGTCTGTTTCCTAACTTATTTAAGGGTGATGGTCATTTTATTGCCAAGTTGCAGAGTACAGATGTTGGAAAATCCAAAAAGATTAAGCATCAAAGAAGTAACGTCTCAAGTAGTATAAAAAAAGAGTGGAAAGAGTTCTGTAACGTTAACTTTAAGCGCAATTTTTTAACAGAGGATCTTCTAGAATTTGGGAGTACCCTTTATTCATTTAATCCGGCAATTCCCGATTTAGATGGTTTAAAAGTAATGCGACCCGGAACGCCACTTGGAACGATTAAAAAGAATCGGATTGATCCTTCGTATGCATTGGCATTGGCAATTAATCCTAATGACGTAAAAAACATCGTTAAAATTACTGATCATCAGTGGCAGAGTTATGTCCACGGTGACACCGTTGCCGTGGATCCCAACTTAAAGAAAGGGTGGTACTTAATTCAATGTCGCGGAATGAGTGTTGGATTTGGTAAAGTCGTGAATGGGACGTTAAAAAACTTTTTCCCTAAGGGATTAAGGTTTAAAGCATGAGAAAATAAAAAGACCTTCGTTTTTTAAACGAAGGTCTTTTTATTTGCGTTGATTTAAGTAACTTTGTAATTCTGGACTGGTTACTGATTCACATTGACGCAGTTCATTAATGTTGTGTGCGCCTAGTGCGGTGAAAATGGACTTAATGCCAATAATCCAATCGTTAATCATTTTCACGGTCTCGTCTTCACCGTCATCAATTAGTTTCACCAAAATCTGACTCGCAATGCCAACGGCATCGGCACCCAAATACAATGATTTGACGATTTCCATGGGATTAGTGATGCCACCAGTTGCTACGATGTTCATGCTAGGAACTTTTTGGGATTCAAAGAGAGATTCCACCGTGGTAATCCCCCAGTCTTTAAAATAGTCCATTTCTTTTTGATGACGACGGAAGTTCTCAATTTGAGCAAAGTTAGTTCCGCCACGACCACCAATGTTTACATATTCAACTCCAAGGTCCAAAAGGGTTTGAATTGATTTAGAACTCATCCCGAATCCAACTTCCTTGACGATTACTGGTACTTTAATATTTTGGACAATGTTTGAAATATTGGATAGCCAGTTAAATGAATTTGATCCCTCGGGCATGATGAGTTCTTGAACTGAATTAACGTGGATCTCTAATGCATTAGCTTGAAGAATATCAATTGCTTGCTCAGCCGCTTTTGGGGTTGTCCCAGCACCAATGTTAGCAAAGATCAGTCCATCTGGGTTTTGCTTTCTAATGATCGAAAAGGTATCGATTAGTTCCGGATGTTTGATTGCTACACTCTCTGAGCCGGATGCCACTGCGATTCCACAGCGCCTTGAGATAGAAGCTAGGTGAAAATTTAATTTTTTGGTATACTCACTGCCACCAGTCATCGCCTCAATGTAGAAGGGGACCCTTAAAGGCAGCGAGCCTAATTGAGTTGAGATATCTACATCCTGATATGTCATTTCAGGGAATGTTACTGGCATAAAATGAACCTGATCGAATCCAGCTTCAGATTCCGTATGGTGAAATTTTTTAGCAAGCGAGACGTGTTCATCTTTTCGATGTGACTGTTGGTTAGTCATTTGTTTCTCCTAATTATTATGAATCTTAAGGTCTAGTAGCTTAATTCCATGGCGGTTCCAATCGCTAACAAGATCATCGATATTATCATCCTTATTAATAATGACGATCCCACAATCACCACCACCTGCTCCCGAAGTTTTGGCTGCACCACCAAAATGATCGGCAATGTCAATTAATTCTTTTAGCTTGGGGGTTTCAATTTCAACGTTGGCAAATTCACCGAGTTTTAAAAGGAGTTTGCGGTTGTTTTCAATGTTCTTTTGGATCATTTCCAGATTAGAACTTTTAAAGCCATTAACAATATTTAAGACACACTCCTGACTGAAGTGAAGAAAGTCTTGATAAAGTTCAGAATTTCTGGCTTTTTTTAGCTCCACTCGATCAACTAGATTTGAAGTTGAAGCGGGTGAACCTGACCATCCAATTAATAATTGTAAATTCTTTGGTGCTGTTAGCGGCATAATTTTTAAACTAGGCCACTTTAAATCTAACAGTTCCACTAAATCCACATCTTTACGGGCATTGGCTAACCACTGTCGGTCAAATGAATGGTAAGCAATCCAACCGCCGAATACACTAGCAGCTACATCGCCTAATGAACCATTTCCTTGAACTTCAAAATGAGCAATTGCGGCTAGCTTGAAGAGCTGCATCGTTGAAAGGTTAATGTCGTAGAATTCGCATAAGGCTTTAACGGTTGCAACCGTGACGGCAGCTGAAGAACCTAATCCGTACTTACGTCCGTCGGCACTATCGAGTTCACTATTTACGATGATATCGTATGTTTTTAAACTTTTATTGAGAGTTTCAACGTATTCTTCAGTTACTTTAATCGCTGAAATGATGTACTGAAAAGGATTATCACGATTATCGAAGACCATGCGATGGCCTAATCTCTTCCAATGGAGCATATTTTCATCGTACTGTTTTGAATAGATGCTTCCAAAATCTGAACTTGCTTTAATGCCAACCCTAACAAAGCGATCACATGCAGCGATGATAGCAGGGTAGCCGGTCTCAACTACTGCATATTCACCAGCTACGTACAATTTGCCCGGTGCTTTTGCGGAAATCATGTAATTAATTACTCCCTTAATTTAAATATTCGATTCCAGGACCTGGAGTGGTAGCAACCACGTTTGATGATCCAAAAGTGCTTTTAAATCGATTTACAACTTGGTTTAAATTATCATGTTGGACTAACACTTTTACATTTGGACCAGCGTCAATTGTAAAATAGCAACTGATGCCATTGTCTCTTAATTCGTGAACAATTTGAATTGCTTTAAGTGTATCTCCATTAAAATATGTAAAAGCTGGATCGGAACTGAACGTGAGGGCGTGCATTTTCATGGCATTTTCCTCAGCAGTGTGGCCCATTAAGTCGAAGTTATGAGTACGAATTGCTTTTCTCATCGTGGTCATGTCATGACTAGTAACTTTTTTCCATGCTTGATAGTAAGGGGAGGTGGACTTAGAAATTTTCATACCCTCTCTACTAGAAATCTTTTTTTCGTTTCGATTAATAATAACAGCTACTAGGTTAATGTCCCAATCAATGTCTTCTTCAATTGGAATGGCAAAGGAAGTTTCGTCACTATGACCCTTTTCCCATTTGACGAAACCGCCAAAAATAGAGCGCGTTGCTGAACCTGATCCTCGTCTAGCGAGCCTAGAAAGATCTTTTTTAGAAAGATTCATTCCAATGGCTTTACTAGAAGCGGCAGCGAGAGCAGCAAAACCTGAAGCAGATGAAGCAAGCCCAGCAGCAGTAGGAATATTGTTATTTGTCTTAACGTGGGCGTGAATATCAACATTGGCTTTTTTTCGAACGATGTCAAGAAAACTGACAATCTTTTTTCCTTCCGAATCATTAATTAGATGATTGTTAAAAGTGATTTGATCAGAACTTAGAGATGGGTCAAAGCGAACTTCAGTATCGGTATAGAAGTCATTTAAAGTTAAAGACAGGCTACTGTCTTCTGGAATAATGAGTTGACTATTGGCTTTCCCCCAATATTTGATTAGTGCAATATTAGTATGAGCACGAGCCTTCTGGGTTCTATAGATATTAGTATTGTCGGACATAATAAATCTCCTTACTTCATTTCATTTAATGATTGGACCCAAACTCCTTGTGCTCCACTTTGTTTAAGGGTTGTCTTGATTTTTTGCGTGGTGGTTTTAGAATCTGACAGAGCAATAATGCATCCACCGAGTCCGCTTCCCGTTAGTTTAGCACCGAGGGCACCCGCCTGATTAGCAGCATTTACCAGGGTATTAATTTCTGTTGAACTAACTCCCAATTTTGAAAGATCATTTTGGGCCAGATTCATTAATTTGCCGGTTTGTTTGAGTTTATTGTATGTCAGAGAATGTTTAGCTGCTTCAGCTAAATCCCCGAGGTCGTTAATTAAATCATTCGTATTTTGAAAGTTATGATCCATTTCATCTCTTACCATTGAAACTGCCGTGGAAGTATTACTTGAGATACCAGTATCAGCAATGATGAGAGTTCCTGTGCTTGAAACGGGGAAATCATAAAACTGACCCTTTTCAAATAAGATGGGATTAAGTGCGCTGACGGTTTTAGCGTCAATTCCACTTGGATTACCATGAGTTATCTTTTCCTCTACATCGGTAAATTTCTTAAGCTGGTTAGCGTTTAGTTGATGATTAAAGAAATGAAAAAAGGCTCTGGTAACTGCACTAGCGGTTGCAGCTGATGAACCCATCCCTCTCCCCAACGGAATTGCACTATCGATTTTGATATCAATGGGGATGTTATCGGGATTTAATGATTGGTTAAGACGATTAATAAGTGTCTGTAATCCATTCATTGAAGAAGGGAGAGCACTAATTGGACCATGGTAGTATTTACTGAATAGTTGATTGTTACCATCAGAAGTAATGGTGGTTTTCACTTTAATTTGTGGCACAGGAAAAACAATCGCAGGCTTTTGGTAGACGGCACTGTGCTCACCTAAAAAAATTATTTTTGCATGACTCAACCCGGTTGCAGTCGTGTTCATATTTCAATCGCTCACTTTCCAAACATACCTATTTTATCATAATTTAGAACATGACCAATATATTTTAGAATACTTTACTAATGATTAAATGTTGGTTTATATAAATATTAAGATAAATGTAGTAATATTGTAGTGGAGTTAGTTTTAAGGGTAGGTGAGACAGGTGTCCAAGAATACAAAATATGCAGTCGTTGACATGGAGACAACTGGAACGGATGTCTCTAATGGTGACCAAATTATTCAATTTAGTTGTACTTTTGTTCAAGGTGGTCAAGTGGTCGATTCCTACTCAACATATGTTAATAATGGTGAAGCGATTCCTAAAGATATCACCCACTTAACTGGCATTAACGCCCAGACAATTAAAGGAGCACCAACGTTTGATCAGGTTGCTCCCCATATTTATAAGATACTGAGTGGTACTGTCTTCGTTGCCCATAACGTTAATTTTGACTTTCCGTTTTTAAATGCGGAATTAGAAAGAGTGGGTTATCCTGAGTTAGATATTAAAGCCATTGATACGGTCACGTTGAGTCAAATCTTTTTTCCGGAATTAACGGGATATCGATTAAAGGACTTAAGTCATCATTTTGGGATTTCACACACCCATCCGCATTCCTCTAAAAGTGATGCTGAAGCAACTGCTCATTTACTGTTAACAATCATGAAGAAGATTGAAAAATTACCCTTAGTGACAATTCAGTCTATTCTTAAGGTTCATCCTGATCTCCCTAGAGATACGGTTCAATTTATTGAAGATCGCGAAGAGATTAAGCGGGAACATTTAAAGAATTTGAATTCGCAATATGTGGTTGTAAATGGGATTGCGCTAAAAAACCAAGTACCATCCTATTCAATCTCAGAGCACAATTTGATAAAGTATCCTAGGACTAAGAAGCAAAAGGAACGCCAATTTATGGGTAAGTTAAATTGGCGAAGTTCACAAAGTAAAATGATGAACTTAATTTATAATAATTATCATGATAAAGAAAAACCCACCTATAATTTATTAATTGAAGCACCAACCGGGAGTGGGAAAACCCTGGGATACATGGTTCCAATGGCTTATTTGGTTAATGAAGGTGAACAGCTAGTGGTCAGTACTTCTACCAATGGACTTCAGGAACAGTTGTATTCTACAATTAAGAGTCAACTAGAACCGTTACTTAATACTAGTTTTGATGTTGCCATGTTAAAGGGTGTCAATCATTATATTAATCTAGAACGGTTTAGCAAAACACTTCAATTTCACGATAAATCTAAACAGTCACAATTCATGAAAGCACGAATCTTGGTCTGGCTCACTGAGACAAGCACGGGTGATCTTGACGAATTAAATCTTCCCAATGAAGTTCCGTTTATTGATCAAATTAATTATCAAAATTCTCATGTGGAGACGGATAAGAAGAACTCTTTTCGGGATGTTGACTTCTTACTCGCTCAATTGAAGCGGGTGGAACGAGCTGATATTGTTATCGTTAACCATAATTATCTTTTTGAGAATAGTCGTCAATTAAGTAATTACATGACTTCAAAGCCATACTTAGTGGTTGACGAAGCTCATAAGCTGGCTGACGTTGCGTTTTCATCGCAAGAAAAAGTCATTAAATTCAATACTTTAAAGAAAAATATTGGAAGGGTTAAGAATGATTTATTTCAAACCCACGGGTTAAATTTAAATGAAATCTTTTCTGACGATATTGATGAGTTAAATCGACTTAATGGGTTAGATTCCCGGCTAGATGCTATTTTTGATACGAATCAGTTGATTTTACAGGATTTTAGGGTCAAATTCATGAAACCCGTTACTACTAGGCGTTCTGAGTCTTCGATTAGTGCAAAAGAACTACTTCAATTTGTGAAAGCCCATCAGGATCAAATAAACCATTTGACTCATATTAACGTAAAATTAGAAGAATTTATAAATACTTTCAAAAAGTTAGTTAAGAAGGAAAAGAATCGTTGGACGATTTCTGATCGAGCTTTGATTGAGAAGTTTGAACGTCATTTACTTACAATTACTGATTACATTGATAGTGTTAACGTGGACCAAGTTAAGCAAAGGGTTAGTGAGCGATCCTCTTTTTACTGGATCTATTATACAGAGGATCTAGATCCTAATCATGTCATCCTCATGACTGGCGATTTTGCTTCCAAAAATAAGTTAAAGGAAAATATCTATCACTATTTTAAGCCAGCAATTTTTACCGGTTCGACGTTGTTTACATCAAAAAAGTCACAGTATATTTTTGATCAGCTTGATTTAAGTCGGAGTGATACGAGAATGAAACGGCTAAAATCTTCTTTTGATTATTCCAAGCAAGCTGAAATGATGATTTCTGAAACGACACCGATGCCACCTAGTGTAGATAATGATGAATATATCTCTTATCTGGCTAACTCAATTTGGAAGCTTATCAACGCTAATGCAGTACCAACGCTAGTACTGTTTAACTCATTGGATATTTTGAAAAAAGTGTACGAAAAATTAGATCAGAACAATAACGATAATTTTATGATTCAAGCCGCCGGTGTTTCTGGGAGTCAAGAAAAAATGATCAAAAGATTTGAGTCAACCAAGGATGCAGTTCCAGTAATACTTGGAGCTAATGGTTATTTTGAGGGTGTTGATTTTCCGGATAATTTACTCAAGCAACTCATTATTACCCGGATACCGTTTGAATCTCCCAATAATCCGGTTGTTTCAAGTCGGGCTAAGTTTTTAAAGGAACAAAACAAGAATCCATTTTATAATTTTGACTTACCAGAAGCTATTATCAAAACTAAACAAGGGGTGGGAAGATTGATTAGAAGCTCAACTGATTATGGTATCATTAACTTTTTGGACAGTCGTTTGATTGACAAACGGTATGGTAAGCAAATCATCGATGCGCTTCCCTCTGATTTACCAATTAAAACGGGGTCGATCGCTAAGATTGTTAAAGATGGTCAAGATTTCTTTAATAAGAGGGATTAATTAATTATTAAACAAGGAAAGTTTGCTATAATGATGCATGTAAAAGCTAAATAAAAGAGGAATTTTCATGTACAGAGAACAATTAAAACGAAAAAGGACTCATCGGATTCGATGGATAACTGTTGCGGTGATCGTTCTAATCATTCTGGGTGTTATTATTTTCTTTCATGTTGCTAAAGCACCCCAATTACGCGCTCGTTCTCATGTCACTACGGTAGCAGAAAATAGTGCTGGATTTCATGATATTAATCATTTCTACTCGTCTAATTTAAATAAGACATACTATTCAGTTGGTGGTTATAATAAACAGAATCAGTATGCGTATGCCATCTTACCTAAGAACGGGAAAAGTATGCAGGTCGTTACCCAAAAGAGTGGGATTACACAACAGGAAGCAGAAAAGACGGCTCAAAAAATTGGGAAAGCCTCTAAGATTATTAACACCGGACTTGGGATTTATCAGGATCAGCCAGCCTGGGTGGTTTCCTATTTAAATCAGAACAATCGAATGAATTATGTCACGGTAAATTATAAGACGGGCAAGATTGTGCAAACCATTAAGAATTTGTAATGATGAATTATTGAAGGAGGAATAAAATGAGTGAAAATTTAGAGCGCTATTTAGAAAGTGGTTCAATTAGCGTTTCTGGTTTTTTATTGCAGCATTTCTCTGAGTTGGGGATGAGCCCAACTGAATTAGTGGTCTTCTTGGAGTTAGTACTAGCTCGTTCTAAGGGGGATTTGTTTCCAAGTGCTACTGAGTTGTCGAAAGCAACTGGTTTAAAAGAGGACGATATTTATAATTTATTACATCAATTAGTTACTAAAAAGATTATCAACATTTCTAGTACGAAGTCTGGGAAAGACGAATATAAGTTTGATCTTTTAAATCATAAAATGGACAAGTTGCTTGATTCTACATCGTTAGTAAACACTAATAATCATGCTCAAAAAGAGCGTAACAAACAAAGTAATGATATTAAGGAACGAAAAGGATTATTTAAAAAAATTCAAGAGGAATTTGGTCGGCCATTATCTTCAATCGAGTTGGAAACAATCAATCAATGGCTTGAACAAGATCATTACTCACCAAAGATTATTGAATTAGCCCTCAAAGAGGCGGTCCTAAGTCAAGTTTATAGTTTGAAGTATATGGATCGAATTCTTTTGAATTGGCAGCATCGTAACATTAAAACTGCTGCGCAAGTTCAAGAAGCCAATGAACAGCGACAGAGAAGTTTAAACAGTGATCAACCAAGAAAACCAAAACAAAATATTCCGATTTTTAAAATTAATCAATGATGCATGGATGTAAAAGATCTATGCATTTTTTTGTGGTTAAATGATTAAAGTTCAGGTGAAAAGTTAAAAGTTACTTTAACTTAATTAAAAAAACAAAACAACAACAAAAAAGACCCAAGCCACATAAATCATAAAGTGGATGAGTCTTAAAGAGAATATTCAATTTATTGATTTGGAGTAGAAGTGCTTGATGATTGACTATTATTAGAAGCAGGAGTGCTCTGATTATTGTTATCTTGATTATTTGATGATTCAGAAGATGATTGATCATTAGGTTTGCTTGATTCAGATGGCTCTTCAACCTTAGAACTAGACCCCGATGACGTCTGACTTGAACTAGAATTATCGTCAGATGATGAACTGTTGGAGTCTTTTGAACTTGATGAATTTGAGACAACTGAACGATTCTTGGATGCTTGTCCAGATTGACTAGCATTATTAGCTGAAACCGCGGTTCCCATGTGGCCTTCGATATAGTATTCGTTTACGCCGTCTCGTTTGGTTTCAATCACATTATCCGGCTTCTGCCAATCAATATTAGGTTTATTAGTAGATGCCTGTGACATTACTTCTTTGTAGTAGGTTTGAGCAATTCGTGTTTGTGGCTCGGAAATATAGTTTCCAGGTTTAAACTGGTGATCATATCCGGTCCAAATAGAAAGTGAGAAATTCTTCGTGTACCCACTAAACCATGAATCCATTGATGATTGGTCAGGCACTTTCTTAATCCAATCATCTGGATATTGAGTAGTACCAGTTTTACCAGCTTGATAAAGTCCAGGGATCTTAGCAGCAGTTCCAGAACCATTAGGGGAAGTCATGACGCCTTTGAGCATGTCATTTATCATAAAGGCAGTATCTGGTGACATGGCTCGATGCCCCTTAGGGCTGTATTGCTTTTCAGCTCCGTTGACATTAACTACTTTATTGATTAAATATGGTTTGTAATACGTCCCACCATTTGCAAATGCAGCATACGCAGCTGCTTCCTGCTCTGATGAGATATAGGCACCAATTCCGTTTTGTAGTTCAAGTGGTTTATTAAATGTCATTCCTAATCCAGCTAAAAAGTCTTGTGATCGTTGGATTCCAACCTGTTGAAGGGTCCTGATCGCAGGAATATTACGTGACTCAACAAGTGCTTTTCGCATCGTGATGGTACCTTCATGCTTATTGTCAAAGTCTTGAAGTTCTTTATTTGTTCCGGGATACGTGAAAGGCGTGTCTTGAACGGCTTGATAAGTTGGCCATTTTAAGTATTCAATTGCTGGTCCATAGTCCATTAGTGGTTTCATAGTTGATCCACTAGAACGATCGGTTTGAATTGCACGATTTAATCCAAAGGCAATTTTTTGTTTTCTTGATCCAAGCATCGAAACCACTTTACCGTTATTGGAATTTACCATCGTGGCACCAATTTGGAAGTTATTGTTAGGAAATTGAATAGGTGAGTTGGGATCGTTGGCCAGTTTATACATTTGTTTTTGAGTGTCCATATTCAAATTTGTATAAACCTTATTTCCAGCATTTAATTTGTATCCCTTTTTGTCTAGTTCTTGAACAACTTGTTGGATATAGGCATCGGCATACTTCTCATTTTTTGCGTATGGAGACGAATTTGAATTGTGTTGTTTAACCAGACCATCTTGAATACTGGTCTTTTCAGCTTCACTAGCTTGCTCCTTAGAAATCACTTTATTGTTAGCCATTGCTTCTAGAACTTGATTTCTTCGTTCAGTTGCTAACTTAGGATTTGTATAAGGATTATATTGAACAGGAGCTTGAGGTAAACCAGCCAAAAAAGCCGTTTGTGGGAGGTTAATCTTCTTTAATGGTTTATTGAAATAATAATCGGAAGCAGTTTGCATTCCGTAAGCATTATTACCCATGTAAACCTTGTTGATATAAAACTCTAAAATTTGTTGTTTACTATAATCATGGTCGACCTTGACCGCTAACCAGGCTTCTTGAGCCTTGCGTTTTAGCGTTTGGTCCGAGGCCTTAGTCGAAAAGACTGATAATTTGACTAATTGTTGGGTAAGGGTACTGCCACCTTGTAAACCACCTTGGCCACGAAGATTTGAAAAGGCTGCTTCAACAATTCTGGCAGGATCAACCCCATGATCCTTATAAAAATGACGATCTTCAATTGAAATAATCGCATTTTTTAGGTTATCAGGAATCTGATCTTGTTTCACGTAGTCCCGATTTTGGGCACCTAAACGTGAAATTATCTTACCACTTGAATCATAAATCGTAGTTGAATTATCACTAGAGAGGGTATTATAAGATATCTTTGGAGCACTGGCTGCATAATAAGTAAAAAGACCTGCTCCACAAATAAGTATGGCAACGATTACTGCCAAAATCCATAAAATGATTTTTTTCCAAAGCTTCATCTTTTTCTTTCGTGGTTGCTGATGGTGCTTAAACCTTTGTACCCTAGAAATATTTTCATCTGAATCAGCCATTAGACTTCTCCTTTACATATTGTTCTTATTATCGATAATTTGATCAACCGCTCTGAGGTATGGAATCAAGGGTTGAAGATGGTACTTAATTTGGTACGCATTCTCCTGAAGCTCTATTTTTGAAATTGACTTTCTTCCGCCCTGATTTTGTCGGTCCCAATAATAGAATAGATTCGGTCCTTCAAGCACAAAAAGTTCATTACTTTTAACAAATTTTATCATTGCAAAGGTGATCCCACCTAATTTGGTGCATTTTTTCATGTGTTCAATTTGATGTTTATGAAAGTTGCTAAGAGGAAAAGAAGTGGTACTAGTAGTTTCTTTAGCATCAAAATCAATATATTTGCCCCGATAAATACCGTTATAGTCGGTTGTAGAAGCATGCTGGAAATATGCCTCCCTAATAACGGCTGCACTACGTTTGGGGTAATCAACATTTACAATTTGAATTGGGGTAGGTTTTTTATGAACCACTGCAATATCCCTTTCCAAATAATATTGGTTGCTTTCATTTAATTCAGCTTCAAGGGACATCCCCCGATCACCGTACTTAATGGTAGATTTATTTTTTTTAATGATAAGTTTACTTGATTTACTGGTACTTCGATAGGAATTACCGTTAGGATAATGGAAATTCATTGTATAACCTCAATCCATTTATTAAAAATGATCATGTTATCATATACGTAGTATATTATAGCAATTGTAGGTAACTTGGAGAAATAATTATTGAAAGGTGGATAGAAATGAGCCGCGTTTGGGTATCAGGGTACCGGAGTTATGAATTAGGAATCTTTCAAAATGATGATCCTAAGTTAAAAATTATTAAGCAAGCTTTGTTTGATCAACTTTCACAGTTAATTGAAAATGGATGTGACTGGATTATCACCGGCGGACAGCTCGGGATTGAGCAATGGACGGTTGATGTTTCTAAAGAACTTCAAAAAAAGTATCCACATGAATTTCAATTAGCAGTAATGTTACCATTTAAAAAATTTGGGTCAAACTGGAATGAAGATAATCAAGCAAAATTAAATCGAGCAATTTCGCAAGCTGATTTTGCAAGTTCAGTAAGTGACCATCCGTATGATTCACCTAAACAATTAAAAAATTATCAACGATTTATGCTAACGCATACAGACCAGTCGTTATTAGTGTATGATCCAGAAAATGAAGGTAAAACTAAATATGACTATCAAGCTATTCAACAGTTTCAAAAAAATCATGCATATCCGATGCAATTGATCGATTTTGATCAGTTACAAGATCTTGCTGATGATTATCAAAGACAGTTAAATGATGACTTTTAGTTTTATTTCTGATAGAATAGAAGTATGCGGAAATGATTGGTGAGGTGTGCATTAATGGAAAATATTAATTTTACTCCAAAACAAATTCTACAAAAAGAATTTAAGCAAAAAATGCGGGGCTACGATCCTGCTGAAGTTGATACTTTCTTGGATAGTATCATTAAAGACTACGAGACTTTTCAACGTGAGATTGATCAGTTAGATCAGGAGAATCAGGATCTCAAGTTAAAAGTTGACGAATTATCTCGTCAAGTATCAATGGGATCGAGCACACAAAGTACTCAACGTCCTATCGAACGTTCAAGTGCTCCACAACGGGCACCAGAAGAGACAACTGCTGAGCAGACTAAACCTGAGGAAGCACCAAAAAATACTTCCCCAAGTCAGCCAGCTCAAGGTCAGAATCCTACTGACATGGATATCTTAAAACGGTTATCCAGCTTAGAGCGTCGTGTATATGGCGAGGATTCAGATAAATCTAATAGGTTTTAAAGATTTGGTGCAGGTCCTGAGTAATCGCGGTCAGCAATTGTTGGCTGAGGAAAGTCCACTCTCGCACAAGCTGAGATGCTTGTAGTGTTCGTGCTCGGTGAAAAAATAAGCCGAGGGATCATTGATTTGATTACGGCGAAAGAAAGAACTAAGGCAATTGCTATGCTCTAGTATTTCATAAAGTGCCACAGAAACGACTAATTTGAGAAATCAAATTATTGGAACGCAGTAAACCCCGCGAGCGGGAAACCCAAACTTTGGTAGGGGAGCTTCACACACGGAAATTGAACCAAGTGTGGGGGAAGAACAATTTGTTCTTGAGATAGATGATTACTACTTAACCACTTTTTCCTGAAGTTGTGGTTAAGCACAAAACATGGCTTATAGGGGCCTGCACCATTTTTCAGGTTGAGTGGGATCTTCCCACTCTTTTTTTATATAAAAGGGAATGAAATAAAATGAAAAAATTTAATTTAATGGCAACTTGTTCTGCTGGTTTAGAAGGCTTAGTAGGAGATGAGTTGCGGGAATTGGGATACGATCCAGAAGTTAAGAACGGAATGGTTCTTTTTAATGGAACGATTACTGACATTATTAAGGCTAATTTATGGTTAAGAACTGCAGACCGAATTAAAATTATTGTGGGTCGTTTTAAAGCGACAACTTTCGACGAGTTGTTTGAAAATACTAAGAGGTTGGATTGGGAAGACCTGATCCCGATGGACGGAAAGTTTCCAGTTGAGGGACGTTCACAAAAATCAGTTCTTCATAGTGTTCCAGACATTCAAGCCATTACTAAAAAAGCAATCGTTGAGAAGATAAGTAAATTTTATCATCATCGCACCAGATTACCTGAATCAGGTGCACTCTATCCACTTGAAGTTCGGGTTAATAAAGACGAAGTTATGGATACATTAGACACTACCGGTCCCAGTTTGTTTAAACGTGGATATCGGGTCGCAAAGGGTGAAGCACCCCTAAAAGAAAATATGGCCGCAGCTCTAATTCTTTTAACAAATTGGCATCCCAAACAAATGCCATTTCTGGATCCAATGTGTGGGTCGGGGACCATCCCAATTGAAGCGGCTTTAATTGCTAGAAATATTGCACCAGGTTATAATCGTGAGTTCGTATTTGAACACTGGGATTGGGTGGATCCAGAACTTGTAAAGAAAGTGCGTGCCGATGCAGATTCAAAAGCTGATTATGACACTGAGTTTGATATCATGGCCTCCGATGTTAATGAACAAATGATTAATTATGCCAAAGTAAACGCTGAGGAAGCTGGTTTACTTCATGACATTCAGTTTAAACAAGTGGCCGTCCAAGACTTTCGTACCGATAAACAAGATGGGGTTTTAGTTACTAATCCGCCATATGGTCAAAGAATGGGTGATACTAAAGAAGCAGCTCAGCTTTATCATGACATGGGAAAGGTGTTTATTCCTATGAAAACTTGGTCTAAGTATTACTTAACCAGTGATTTAAATTTTGAAAAAGAATATGGCAAAAAAGCCACTAAACGACGTAAATTGTATAATGGACGAATCAGAACGGATTATTTCCAATACTGGGCTGAGCAAACTTTTAACAAGAAGGATAAGTAATTGAAAAAGAAAATTGCGATTATTGGTGGTGGAATAGTTGGTTCCACCATTGTATATTACCTAAGTCAACTTCCAAATGCTGATGAACGAGAGGTAACGATGTTTGACGATAGTTATGGGCAAGCAACCAAAGCAGCTTCAGGAATCATATCACCATGGTTGTCGAAACGTAGAAATAAACAATGGTATAACTTAGCAAAGGCTGGAGCTAAGTTGATTCCTAAAATTGCTGATCAAACTCAAATGAATTCAGCAACTTTTAATAGTAGTGGGACCATCATTACAAGACAAGATAATAACGATTTAGATGACCTCTATGCTTTAGCTAAAAGAAGGGCTCAAACAACTCCTGAGATGGGAAACATAATGAGGTTAGATAAAAAAGAAGTGCAAAATAAAATTCCCATTCTTACGATTACTCACCCAGGAATTTTTGTTTCCGGAGGTAGTCGGATTAATGGGAATCTCTTCTGCAAGCATTTAGTTGCAATCGCCCAAAAACGAAATTTGACTCTTTATAAGGGCAGAGTGATACTTACTGGTGACCATACCATTAGTTTTAAAGATCAACTATTAAGTTTCGATCAAATTGTCATAGCTACCGGTGCTTGGGTAAAAGAAACACTTGCTCCTCTTAACATTAAAGTAAAAGTCAAACCTCAAAAGGGACAACTGGTAGAATTAAAAGTATCTGATATTCCAGCCCATGAGAACATGCCAGTGATGATGCCAGAAGGAGAATATGACTTTATTCCGCTTGGACACGGAAAATTGATTATTGGAGCTACTCACGACGATGAAAAGGGCTTTGATTTAAAAGAGGAACCAAAGGTTAATGATGAATTGCTTAATTCAGCCAAAAAATTAATTCCTACCTTGGATTATTCTGATATTATTGGTAGTAGAGTGGGAACGAGAGCTTATACAGATGACTTTGCTCCCTTCTTTGGTTCAATCCCCAATTACAAAAAATTGTTGATCGGTAGTGGTCTTGGATCGTCGGGTCTAACTACTGGACCAATGATTGGAAAATTATTATCGGATTATATCGTTTTTGGCACTACTAAAGACTGGGATATGTACGAAAAACCAATCTCTAACTACGTTAATTAATTAGAATGAAGAGCTTGAAAAGCTAATTCGTGAGCACCTAGATTTTGAGTGTCTGGAATCCATTTAGTTAACACCATTGCGAAATGATTTTGTAATTTAACGATTTCATCAACGTATTTTTGATAATGTTTGGCGTATTGTTTATTAAGACTGTCGCTTAAAATGGAACTGTCAGTGTAGTACAGGACAGTAATATCACTTGGATGCTTGTTAATACTATTTAAATGATCACAAAGCTCTCTTAGGGCAGTGAGGCATGCTTTGAATTCACCAATATGATTATTCTTTGCTTTACATTGCTTTTTAATTTGAATTTGTTGTTTTTGATGAAGAATTAAAATTCCAATTCCACATTGATTACTTTTAGGTTTAATAGCTGCATCAGAATATAATTTATACATTAATAAATTACTCCATTCGTTTAATAAAGAGGTTTAGACTATGATAACTCAAAAGAGAAAATTTTTGTATCAACCAAATATCACTACTAGTATTATCTGCTGGAGTTGGACGTTTATTGTTTTGCTAATTGGGGTGATCATTTGGTTAGAAATAACTCACTTTCAAGAAATTACATTAGGTTTTTTTATTGTTTTTATCCTACTATCATGGATTCAAATTCATTTTAGAAAGTTAATCTTATCAAATAAGACATTAACAGTGCGGAGCGTGTTTCATCCCAAGGGGATTCAAATGAATATTAAGGACATTATTGATATTCATTCCAAAAAATTTCAATTATCTTTCAACTATAAGAATAAAAACTATAATTTTATACTTCCCAACAATTCTATCATCGAATTAAAAGAAGCTTTTAGCACTGAAGTAAAAAAATAGGGGGTGTATGAATGAAAACTGACATTGAAATATCACAGGAAAGTCAATTGGATCCGATTCAAGATATCGCAAGTAAACTTTCGATTCCCAAAAACGAAGTTGATCCATATGGAAAGTACATGGCGAAAATATCAGGTAATACTCGTGATCGACATACTAAAAAGAAACTGATTTTAGTAACTGCTATTAATCCCACTCCGGCTGGAGAAGGGAAATCCACTGTATTAATTGGTCTTGGCGATGCGTTAAATCAACTAAATAAAAAAGTTGCCATTGCTTTGCGGGAACCTTCTATGGGTCCTGTGATGGGAATGAAAGGTGGAGCAGCCGGAGGCGGATTTGCTCAAGTTGAACCAATGGTTAACATTAATCTTAATTTTACGGGAGATATTCATGCTTTAACTTCTGCTAATAATACTCTAGCGGCACTGATCGACAATTCGATTCAACAGGGAAATCCTTTACATTTAGATCCACGTAAAATTCAGTGGCACCGAGCGATGGATGTTAACGATCGTGAACTAAGAAATATGGTGATTGGACTAGGTGGATCTAAGTCCGGCGTTCCTAGAGAAGAGCATTTCGAAATCACAGCTGCAAGTGAATTAATGGCCATTTTGTGTCTATCAACTGATTTAAATGATTTAAAAGAACGTATTAAGAATATTTTAATTGGATACACTTATGATAATGAACCAGTTTTTGTTTCAAATCTGGGGGTTGAAAGTGCTTTAACAATTATTTTAAAAGATGCGATTAATCCTAATCTAGTTCAAACATTAGAACATACCCCAGCGTTTGTTCATGGGGGGCCGTTTGCTAATTTAGCTATGGGGTGTAACAGTGTTCAAGCTACTAATGTGGCTCTTAAAGTTGCTGATTATACGTTAACTGAAGCAGGATTTGGTTCTGATCTAGGTGGTGAGAAATTCATGGATTTGGTATCACCACACTTAAATGCAGATCCGAGTGCAGTCGTTATGGTTGCATCAATTCGTGCTCTAAAGTTCAATGGTGGGATTAGTAAAGAAAACTTAGCTATACCAAACGTTAAAGCATTAAAATCTGGAGTAAAAAATCTTGATCATCATATTAAGGCAATGAAATCCTTTAACAAACCAATTATCGTCGCCATTAATCAGTTTACTGATGATTCCCCTGAAGAAATTAAGTGGTTAAGTGATCATTTAAGAAAACAAGACGTTGAATTTGGTATTAGTAAGTCATTTCTTGAGGGTGGTAAGGGTTCAATTGACCTTGCTCAGAAATTAATCAAACTTGTTGAGAATAATGCATCCATTAAGCGAATTTACAATGATGAAGATTCCTTGATTGATAAAATTAATAAGGTCGCTAAAAAGATTTATGGAGCAAAGGACGTTGTCCTTTCTGGGAAAGCCATGAAGCAATTAAAGGGCATTGAAAAAAATGGATGGGATAAACTACCGATCTGTATTTCTAAAACTCAATATTCTTTATCAGATAACCCCAAAAAATTAGGCGATCCAAGTGGGTTTACTTTGCATATTACTGAATTATTGCCGAAACTAGGAGCAGGATACATTGTGGCGATGGCTGGAAAAGTAATCACTATGCCGGGATTGCCTAAGCATCCAGCTACAGCAGAAATGGATATTGATAAAAATGAAAAAATCACCGGATTATTCTAAAAAACAAATCTTGGTATGGATATGTTTTGCACTAATGTTTTTTATCCTCCTGATTTTTGATCAAATTTCGAAATGGTGGATTCGGATTAACATTCCACTTGGAAAAGAAATTCCATTCGTTCCTGGAGTTATATCATTGACTAATATTAATAACACAGGTGCTGCTTGGAGTTTTCTTGCTGGGAAATCTTTCATTTTTGAATTCATCGCCACTGGAGCTGTTTTGCTTTTTATGATATTTATTTACATCGAAAGATATCATATCGGATACTTGCTTGGTTTAATATTGATGTTGGTTGGAACGATTGGTAATTTGCTAGATCGGTTATTTCTAGGAGCAGTTACCGATATGATTCAATTAGATTTTATAAATTTTCCAATTTTTAATATAGCTGACTCCTGTGTAACGATTGGTGTGATCGTCCTGTTCTTAGTTATCGTATTAGTAAAACCTGAGAGTGAGAAAAATGCAAAATAGAGAATTTAGAGCTGATAATGAAAACGAGCGACTTGATAAATTGGTTTCGGATCACTATGAAGATTTAAGTCGTAGTCGTGCAAATGAATTGATCAAGGATCATTTAATTTTAGTTAATGGTGATACTAAAAAGCCGAAATACCAATCCCAAAATAATGACCACATTCAAATTTCTATCCCTGAGCCTAAACAAATGAATTTAGTACCAGAAAACATTAAGCTGGATATTATTTATGAAGATGATCAGGTAATTGTGGTCAACAAACCCCAAGGTATGGTAGTCCATCCAGCTCCCGGTCATCCTGATCATACGTTAGTTAATGCGCTGTTATATCATACAAAATTATCTTCTATTAATGGAACAGTCAGACCAGGAATTGTTCATCGCATCGATAAGGATACTTCTGGATTGTTGATGGTAGCTAAGACCGATATTGCTCATAGATCATTGTCCAAACAACTAAGGGAAAAAACTAATCGCAGAAAGTATTTAGCGTTGGTTCATGGTAATATTAATGAAGAACGCGGTACCATTGATGCTCCGATTGGTAGATCTTTTAAAGACCGCAAGAAACAGGCAGTAATTCCCGGCGGAAGGAATGCCATCACTCATTTCCACGTTCTTGAACGGTTTGGTGGGAGATATACTTTAGTGGAATGTCAGTTAGAAACCGGAAGAACTCATCAAATTAGAGTCCATATGAAATATATTGGTCATCCACTCGTTGGCGATCCACTTTATGGACCTAAAAATACCATTAAAGGGAAAGGACAGTTTTTACATGCTGCTGAACTGGGATTTAAACATCCAGTTACACATGAAGAACTCAATTTTAAAGTTCCAGCACCACCAATTTTTCAAAAAACAATCGATCAATTAAGAAAACAGTATTCTGATATCAGTTAAGGAGTGACATTTATGGCAAAAGAGAAAGTTGTAGTTGATGGCATGGCCATGCAACGTGCTTTGACACGAATCACTTATGAAATTATTGAGAAAAATAAAGGTATCAACGACTTAGTTTTAGTTGGTATTAAGACTCGTGGAGTTTATTTGGCAAGAAGAATTGCTAAACGCTTGGAAAAACTTGAAAATGCTAAAATTCCGGTTGTGGAACTAGATGTAACCAAATATCGTGATGACTTAAAGAACCGAAAAACAAAGCCTAATCCAACTAATAATGATGGGGTAGACATTAATAATAAAAATGTAATCCTAGTTGATGATGTGTTATACACTGGCCGGACTGTCCGGGCAGCATTAGGAGCAATCAATGAAATGGGAAGACCGAAGAGAATTGGTTTAGCTGTATTAGTTGATCGTGGTCATCGTGAACTACCAATTCGGGCTGATTTTGTTGGGAAAAATATTCCTAGTTCAAAGGACGAAAAAGTTAATGTCTTGGTTTCAGAAATTGATGATCGTGATTCTGTCGAAATCGTTTCTAACAAGTAAGGGACCTTCATTATGACTAAAAGATATTTAATCCTAAATGATGGCACTTCATTTGTGGGAAAATCGATGGGGGCTGAATCAACCGTAACGGGCGAGATTGTTATGAATACGAATCTTAATGGCTACCAGGAATCAATCACAGATCCAATTTATCACAATCAAATCGTGGCATTCACACAGCCTTCAGTTGGAAATATCGGAATCAATCGAAAAAACTATGAGTCTATTTTGACATCAGCTAAGGGTGTGGTTGTTCATCATAGTGAAGATATTTCAACTAGTTACTTAAAAAATATATCTTTAGATACATTTCTTAAGCAACGTAATATTCCGGGGATAACTGCAATTGATACTCGTTATCTTTTGAAATACATTATGGCACATGATATTTCAAAAGCGAGTCTCGTTGATGTTAATGATGAACATGCATTTGATCAGTTAAATGCAGCCGTTTTAAATAATCAGCAGATTCAACAGGTTGCCACACCCAAACCTTATTTGGTCCCTGGGAATGGCAAAACCGTTGCGGTACTTGATTTTGGCTTAAAAGAAGGGATTATTCGTCAATTATCTCAAAGGAATTGCAATGTAATTGTGCTTCCCTTTGACACTTCATACCAAGAAATCATTGATCTTGACCCAGAAGGAATTATTTTATCAACAGGGCCTGGATCTCCGCACGAAATTGATGAAAGTGTTTTAAAGACGATTGCTAAATTAGAACAGGCACTTCCAGTTTTTGGTATGGGATTAGGGCATGAATTGTTAGCTATGGCTAATGGAGCCAGTGTTTATCGAATGAGACTTGGACACCATGGAAGCAATCATCCCATTCAAAAAATTATTACTAATCAAATTATTTATGCTAATCAAGCTCAGGATTATGCCGTAGATCCAAATTCTATCGACACATCAAAACTAATTGTGACATACATAGACTTAATCAATGGAACAGTTCAGGGAATTAGGCACCGTGACTATCCAAGTTTCTCAGTTCAATTTTCTCCGGATGGGTCTAGTGGTCCAACTGACAGTATTGACTTATTTGATGAATTTCTAGAAAGTATCACAGCTCATGGGAGATAGCCTAATGAAAGACGATATCAAAAAAATCTTAATAATCGGAGCAGGACCGTCTGGAATTGGTCAAGAATGTGAGCTTGATTCCGCTGCATTTCAAGCACTAAAGGTTTGGAAGAAACTTGGGATTACTACTTTTCTTTTGGATAATAATCCATATTCAGTAATATTACAGGAAATGAATCCTGATAATGTTTCCATTAAACCTGTTAATACTGAAAATGCTAAACATGTTATTGAAACAGAGAACATTGATGCAGTTACCTCAGTTTTCGGCGGAGTTAATGCACTAAAGGTTATTCAACGCTTAAATAAAAATGGAATATTAAAAGAAAATAATGTAAAAATTATTGGTTTAAATGATGATAATATTGATCTGTTTAACAATGAAAATCGATTGAATCAAAGATTAAAAGAATATGGGATTCCCACCCCTGATTATTATATTGTTGATAATTTTGATGATTTAAGGAATGTAATTGATAAAATTTCATTTCCAATTTCTGTTAGACCGTTAGATCCTAAAGTTCGACAACAACGGTTGATTTTTCAAAACATGGAACAAATAACTAACGATGCTGATACCATCTTTGAGGAGTCAAAGTCTAGTAAATGCCTAATTGAACGGGAAATTGTCGGCTACAAAGAAGTTGGAACGGTTTCACTGCGTGATACAATGGGGACAAAATTGATGGTATCTTCTTTAGAAGATATGAATCCAGTCGGAGTGAACTCAAATGATTCGGTCGTTTATACCCCGGCACAAACTTTAAGTGATACCCAGATTCAAATGATGCGATCAATTTCATTTCAGGTCATGGACGTTTTGGGAATCAAGGGCGTTTGTCATGTACAATTTGCTCTGAATACTGAAACAAATGATTGTTTTGTTCTAAAGGTAAATCCTAGTTTTAACATGAGTACTACCTTAGCAGCAAGATCAACGGGATATCCAATTGCCTTAGTTACCTCACAATTATTATTAAATTATCCAATTACTAAAATTAAGTTACCAGCACGTTTTCATAAATTTACGACGGTGCTTCAACCAATCAGTGATCATATCACGGTAAAAATCCCCATCTGGCCGTTTGAGCAATTACCTGATGCTGATTCACGACTTGGAACTAAAACCAAATCCATTGGATCAGTAATTGGGGTAGGTCGTAGTTGCGAAGCCGCTTTGTTAAAGGCCATTAGAAGTTCGCAATCGAGTCCAAAAGATGTTTTGCCAAGTTATTCTGAACTTTCCGAAGATGAACTAATTTCACAATTAATTCACCCAACCGATATCCAACTCCCAATTCTATTTGAAGCCCTCTCACGTCATTATAGTATTGAAGATTTACAAGAATTGACCAAAATTGATCAATTTTTCTTTGTGATCATGGCAAATATTGATAAAAGTCGATCGTATATTTTTAAACACCAAAATGACGCTAAAGCTTTCAGGTTAGCTCATGAAATGGGATTTGGTGATGGAATGTTGTCATCCATTTGGCATACAGATATCAATCAACTTCGTCAAAGGGATTCTTATAAAACCTATAAAATGATCGAACCAACGGCTGGAGAATTTCCCGAAAAAATTAATTCCTTTTATGCTAGTTATGAAATTGACAACGAATCTAATCAAATCGGGAATAACACCGCACTAGTAATTGGAAAGGGTAGAAATAAAATTGGCCCCAATATTGCTTCTGATTTCTATACTAGTGAAATATTAATTCAACTTAAAAAGATTGGATTTGACACTGTAATTTTAAATAATAATCCTAATTCTGCCTCCTTAGCGCCAATGATGAGTGACAAGCAGTACATTGAACCAATTCAACTGGGAGAAATTTTAGACGTCATTCAAACTGAGAAACCCCAATACGTCTTTCTGCCGGGTAATCGTCACTTCCTAATTCGTGAACTTAGCAAGTATCATGATTTCAAGTTGGTGGTTTTACCACCAAATCAAAAAGATGCAGTTTGGTATGGATCTCATGTTGATTTTGCGTTTGATTTATTAGTAACGGAGAACAAAATAGTTCCAATTTCAACCGTGGGGTTTAAATCCGGTGATGGAAACGATGACGATATCAGTCTTCAAACAGATTATTATGTTCCTTATGGTAAAGATGTTTTGAACGTGGAAGGGCTAGTTGAACGAGCTAAGGTAGCGGTGAAAAATCAGAGTCTTCATGGACTAGTTCAGGTTCTTTTTTACAGGGATCAAGACAAGATTAAAATTACTGGTGTGAGACCACTTCGAATTACCGAGACCGTTCTTTTAAATATGTCCACTGGAATTAACTGGATTGGGGTGCTGGTCAGGATGGCCACCGGACATTTAAATATTGATAAAATTGTAAATACCGTTCCCAAAATTGATTCTTCAACACACTTTACGGTGATGCAGGCTTCTTTCCCATTTAAGCAACTTGGAGTGTACGATTATCAAAAAGACCGATCACTCGAGTCAGGGGCTAAATTATCAATTGGTCATACTATTAACGAAGCAACCAACAAGTTATTGAAGTAAAAAAACAAGATACTAATTAGTATCTTGTTTTTTACTATTCTCTCTTAAATGTTTAACAATTGCTTCCGTTGGCGTTACGTAAATCGTATTTTGCCCCCGATAGGTAACAAAACCGGGTTTCCCTCCATTGGGCTTTTTTACAGCTTTTACTTTAACGTAATCAACTGGCACGTTGGCAGATGCTCGTGCTTTGGAAAAATAAGCAGCCAGTTCAGCAGCTTGAAGAATTGTCTGTTCAGTTGGATTGAAAGATCTAATTATTACATGAGATCCGTGGATATTTTGGACATGAAGCCAAGTATCACGTTTATCTGCTGTCCGAAGGGTAAGTTGATCATTTTGTAAATTATTTTTACCAACCAAAATTATCTCACCATCATCTGAGACAAACTTTTCAGGTTTGCTAACTTTAGTTTTATGATGTTTACTGTTACCTTTTTTTGGCTTCCTAATGTATCCACCATTTTTTAATTCTGTCTTAATGTCATCTAAATCACGTGGATCCGCGATTTCAATTTGGGATTCAATACTCTCAAAATAATCAATTTCATCCTGACATTCCTTGATTTGCTTAACTACATATTCCTTTGCATTTCGCTTTTTATCGTATTTTTTAAAGTATTTTTGAGCATTTTCAGAAGCTGAGAGGGAAGGATCTAGTGAGATAATGATCTCCTTATTATTATTGTAAAAATTGGGTAGTTTAATCTCTTTAGATCCAACTTTAACTTGATTTAAATAAGTCATTAAAATCTCACCTTTAACCCGTAGGTCATCTGCATGCTCAGATTCTTCTAAGGTATTTTGTAATTTTTTAAGCTTTTTCCGATTCTTTTTTAATTCATTTTTGGTAATTCGAATTAATTGTGACCCTTGTTCTCGAACTCGCTCACGTTGAACCTTAGTTTGGTAATATTCATCTAACATTTCGCTTAAAGTTTTAAATCTTTTATCCGGCTGAATGCCGATATATTGAAATGCTGAAAATTGTAATTTTCCCTTCATATCATCTCCAATAATAGGTTCTGGATTTTCGAAATGATTAAAAAATTTCCAATATTTTTGTTTTAAAGTTGATCCAGATACATGAAGGGCACTTGCGAGCGCATAGGACGTATCAGTCCCAAGTCCTTGAAGATATTTACGTAATTGAGTAGCAAATACATCTACATTTGGAAACTCACGATTGATTTTTTCAATTTGTGTAAATTCTTTTTTGTTAACTTGAAATGGATCAACCAGATCTTGTTTTGGGGGTTGAATATATTTAGATCCTGGAAGAATGGTTCGGTATCGATTTTGAGCAGATGAAATTCTTCTAACTGAATCAATTATTGATGAATCTTTAGCTTGAACTAAAATGATGTTACTATGACGTGCCATTACTTCAATGACAAGGACTAATTCCTCAATATCACCTAATTCATTCCTTGTATTAAAATGAATGTGAATAATCCGATCATTGTTTACTTGATGAATTTTGCTAATAAAACTTCCACTTAAATGTTTTCTTAACGTCATTGCAAAGTTAGTTGGAACTTTCGGATTTGTAAAAGGGACGTTTGTAATTTGTACTCGAGCGTATGAGGGATTCGCTGATAATAATAACTGATAATTATTATGATTAGAACGAATAGTTAAAATAATTTCATTAGGGTAGGGCTCGTTTATTTTTGAAACACGTCCGTTTAGTAATTTGTTATTTAATTCATGACTCATTGCATGTGTAAATGATCCGTCAAATGACATATATAACACTCCTTTTTGCTTCATTGTCCAGTATAACTTATATTGTTGAGTGGTAGCACATAAATATTAAATCCGTAATCTTGTATTAGGCAATTAATGGTATAATATTTTACGGAGGAATATCAATGAAAAATAGTTTAACTGCTCTTAGAGTTGTTGGAAAAATGCATCAACAACAGCTCCAAGCTCTTACCAAAAAATCAAATCTTACTATTTCAGAATGGCAATTGTTAATTGCCATTGATGATGGCTATACGACCCAAGAATCGCTTTCTAAGTCAATGAAATTAGATACATCAACTTTATCGCGACAATTGAAACGATTAGTTGTAAAAGAAATGATTCAAAAGAAAGCCATTGGGCAGGATAAACGCCAGTTAATATACAGTATTACTGATAAGGGTAAGAAGACATGTCATCAAATTAGTAATGACTACGAAGATCTTTCCACACAAATTTTTAATCAGTGGACTGATGAAGAAAAGAATCTTTTAAAGATTCTCCTCAATCGATTAGAAACAAGTATGAAGAAAATCCGTAAATAGGTTAGGTGAAAGAAATGAAGACAGCGATTGTTACTGATAGTACATCGTATTTATCTAAGGAAGATATCAAAAAATATAATGTTCATATTATTCCAATCTCCGTAATCTTCAACGGTAAAAGTTACCGCGAAGGAATTGACATTACAAATAAGGAATTCTACCAAAAGCTTAAAGAGTCACCCAAATTACCGACGACTTCACAGCCGCCAATTGGAGCACTAATTGAAGAATATAATAAATTAGCTGACGATGGTTATGATGCAGTGATTAGTATTCATTTAGCTTCAACCATTTCTGGCATGTATCAAGCAGTTTGTAATGTAGCCAAAATGATGGATAACATCAAAATTTATCCTTTTAATTCTGGAATTACTGTTGATCCAATGGCTGCTTTAGTGAAATATGCAGCTAATTTAGCACAAAATAATGTTCCTCCAGAAGAAATTATTCAAAAACTTAAACTTCTTCGGTCAACCATTGATGAGTTAATTGTTGTCGATGATTTAGATAACCTAGTTAAGGGTGGGCGTTTATCAAATGCAACAGCGTTTGTAGGTGGACTATTAAACATAAAGCCCATTTTAACTTTTGATAACCAAACTGATGAGATCGTAGCATTTGATAAAGTTCGTTCTAAGAAAAAGGCACTTAAACGTGTTGAAGATTTATTTTCTCAAGCAGTATCAAAAGCCAATTATCCAATTGAAGTTGCTGTAATTGATGCCAATAACCCCAAAGAAGCTGATGTTTGGCAGAAATCCATTCAAGAAAAATATCCAAATATGAAAGTTACCCGCGGATCATTCGGACCAGCAATTGGAACCCATTTAGGTAGCGGAGCTCTTGCATTGGGATGGATCAAAGATATTAATAGATAAAATAAGTTGGAAATTAAAGAACACCAAAAATGGTGTTCTTTTTAATATATATTTATAGAGGGAAACACTTAATTATTTATTCTTTTTTCTAGTTTACATAATATATATTATACGAAGTAGACTTAATATTAATAAAAGAGCAATTCATACTTATTTTAGATTATCATCATTTGTATAACTTTAAATTGATTTTGCAACTTCATCATTTGGATTCAAAATAATTTGATCTGACTGTAGATTCATCTACTTTTAAAAGTTTTCGCGAGTAATTCTTGATCGTTACTATCGTTTCCAAACGCAATCTAGTTTCTAATAGTTGCTATCGGTTATAATTCTTAACGTACTGAATTTGTTAATATTTTGAGCTGTCAGATCAATATTCTTTTCGCCAAAATGACGTATTTTGTTTAATGAATACTGTATTTTATCAATTAAGTCACTATTTATGTCCAATAAAATGATTTTAACGGCTTTTTTGATTGATGAGATAGCTACATTTTCAGCTAATTGATTTGAGTCTAGTTGCTTAAATATTGGATTTAAAGCGCTTACTTTATCACTGTAATTCCAATTATCATCAATTATGTAATTTAAATCGTATTTTTTAATGATATTTTTAGTCAATTGTATATCACAATTACTAATGGGTTTTATTGAATAAGTATGACCATTTCTTGATACAAGCGCCCCGTTTGCACCTACTAATGTCTTATTTTTAAATGTTGGTACGCTTGAAATTAGATATCTGATTGGCCTGGTTTAATCAAAGATAATTTCATTACGTTTTGCTAGTTGTTTAATTGCATTTACAATTTCTGAATTTATTTCAACACCATTAAAGCTCAACGTTCGGTCAACATCAAAGTCTTATTTAAATAGTTTCTATACTCAATGATACGCTAATAATGAGTGCTTTTAAATAACCTTCATTATTGGCTTGCTTTCAAAAAAATAACAACAGCATTTGTTGTTATTTCATCGATTAAATTTTTGATTATTTTCAGTGGTTAAAACGGTCTAATCTAAATGGTTCTAAGTTATAAGGATTTGATTTTCCAAGAGCTTGATCACTTAATAGTTTACCAAGTACACTGGAAAATTTGAATCCGTGTCCACTTAATCCAGTTACAATTTGAATCTTATTCATGGATGGAATCCGGTCAATAATAAAATCACCGTCAGGAGAAAGATCATACGAACATGTACCACCATGGTCAATACCATCAGTCCCTGTCAAATGATGCTTTAGTAATGGATCGATTTCATCTAAATCTTCAGAATAATCGCCAAAATTGCCCCTTTCTTTTCTATTTTTAATCTTTTGACCACCCTGGTGACGTCCAATTTTAATGGTGCCATTACTTCCTGGGAAACCGTAATACTGAATAGCATTTGCAAGTTCTACCGTAAAAGCTGGGAACCCTTCATTTTCATTTAAACCGTTATCGGCGACGTTAAACCATGCAAATACCTTTCTTGTTGGCGTGATTGGTAAATTTGGCAATAGTTGTTTGACCCAGGTTCCTGCTGATAAAATGACATTTTTGGCATAAAAAGTATGATCTTGTGTTTTAATCTCAACAATTCCATTGTCTTGCTGATCAATCTTTCTAACAAAACTATCAAAGCTTTGGGTAACGCCATTATTTTTAGCACCTTCGATATATGTTTTAATAATTTCCTCTGATTCTAAATACCCTGCACCTGGCTCTAAAATCCCTTCGTATTGATCGTTAAAATTCCAGTTATGCCATTGATCGTGAATTTCAGTTGAAGTATAAGGAACAATATCAATATCGTAGTCATTGGCAGACGCTTTGATATTATTTAAAAATGCTGAATCTTTTGGCCCAACGGTCAGAACGCCAGTTTTATGGAAAAGACGTTTGCCCGTCTGTTTCTGGAGTTTATCCCATAATCTTTGAGCTTCTAGTAGTAGCTGGATATACTTCTCTCCCTCACCATAGGCATGCCGGATAATTCTAGTCTGCCCGTGATGTGATCCTAGTGTATGTGGGGGTTTAGCAATATCCAGCTCTAAAATATTGCTATTATTTTGACTGGCGTAATATCCTGCCGCCGAACCAACTGATCCTGTTCCAATGATTGCTAAATCAAAAATATTATCAGACATATTATGCCTCCGTTGTTTTATTATATTAAAAGAAAATACAAAAAAGCCCTTGAAACTTTTGTTTCAAGAGCTTGGACGAATAAACGCGGTACCACCGAGCCTTGATTGTCAGTTTTCTGCCAATCCTCAGTAACATTGCTAATTATATCTAGAATAAATTAAGCAGTGTATAGCGCTCTAATGGACGCCATCCAAATATGACTTGTAAATAACTTGTCTATATATGCTCCAAGACCATTTTCCTAAATGCCAATATGCAAGCATCTCAGCGTCGCTTGCTTCCTGTATCATGGTTGGTTCATTACTCATCTTTTCTTAGCATTTTCTTTAGACAGTACATTATGCTTAACCAACGTTTTTGTCAATAATAATTAATAAATAATTTTTAAAAATTTACTGATGACTAATTCAAATCCCCATCAGCAATATTTTCAAGCATTGGTCTTGAAGGAATGAAAAACGTTTGACCAGTCAATAAGGTTGAGAACGTTAACAAGAAATCATCTTCATCAACCATCTGTTGAAGCATACCCTTAATAACGTGCCAGTATCGTGAATACGCAATAAAGTAAGTTCCTGTATCATTATTAGCAGGATCAGAATAAGGAACATTCATTCTGACAATTTTTTGTTCAACTCCGTCAACGGATGTGTTTGAAGTTACATTATGGGCATTTTTAAATTTTTCTTCATCTGGTAATTCTAAGTCAGAAAATTTTTCTCTCCCAATGGCTTTATCTTGAGTAGTAGTATCTAGGTGATTCCAATAGTCCATGTTATGGTGCCATTTTTGTGCAAAAGCATATGAACCATTGATAAATTCAGGATCTTCATCACCAATAAGCGCGTATGGAGCAACATCTTCAACTTGTGGAACTTCAGTCCCATCAATGAAACCGATAATAGCTCTTCCCTCTAAATATCTAAAACCATGAGTTTCGTTCACTACTTTAGTAAAATCTCTTAAAAAGAGCATGAATTGAGTAGTAACTTCGTATACAACGGCTTCAGTATTAGCACGAATATGAAGAAAGATGTCTCCTTCAGACGATGGCATCGAATAGTTTGGACCTTTAACACCAGTAAAATCTTCTAATTCTTTAGGTTTATTAGCCTTCGGAAACAAGTAGTCCCAAGCTTTGCTACTAAAGCCAATGGAAACTCGAAGGTTTGCTTCAGGTTCTCTAATTCTCATTGATCTAATAATGGATTGTGAACGATCAGCAAAATCTTGGATTCCTTCTTGAGCCGCCTTTTGATCTTTTCTAGTTAGCTCTAAAGTGGCAAATTCAACGTTTTCACCGGTATCTTTCCAAACGTCTTGCGATTTATTTGGTCTTATCTTTTCTTCAGTCATTATAATACCTCCCAGAATATACTCAGTATTAGTATGAGATTAGAATCACTTTATTACTAATCTCATACCACTTTTATTTTACTACATATAACTAGTCATTAAAAAAGAATGTCAAATTGACATTCTTTTTGTTAACTTATTTACTTCTTCCAATGATCATCAATGAATTTTTTCCGTCCGCCACTTTCTTCGATGGCGTATCGAAGTGGATTCTTCTTGTAGAAGTCTTGATGATAGTCTTCAGCCGGATAAAACGGTTGAGCGTCTTCAATTTTCGTTACAATTGGTTCATCAAACTCGCCACTATTTTCTAACTCTTTCTTAGATTCTTCAGCAATTTTACGTTGTTCGGGACTATTCACGTAAATTACGGGACGATAAGAATCACCACGGTCCTGGAATTGCCCCATTGCGTCGGTTGGGTCAGTTTGATGCCAATAGATTTCAACTAATTTTTTATATGAAATGATGCCCGGATCAAAAGTAATTTTAACTGCTTCGGTGTGACCAGTAGTACCTGAAGCAACTTGCTCATAAGTTGGATTTGGGACATGACCACCTGTGTATCCAGATACAACGGAAATAATTCCTGGCATCTGATCAAATGGTTGGACCATGCACCAGAAACAACCACCGGCAAAAATTGCTGTTTCTTTTTTTTCACTCATTAATAAAGACCTCTATTTCAGTTATTTGTATTATTCAACAAACTTTTTGTATTTGCCATACCCTTCTTCGTCCATCTTATCATAAGGGATGAACTTAAGAGCAGCAGAATTAATACAGTAACGTAAACCACCCTTATCTTGCGGTCCATCTGGAAAAACATGTCCTAGATGGGACTTAGAGTCTGCGCCACGAACTTCTTGTCTAATCATACCAAAAGAAGTATCAGTATCATTCTTTAATTCGTCTTCACTAATTGGTTTAGTAAATGATGGCCAGCCACAACCAGCGTCATACTTATCAGCAGAACTAAATAATGGCTTACCATTTACAACATCAACATAGATTCCCTTTTTATAAAAATCATCATATTTGCCAGTAAATGCAGGTTCAGTTCCAGCATTTTGAGTTACGTTGTACTGCTCAGGTGTTAAGCGGTTTCTCAAATCATCTTTATTATTTTCAGCCATAATATAAACCTCCTATTTGTTTCTATATTTAATTTATATCTTATCCAATTAAATAGCAAACAATTTGTTTTAAACCAAAAAATCCACAATTAAGTGGATTTTTTATAACTATTCTTTTTCTAATGCATCAGTTAATGGGGGGACAACTTGCTTCTTTCGAGAAACGACTCCAGGCAAATTCATAATGTCATCATCATTGAATTTGTTATCAAAAGCTTGTTCGACCACACTCTTTGGTTTCCCAACAACAATTAGTTCTGAATTACTATCAAGAATATTGGTTACAAGCACTAAGAATAAATCATAGTCCTTATCCTTAGATTCGGCCTTCATAGCTTTCTTAATATCATCAGCACGTTTGGTAATATCGTCTAAATCAACAACGTTAATTTGGTCGATCCTGACATTTTTACCACCTAATGTAAATGACTTAGCATCTCCGTCAATAAGCTGTTGGTCAGTTTTTGCGTCAACGTTAGTCCCGGCCTTAAGCATTTTAACGCCATAATCTTCATAATCATCGATTCCGGCAATGTCCGCTAAAGCTTTGAGTGCATCGCGATCAAAATCAGTAGTAGTCGGTGATTTTAACAATAAAGTGTCAGAGATAATAGCTGACAACATTAAACCGGCTAATTTCTTGGGAATTTTAATACCCTCTTCTGAAAACATCTTAGTAATAATTGTACTGCAGCATCCATAAGGTGCAGCACGATAATACAAAGGTGCAGCAGTGTTAAAACCATTAATTCGGTGATGATCAACAACATCAGTTACAGTTAATTGATCAATATCGCTTACACTTTGTTGAGGTTCGTTGTGGTCGACTAGCATTACTTTATCAACTTCAGGTTTTGCACGTTCAATCACACGTGGTGCTTTAGTATCAAAGTAATCAAGCACATACTTAGTTTCAGCATTGGGATTACCTAAAGCGACTGCTTCTACATCATACCCGTCTTGTTTCTTCAAATATGCGAGTGCCATTGCAGCCACAATTGCATCCGTATCCGGTACTTTATGTCCAAAAACTAGTTCTTTACTCATGATTCTCTCTCCTCTTTTTCCATATTTCCAAGAGTCTCTGACGATCTCTAACTTCTATATTAATACTACTTAAGTATACATCTTTAGCCTGCTCATATTCTCCTACAAAACCACTAAATTCGTCAAATAATTTATTTAACCGCGGAATACCATCTTTAGTATCACGATAGACGGCAACGGCTTGAAGAGAAAAATCAGGAATAATATCAGTATAATAAGTATTCTTTTGAGCCATTTTAGTTCGATCACGTGTCATCATAAAGGTCTTCGGTAGAATGGTATTTAACCCAGATGATAAAGCAAATTCTATGATTTGTACTGGTCTTGTAAAACATGCTTCCATTTTTGGCATTTCATAGCGCTTGGCGCTGTAAATGTTCTTTAAAAATTGATTAAAGTAATAACCATTGGGAAAACCTACCATTGGTCCAACAACTTTTTTAAGATTGATTTTACTTCCAATTTTACTTTTATCATGATGAACATAGCACAAAGTATCGTGAGTAATCGGTTTAATGGCCATTCCCTTCCAATTATGCAATTTCTCGTTTGGTAGGTACATAATGGCTAAATCAATTCTTCCACTTTCAAGATCAGAGATTAATGTTTGTTGAGTCAACATGTACATTTCAATTCGCAAATCTGGATTCTTTTCATAGAAATATAGGGCAAAATTTTCAAATATTTCATCTTCAATTGCAGAAAGAATTCCAACCTTAATTGTTCCACGGATTGAGCTTGAATATGATTCAATTTCATCAGTAGCATTATCAAGGATTCCATATACTTCCTCGGTAGCATTTTTTAAAGTATAACCCGCATCAGTTAAATGAATTTGTTTACCAACAGAATAAAATAAGTTAGCATGGAGCTTATTTTCTAATTTTTTAATTTGTTGGGATAGTGCAGGCTGTGTAATTCCTAAAATACCCGCAGCTTTTGTATAGTTCAGCGATTCAGATAATTGTAAGAAATATACCAAAGCCTTGGATGAAAATAATGATTCCCTCTTAGATTCTCTCAAAACTAATACCTCGCACTAACATTTATTATTATATTGTGTATATTATCACGAAATCACTATATTTACTATAGCAAATTATCAACTTGAGATTGTTTTAAAGTGTCATGAGCAATCAAAATTGGAGTTCCAATCATCTTCGTATTCATTACGGACGATCCGTTTGACAAACGACCAGATGTTCCATAGTCACCCAAGACCACTTCGTGTGAAGTCGCGTGATCAGTATAAATTTTAAGCGTTTCATCACTAGAATCAATTTTGATAAAATCAGCTAACAGGTTACTTTTGATTTTAAATTCTTTTAAAACTTTAATTCCTTTTCGTGCACGGCTAGTCACTGGAATGTCGCTTACTCTCATCTTTTTAAAGTTCCCATTTTGGAAAACAACTCCAATTTCAGACTCATCATTTACAAATTGCATGTTAACGACGTGATCATCATCAGCTAAACTAATTGCTTTCACTCCTGTGGTCCTCGGACCATTCAACGAAACTTCCTGCAAGTCGTATCTAAGGGCCATTCCCTTTTCTGTCATCAATAAGACACTACCAGGATCTTCAACCCGATTGTATGAGACATTGACTACTTTTGATAGCGGCCCCTTCAACTTTTCATACATTGCAGCACGACTTTTATAGGTACGACTAGGAAGTAATTTGCTAAATTCAGTGCGCTTAATATGGCCAGCACTAGTTGTAATTACAAATTCACCATCTTGTTTACTTAGATCAGAGAAGTCATAAACAGCAATGATTTTCTCATTGGCATCAAGCCCATTCATTCTTGAGATATGTTCTCCCGTGTCTTTCCACTTAACGTCTTCGACTTCATAAACACGGCGATAAATCATATTACCCTTGTCAGTGAACATAAACAGCGAATCACGAGTGTTTAATTCATTTAAGTAAACGGCATGGTCATCGTCTTTTAAGCCGTTATCAGTGATCTCAGACGCATTAAATGAGCGAAGACTACTGCGTTTTAGATAACCATCATTACTTACCATTACCATTACATTTTCATCCGGAAGCGTAACTTCCTCACTAACTTCCAGATTTTGAATTTTGTCTTCAATTTTAGTACGACGTGGATTACGGTAACGTTTTGCAATATCTCTAAGTTCGCTTCTTAAAACAGAGTCAAGTTCATCTGGACTCGCTAAAATAGTCTCATATTCAGCAATTTTAGCTGCCAAATCAGCGTTTTCTTTTTTTAATTCAGTAACATCTGTATTAGTTAAACGATACAATTGTAAGGCAACAATCGCATCCGCTTGTTTTTCGGAAAAGTCGTATTCAGAAATTAAATTATTTCGCGCATCTTGTTTATCTTTACTAGCACGAATGGTTTTAATCACCTGGTCTAGGATTGATAATGCCTTAATCAAACCCAAGACAATGTGTTGTCGTGCATTGGCTTTATCTAAATTAAATTTAGTTCTTTTAGATATAACATCGCGTTGATAATCCAAGTAAGCAACTAAGATTTCTTTTAGAGAAAGCCTTTTTGGTGCCATATTGCTAATAGCAACCACATTAAAATTATACGAAATTTGCAGGTCAGTATTTTTGAACAAGTAATTTAAGATACTAGTACTATCAACGTCTCGCTTTAACTCAATTGCAATCGTCAATCCTTCGCGATCTGATTCGTCTCTTACTTCGGCAATTCCATCGATTTTTTTGTTGATCCTAACTTCGTCAATTTGTTTGACTAATTGAGCCTTATTAACTTCATAAGGAATTTCGGTTATCTTGATCATCTGTTTATTTCCACGTAATGCTTCGATTGAAGTTTTAGAACGGATCATGATGCGTCCTTTACCAGTTTCGTAGGCCTGTTTAATTCCGTCAAGTCCCTGAATGATTCCGCCAGTTGGAAAGTCTGGTCCTTTAACGTACTTCATCAGACTATCAAGTGTGGCATTTGGATGCTTTTGTAGATAAATTAATGCATCAATTACTTCACCGAGATTGTGTGGTGGAATTTCGGTGGCATATCCCGCTGAAATCCCAGTAGCACCATTTACTAGTAAGTTAGGAAATCTAGAAGGAAGAACGACAGGTTCATACTCCGTATCATCAAAGTTTAAAACCCAATCAACGGTATCCTTATCGATATCCCGTAACATTTCATCAGATATTTTACTTAAGCGAGCTTCTGTGTAACGCATGGCTGCTGGAGGGTCACCATCCATTGAACCATTGTTTCCGTGCATCTCAATCAACGGTTCCCGTAGTTTCCAGTCTTGACTCATACGAACCATAGCTTCATAGATTGAACTATCGCCATGAGGATGAAAATTACCCATGACGTTACCAACTGATTTAGCTGCTTTTCTAAATCCCTTAGAAGAAGTATTGCCATCCTTATTCATGGCATACAAAATCCGTCTTTGAACGGGTTTAAGCCCATCACGGACGTCTGGTAATGCTCGCTCTTGAATAATTGATTTAGAATAACGACTAAACCGTTCGTCCATAACTTCTGAAAGAGTTAAATCTTTAATTTTAGATCTATGTGCCATTTCATCACCTCCAAGCTAATTTTTCTCAGTATTATCTAAAATACTTCCGTCTTCTTCGAGATTAAATTGAACGTTATTTTCAATCCATTTTCGACGTGGTTCTACTTTATTACCCATTAAAGTTGATACTTGTCGTTCTGCATCAGCTGCATCATCGATTCGAACTCGAATTAAAGTCCTTTTGGCAGGATCCATCGTAGTTTCCCATAATTGATCCGCGTTCATCTCGCCCAAACCTTTGAAACGCTGTAACGAATATCCTGATTTAAAATCTTTAATGTCTTGATCACGTTCTTCATTGGTCCAAGCATATTCTACTTTGGATCTCTTCCCTTTACCATGTTGCAATTTATAAAGTGGCGGTAACGCAATATATACCTTACCTGCTTCAATCATTGGCCGCATATATTTATAGAAGAAAGTCAGAAGGAGGATCTGAATGTGGGCACCATCATCGTCCGCATCTGTCATGATAATGATTTTGTCATAATTTGATTCCTCGATCTTAAAATCAGTTCCTACACCCGCTCCTACTGTGTAGATAATCGTACTAATTTCCTCATTTTTCATAATATCGGGAAGTTTAGCACGTTCAGTATTTAGAACCTTACCACGTAACGGTAAAATTGCTTGATGCTTTCGATCTCGTCCTTGCTTAGCGGAGCCTCCGGCCGAATCTCCTTCAACTAGAAATAATTCGTTTTCACTCGTATCTTTTGACTGAGCTGGGGTCAGTTTCCCAGAAAGGAGTCGTTCTCGTTTCTTTTTCTTTTTACCGTGTCGACTCTCTTCCCGAGCCTTTTTAGCAGCCTCACGCGCTGTGCGCGCATTAGTGGCCTTTTTAATCAAAGTTTTAGCGAAGTCGCTATTTTCCATTAGGTAGTAGAGTAATTGTTCTGAAACAACACTATCAACAACTGACCTTGCAATCGGGGTTCCCAATTTTTCTTTAGTTTGACCTTCAAATTGGAGCAGTTCTTCAGGTACTTTTAACGCTACGACAGCAGTTAACCCCTCACGAACATCGTTTCCCTCCAGATTTTTGTCCTTGTCCTTTAATAAATCGACTTTACGGGCATACTCATTAAAAGACTTGGTCCATGCACTCCTAAAGCCAGCTTCATGACTTCCACCATCTTTAGTTCTAACATTATTAACAAATGAAAGCATATTTTCGGTATAGCCGTCATTGTATTGAGCAGCAACTTCAACTTCAATGCCATCTTTTTTCCCATCGAAATACATAACTTTTCCAAGTGTACTTTTGCCTTCGTTCAGATAGTCAACAAATTCCTTAATCCCATCTTTGAACTGAAATTCATCTTCACGAATCTTTCCGGGTCTTTCATCTTTAAGCGTTATTTTAACGCCCTTCAGCAAAAAGGCAGACTCACGAAGCCGTTCTGCCAAGATATCATAATTATAAGTTGTAGTAGTAAAGATGTCCGGATCAGGTTTAAATGTGACAGTCGTTCCGGTATGTTTATTGGTTTTTCCAATTTTTTTTAAGGTTCCAACAGGATGCCCACCATTCTTAAAATCTTCTTGATAAAGAGTACCATTACGGACAATTTGAACCGTTAAATGAGTTGAAAGTGCATTAACAACACTTGACCCAACTCCGTGCAATCCCCCCGAAGTTTTATATCCTCCTTGGCCAAATTTCCCACCAGCATGAAGAACCGTTAAAATTACTTCAGGAGTTGGTTTTCCAGAAGAATGCATTCCAGTTGGCATACCACGCCCATGATCAACCACTGTGATACTATCATCTTCGTGAATGGTGACGTTGATTTCATCACCATAGCCAGCTAATGCTTCATCGACTGCATTGTCAACAATTTCGTAAACTAAATGGTGCAATCCCTTTGAATCAGTAGAACCTATGTACATACCAGGTCGTTTTCGAACTGCTTCTAAACCATGTAAAACTTGAATTGAAGAGTCATCATACTCTTGCTTTTTTGCCTGTGTCATTAGGAAAGACTCCTTCTTTTAGTCATCGTTTTTAATAATAACCTATTTAAACTTGATTGCAAAGACGTTTTAAAGTTAGCTCATTTTCCCAAACTAAATTTTAAAATCATCTTTTTAATGATAAAATAAACTTTTGGGACTTATATATTACATTAATAATACGGAGGAAGATATGGTTAAATTTATTATTCTCCTAATCTTTGCTTATTTATTGGGATCAATTCCCAACGGAATTTGGATTGGCAAAGTATTTTTTCATATCGACATTAGACGACATGGCTCCAAAAATATTGGCGCTACCAACACTTATCGGGTACTAGGATGGTTTGCAGGAACCATTGTGATGATTCTTGATATTGCTAAGGGCGCCATTGCTACTTGGTTACCAATGCAGTTTGGAATCCATTCATGGTACCCACTCATTTTTGGACTGGCAGCGATCTTAGGCCATACTTATTCAATTTTTGATCATTTTCGTGGTGGTAAGGCAGTTGCAACTAGTGCCGGGATGCTTTGGGCATATAACTTCGTCTTTTTCTGCATTGCGGCCGGAACTTGGATTATCTGTATCTTTGTTACTAGTATGGTAAGTCTTGCTAGTATGCTAGGCTTTACCATTATTGTTATTGCATCATTATTTGAAAACGATCCAGCACTGACAATTCTAGCAATTTGTTTAACAATCTTTACTTTCTATCGCCACCGTAACAACATCATTAAGATTATTCATGGAGATGAAAATCTCGTTCCGTTTGGTCTTTATTACTGGTACTTAAAATACGTAAAGAAATCCATTCCTTCAAAAAAACAGCATAAATAAGGGGGCACTCAACGAGTGTCCCTTATTTAATTTAATCTTATTTAGAAGAAAGTAATATCAAAATTAGCATTTAAGCTTTCGTTCGGGTCAAGTTTGCTTATATCGGCCTTATCTTTTAAAAATCCAGTACTGCCTTCCTCATCAGCAATTCCCCACCATGGTTCTAAACACACAAAGGGAGCATTTTTAGGATAAGTTGACCAGATACCAATGTACTTACAGTCGTAAGCAGTCAAAGCGACTCCATGCTCGGTGACATCTGATTGGAGCATAACGGTAGTTTGCTCATTATCAGATACATCAAGCACCTTTGCATCATGAATAAATAGGTCACGATTTAACTGTAGTGGATTGTTCAGCGTTTTTTCAATTGGATGTTTAATATTACTGTATCCATTCTGATCAATTCTAACAGTTTTATAGTCATGCTTTGGAGCAATCGAGACCGAATAATCATCAAATGTTTCTTTCTTAGGAAACAATGGGACGTTGAATCCTGGATGAGCTCCTAATGAGAAATACATTGGATCTGGATTGATATTTTCTACTACCATTTCAACCGCAATGGTGTGTTCATCTAGCTCATAGTGAATGGATAAATTAAAGTTAAAGGGATAAATCTTTCTAGTAGCCGCACTCGAATGCAACATAAAATTGACTTCGGTTTGGTTGTGAGATTCGATCTCAAACTCACTATCTCTAGCAAAACCATGCTGATACATATGATAACTGTTTCCATCGTAAATATAATCATCATCTTGAAGTCGACCAACGATTGGAAACAAGATCGGTGCATGACGCTTCCAGTACTTTTTATTAGCACCCCAAATATATTCAGTACCGCTTTGATCCTTAACCGAAACAATCTCAGCACCTTTTTGATTAATTCGAACCGTTAAGTAATCATTTTTTAGTGTAACTGGCAATTTAATCCCTCCCTTTCTTTATATATTATTTCACAAAATGTAGAAACTATAAAATATATCGTGCTATATTTTCATCAGCCGCAAGATTACCAACTTTGTCTTCAACGTATTGTTGGTTAATCGTAATATCACCCATATGCATATCTGGTCCTTCATACAAAATATCTTCAAGTAATTTTTCTAGAATTGTGTGAAGCCGTCTAGCCCCGATATTATCAGTATCATGGTTAACAGAATATGCAATATCAGCAATTTTTTCAATTGCTTCCTTAGTAAAAGTTACTTTAATATTATCCGTCCCAATTAATGCTACATATTGCTTAATTAATGCATCACTCGGTTCAGTTAAAATTTTAACAAAGTCATTCTTACTTAGATCATTTAATTCTACTCGAATTGGGAATCGACCTTGCAGTTCAGGAATTAAATCTGAAGGCTTACTATCAGCAAAAGCACCGGAACCGATAAACAAGATGTGATTGGTATTTATGACTCCATACTTAGTATTTACATTTACACCTTCAACGATTGGTAAAATGTCTCGTTGAACACCTTCTCTTGACACTTCTCCACGAGTTTGTTTGTTTCCACCAGTCAATTTATCAATTTCATCTATAAAAATAATCCCGGTATTTTCGGCACGTTTAATTGCTGAGCCATTCACTTTGGCATCGTCAATTAGTGTTTCTGATTCTTGATTGATTAATGCTTCACGAGCTTCTTTTAACGGAAGTACTCTTTCAACTTGCTTCTTTGGCAGCATACTCTCTAATCCCTGCAAGTTAATTCCCATTTGTTCCATTTTGCCGTTGTCCGCGTTTAGTGCAGCCGCTGGGTCATCAATGGAGATTTTAACTTCATGGTCCTCTAACTCGCCTTTTTCAATTTGATTTAAAATTTGATCGGCATCGTTTTTAATTTTATTCTTTTCGTCATTATCCATGAAGGGATCTTTTTGAGTTAACCAAGATAGATCTATTGGTTTCCCCTTCTTAAACGCCTTATTAAATTCTTTAACCGTATCTTCTAATTTTTTATCATTATTTGCCATTGCTTCTGGATCATCTACGTGGTTTTCTTCGCGTGAAATGATCTCAGCCAAGTCCTTATTCGCTTTCTTTTCAGCTTCACGTCTAACGTTTTTAAACTCAATTTTCTTTTCCATTTGAACTGAGCTCTCAACTAAATCACGAACCATTGAATTAACATCTCCACCAACGTATCCAACTTCAGTGAATTTGGTTGCTTCTACTTTGACAAATGGAGCGTCTACAATCTTAGCCAAACGACGTGCAATTTCTGTCTTACCAACTCCAGTGGGACCGATCATCAATAAGTTTTTAGGAGTAATGTCCTCTTGCATCTGTGGGCTTAATTGAAGACGACGGTAACGATTACGCAACGCGATTGCTACAGACTTCTTAGCATCGTCCTGTCCAACAATATAATTATCTAATTGGGAAACAATTTCTTTTGGTGTCATTTGTTCTTCTTTTGTCATTAATTAATACCTCGGTTTATAGTTCTTCAGAAATTACATTGTGATTAGTAAAAATATCAATGTCAGCAGCGATGTTAATAGCAGCTTTGGCAATTTCTTCAGCTGACATTTCAGGCGCCTTATGTTTCATTGCAGTGGCTGCTGCTAATGCAAAATTACCACCAGATCCAATTGCTAAAATATCATCGTCTGGCTCAATTACTTCTCCTGAACCAGATACTAAAAGCAAATTATCATGATCGGCAACAATTAGCATGGCCTCAAGTTTTTGTAACTGTTGATCGCCGCGCCATTCTTGAGCTAATTTTACTGAAGCTCTTTTTAAGTTGCCGCTATATTCTTTCAACTTTTTTTCAAACTTTTCTTCTAGGTTAAATGCATCAGAAACACTTCCAGCAAAACCGACTCCAACTTTCCCATCAAAGATCCGACGGATTTTATGTGCGGTTCCCTTCATGATAACTTTTTCTCCCATAGTAACTTGACCGTCACCAGCTAGTGCAACGTGACCATTATGTCTGATGGCGCAAATTGTGGTAGCTTCAAATTTTACTGTCATAATTAAATTCCCTTCAAAAGTTAGTTTGGATTATCTTCATCAGGACGCTTAAAGAACTTCTGGTAGTTCTTAAGTAGTCCTTCTTTGGTAACATGAGTATAAATTTGGGTTGTAGATAAATCAGAATGACCAAGTAATTCCTGAACAGTTCTAAGATCAGCTCCATTATTCAACATTTGAGTGGCAAATGTATGACGAAGCATGTGAGGATGAATTGAACTATTAAGACCACTTCTTTTCATAATTCCATCTAAAATGTATTCAATACCGCGGCTTGACAGTTTATCACCATGCTGATTGATAAATAAGTAAAGATGGTCTTTATGATATTTACGCATAATTGGCGTTCGGCATTTCTCCATATATCGTAAAATAGCACTTTTAGCATACCTTCCAAATGGCAGATAACGTTCCTTGTTTCCCTTACCTAAAACAAGCATGATTCGATTATCAAAATCAATGTCGTTAATATCAAGATTGGAGCACTCACTGACTCTCATTCCCGTCCCGTATAGAACCTCGAGAATGGCACTGTCACGAGTAGCAATTCGTTTGTCTTGATTACTTGCGGCTGTTTCAAAAAGAATGTCTAATTCTTTTTGATAAAAGAATCTTGGTAAATGCTTATTATGCTTTTTTATGTGAACATATTCAAACGGATTGTCCGAAATTAGTTCATTGTTTAGCAAAAAATTAAAAAAAGACCTTAATGAAGAAATTTTACGAGCGATGGTGCTATTCTCATCTCCTCTATCGTGCAAAGTACCTAAGAAAACTTCAACGTCAAAATTGTCGATATTTTTAAAGCTTTTAGCATTTCCTGACGTCTGTAGAAATACATTAAATTCCTCAAGATCGTCTTCGTAAGCTTTAGCCGTGTCTTTTGAATATTGACGTTCGTTTACAATATATTTTACGAATAGTTCGATTAGTTTTTTGTTTTGCATTATTTTTTCCTAAGTTAAAGTAACTTTTTACATTTTACCTTATAAATAAAACCGTTCCGAGGAACAGCTATTTTAATTATTTCTGAATGTCTTCTTTATAATCGCCGTTTGGACAAATAACTTGCATGCCACCACGAACCTTTTTTTCAACCAAGAAATGACCACACTTTGGACAATCTCTTCCAATTGGCTTGTCCCAAGAAACAAAGTCACATTCAGGATAACGTGAACACCCATAAAACAACCGATTCTTTTTTGTTTTACGTTCAATAACTTGGCCCTTCTTACACTTCGGACAAGTTACACCAATTTCTTTGACAATTGCTTGAGTATTGCGGCAATCAGGAAAGCGTGAACAAGCGTAAAACTTGCCATACTTACCCATCTTTACGACCATCGGCGCACCACATATCTCACAGTTAAACCCGGCTAATTCATCCTTAATTTGAACATCTTCCATAAGCTGTTCCGCATGATCCACTTCTTTTGAAAATGGTTGATAAAAGTGATCTACAACTTCAACCCATTTTTCTTTAGCTTCTTCGATCTCATCCAATTTTCCTTCGACATCAGCCGTGAAATCAACGTTGACAATGTCAGGAAAGTACTCTTCAATAATTTTATTTACAATCTCACCGAGTTCGGTTGGTTCAAATCGTTTTCCAACTAGTTTAACGTAATAACGTTTTTGAATTGTACCTAATGTTGGCGAATAGGTAGATGGACGTCCCACTCCATTCTCTTCTAAAGTTTTAATCAGATTGGCTTCAGTGTATCGAGCTGGTGGTTGAGTAAAGTGTTGGTCTGGATTATTTTTAGATAATTTAACGGTGTCACCACTATTTAAATCAGGCAAGATATTATCTTTCTCTTTCCCATTTGAATAGACTTTCAAAAAACCTTCAAATTTCATCTTTGAGCCGTTAGCACGATACGTTACACCATTTTGTTCAATGGTTACTGTTTCAGTATCCATAATTGCTGGAGTCATTTGACTAGCTACAAATCGTGACCAAACTAAATTGTAAAGTTTATATTGATCCTTAGTAAGATATTGTTTAATGCTTGCAGGAGTCCGATAAACGGATGTAGGTCGGACTGCTTCGTGCGCATCCTGAGCACCCTCTGGCATTTTCCCCTTAATTGGTTTATTAGCAGAGTATTCTGCCCCATACTTTTCATGAAGAAAGGTAGCTGCCTCATGCTTAGCAATTGATGAGATTCTTGTTGAATCAGTTCTCATATAGGTAATGAGACCCTGGCTTCCTTCTTTGCCAATATTAATTCCCTCATAAAGTTGCTGGGCAGCCATCATTGTTCGTCCAGTCTTAAAATTTAATTTCCGGTTGGCGTCTTGTTGAAGAGTACTGGTTGTGAATGGTGCGTTTGGTTGTCTCCGTCGTTCTTTTTTAGTGACTTTTGTAATATCAAAATCAGCTTTTGGATCAATTTGTTTTAAAACTTTTTGCACATCATCATTATTCGCAAGTTTCGCTTTCTTGCCATTAAGACCGTAGAAACTGGCTTTAAACTTTGAACGACCAGACTTAAATTCAGAATCGATTGTCCAGTATTCTTCGGGCTCAAATTTTCTAATCTGACGTTCCCGATCAATCACTAACCACAATGCCACTGACTGCACCCGTCCGGCACTTAAGCCCTTTTTTACTTTTTTCCAAAGCAGTGGAGAAATTGAATATCCCACTAATCGATCCAAAACCCGACGTGCTTGTTGGGCATCCACGAGATTCATATCAATCGTTCTTGGATGTTTGAAAGCATCCTTAACGGTATCTTTGGTAATTTCGTTAAAGACCACCCGATTTTGATCATTAACGTCAAGATTCAATACGTGAGAAACATGCCAGGCAATTGCCTCACCCTCACGGTCAGGGTCAGATGCTAAATAAATCATCTTCGACTTCTTAGCCTCAGACTTTAGCATTTTAATTACGTCACCCTTCCCCCTAATTGAAATGTAATCAGGTTTAAAATCGTCTTCAATGTCCACGCCCATCCTACTCTTAGGGAGATCACGAACGTGTCCTTTACTTGCTACGACCTTATAGGTACTTCCTAGATACTTTTGAATTGTCTTTGCTTTAGCTGGCGATTCGACAATCACTAACTTTTTCTTTCTTGAACTTGCTTTACGTTTTTTTGTTTTAGTTGTTTTCTTTGTCTTTGCTACAGAAGTTGTGGCCATTAAAATTATCCTCGTTATTTTTTTCTTCATTAATACATGATAATTTCCGTTTAAATTTCTTCCATATCATATTGCAGTTTTAAAGACCTGTCAAACTAAAGAATCTTCCAAAACATCATTATCACTCAAACAAGGACGTGCTCCAGAAGCAATTAATTGATTACAACCCTTAGAAAGTGGAGAAGTAATATTACCTGGTATGGCAAGGACATCCCGATTTTCGGTCAAAGCCAAACTAGCAGTAATTAAACTTCCTGACCTTTGCTTTGCCTCAACAACAATTAATTTTTCGCAAAGACCAGCAATAATGCGATTTCGTTCCACAAAATGGTATTTTAAGGGTTTACTTCCTAATGGATACTCACTGATAACCAGGTTGGTCCTCATCAAATTATCCTGAAGCTGCGTACATTCAGCGGGATAAAAACGGTCGAGGCCTGTTCCAATCACCGCAATGGTACGGCCATCATGTGCTAAAGCGCACTGATGACTTAAACAATCAACTCCCTTAGCCAGACCAGACACAATCGTAAACTTTTTAAGTACTGGACGCGTAATAATATCCTTAATTGCTGCGATTGAATAACTTGTACACTGTCGTGCACCTACCACAGAAATCGAACGTGTTGTAAGCAACGACACATCTCCAACGTAAAAAAGCACAATTGGCGCACAATAAATATCAGCAAGTTGTTCAGGATAACCATCATCAAGAATGGTCATCCAATGACACTTTTGGTTCAAACGAAAAGATCGCTCTAACTCACTACTTAAAAATGAATTCTTAAACTTCGTTGTCTGCAAATGATGACGTTTTAATAGATTGATTAATTCACCTTCAACCTCAGATAAAGACATGTTTTCAACTGAAGTCCCCTTAACCCACCGTGCAAGAATTGCTTCGCCTTTAATCCCAATCCCACGACATAACTTGATTCTAAGCAATAATTTCCGTTTATCCATTTTCTACCTCCTGGTTTGTCTATGGATAAATACGTAAATTAATGATTGATTGTTTTTAATACTGGTGAAAAAGTCTTGCGATGAATTGGGGTCGGACCAAGTTTATCTAAAGCCCGTAAATGTTCTTTGGTTCCATAACCCGCATTTCGTTCGAATCCATATCCAGGATACTTACGAGCGTATTCATTCATTAAATCGTCTCGAAAAACCTTAGCAAGGATACTAGCAGCAGAAACACTAACTGATTTTGAGTCTCCCTTAATCAACCTAGTCTGCGGAATACTGTCATCAATTGCCATGGCGTCCACAATAATATGATTTGGCTGTGGATCTAACATACTAATTACGTTTTTCATGGCAATTCTAGTTGCTTCATAAATATTGACTTGATCAATCATCTGACTTGAAACCGCAAAACAGTTGTAAGCAATCGCTTCCTTTTTGATTTTTGGAACTAGTTCTCGTCTTTTTTCATCACTTAATTTTTTGGAATCATTGACGTCAATAAGATCAAAGTCAACTGGTAAAATTGCCGCACCAGCGACTACTGGACCAGCAAGCGGCCCTCTGCCCACTTCATCAACGCCAGCAATATACTTCACCCCGCGTTGCCATATTTCTTTTTCATATTTAAATCTGGTTAAAAAATCACGTTTTTTCTCGGTCTGGGTATTAATTCGCTTCAACGTTCTCTTAATAATTCTTTGAACTCCAATTCGTGGATCATCCCCAAAGCGGACAAAAAGCGGATCACTAACATTATCAACGTTAGCAAACCGCTCAGAAATTTCTCTAATCGTCATTACCATACTCATTTCTTTCCACCAGTTCAAGGGAATCTAACGTAAAACGTCCTAATTTTCCCTTTTGAACATCATTAATAATCCTGACGCTGGCTCGGTCGTAATCGTCTTTCATTCCAATCTTTTCAGTAATTTTAAGTAATAACTCAACATCACTTAGGTTTAAATCGAACGGACCCAAATGATAACGTTTCAAGATCTCGTCGCTATGGTGACTACGAAAAAAATGAAGCGCAAATAAAGCAATATCATCAGGATGATAAATACTCTCCTTAATTGCTCCCGTTAACGCTAATTTATCAGCAATCTCTTGATTTTGAAACTTTGGCCACAATATTCCGGGAGTATCCAATAATTCCATCGTTTTACTGGAGGTTAACCATTGTTGACCCTTAGTTACTCCCGGACGATTGCCAACCGCTGCTGATCTCTTACTAACTAACTGGTTCAACAAAGTTGACTTACCAACGTTCGGAACCCCAACACAGACAGCCTTAATGATATCTTTTTTTAATCCCTTTGCTTGCGATTGTTCTAACTTATCCTTCAGAACTTTCCGAGCAGCAGTCTCAATCTTATTTCTGACCCCACGTGATTTTGAATCGATTGAGATGGCCGATAATCCCGTACTATTAAAGTAATCTAACCATTCTTTAGTCATCTTTGGATCAGCTAAATCAGATTTAGTTAAAATAAACAAGCGTGGTTTACTACCTGATACTCGCTTAATCTCTGGATTAATCGATGAATACGGAATCCTTGCATCAACCAATTCAAAAATAATATCAACAACGTGGACATTTTCCTCAAACTGACGAATAGCTTTCGCCATGTGTCCAGGAAACCATTGTATATTACTTCCCATTTACTGCTCCTTTATCGTTAATCGAGGTAGGCAAGATACTCTTTCCATGCATCATCAAAAATTGTCATGGATGGTAAATAACCAGCATTTTCCTCCAAGTACTTAGAAAGCCTTTCAAAATTATCCTCTTGCTTTGGAAATAATTGATCAAAGAACGCATTATTAGCAAACTCCGCAATCGGATCGGAACTCCCTGGATGTCTTCTAGTCATTAAAAATTCATAAAAACTTTTTCTCAATTTCTTACCTCTTATTTCTTACGCTTAAATATCTCAAAAGTATGCGGATAAACATTATGTTCATCAACTTTTCCAGAAATCTTCTTTTCTAATTCAAATTGAGAATAATCAATATCAATCATTTTAACATCCCCATCAAAATCATGATTGATACTAGTGCGATACAGATAATCAACAAACGGCAACAAATCTTCAAATACAGACGTTCCGCCAACCACAAAAATCATTTCATTAGGGTATCTTTTTGCATACTTCAAAAATTCATCAACCGTTTTAAAGGTCACAACCCCACTCGGAAAATCACTCTGCGGGCGGTGAGTCAAAACCAAATTTTTGCGTCTTGGTAATGGTCTTTTAAAACTATCATACGTGGTTCTACCAGCTAGAATTTGATGATCGATCGTATTACGTTTAAAAAATTGCATGTCATCCGGCAAGTGCCAGGGTAATTTACCATCTTTTCCAATGACATGTCCATTTGATTCTGCCCAAATATAAGCTAACATAATAATCTCCTATACTGCCACTGACGCTTTAATTGGCTTGTCATGGTGATAATCAACCACCTTAATATCATCCATATCATAATCAAAAATACTTTCCTTATTGGGATTTAGCCATAGATGTGGAGCTGGGTGTGGCTTTCTCGTTAACTGCTCTTTGACTTGATCAATGTGATTACTGTAAATATGAGCATCACCCAACGTATGGACAAAGTCACCAGGAATTAATCCGACCTCTTTGGCAATTAAACTAGTAAGTAAAGCATAACTTGCGATATTAAATGGAACTCCTAAAAAAATATCACCACTACGCTGATACAGTTGACAACTTAACTTGCCATCGTTTACGTAAAACTGAAACATTACATGACAAGGTGGAAGAGCCATACTAGAAATATCTTCTGGATTCCAAGCACTCACAATCATTCTTCTGGAATCAGGATTAGTTTTAATGGTACTAATAACATTTTTAATCTGGTCAATCGCCTTACCATTGCTCGTTTTCCAGTTACGCCATTGACTCCCATAAACTAGGCCTAGATCGCCATATTTTTTGGCAAAATCATCGTCATTTAAAACCTGCTCACAAAATATTTTTTTCTGCTTTTGGTATTCTTCATTAAATTCGGGATCACTTTGTGAACGCAAACCAAAATTAGTCATATCGGGTCCATGATATTCGTCAGAATTAATCCATTTTTCAAACGCCCATTCATCCCAAATATGATTATTATGTTTAAGTAAATAACGAATGTTAGTATCACCCCGCAAAAACCAGAGTAATTCTGATTTAATCAACCGAAAGGGAACCGCCTTAGTGGTTAAAAGCGGAAAGCCATCCTGTAAGTTAAAATGCATTTGATACCCAAACGTACTAATGGTTCCGGTACCAGTTCGATCTGACTTTTTATGACCATTCTCTAAAACGTAACGTTCTAGATTTAAATATGCATCCTCTAACATTTTAATCTCTTCCTTTTTTAATAAAAACAACTACTCATCAACGTACTGGCTCAAATATTCCCATCGGTTCATTAATTGATCCGATTTCTGATTTAATTCATCAAGATTTCGTTGTAACTCTGCTAACTTATCGTAATCCGAACTATTTTCTTGCATCTGTTTTTTTACATCTTTAGTCTGGCGATCTAAAGAATTAATCTTGCCATCGATCTTATCCCACTCAATTCTTTCAGCATACGTTAACTTGGTTTTCGATTTCGTGCTTTTTTTCTCGGAAGTGCTATCTTTAGCTTCATCTAATCGGCTATTGGTTTGGTTCTTACTATCATGATGAACCTGTTTCCTTTGCATTTTCATTTTTTGTAGATAATCAGTAAATTGACCAGTATAACGCTCAATTTTAGCATTCCCATCAAAAATCAATAATCGATCAGCTACTTTATCAAGAAAGTAACGATCATGAGATACTGTAATCGTTGTCCCATTAAAGTGCTTGATGTAATCCTCTAGAACCGTTAAGGTCCCAATATCGAGATTATTAGTTGGCTCATCAAGAAGAAGCACATTTGGTTGCTCCATCAATAATTTCAGTAAATAAAGGCGCCTTTTTTCTCCACCTGAAAGCTTGCGGATCAAAGTTCCATGCATAAATTTAGGAAAAAGGAACTGTTCTAATAAATTAGTAACGCTGACCTTATTTCCATCCTTATCAACCACATTTTCACCGATATCAGTTAAATAACTAATAACACGTTTGTCTTCCGGGATTTTCTCCATTTTTTGTGTATAATATGCCATTTTAACGGTTTCACCAATAGCAATGGTACCGGACTGAAGTGGAAGCTTTCCAGCAATTACATTTAAAAAGCTTGATTTCCCGGCACCATTTTCACCACTAATTCCGATTCGTTCACCATTTTGAATTAACATGCTGAAATCTCTTAGAATTGGCTTATGAGCAATTGTTAAGTTAGCGTGTTTAATGTCAATCACTTTTTTACCAAGCCGTTTTTGACCCATCGTGATATCGACATCTTCATCGATTGGATTGCCCTGATCAACATCAGCTTTTAAATCGTTAAATCGATTAATGCGGGCCTGTTGCTTAGTGGAACGAGCTTTAGCGCCTTTTTTCATCCACTTTAACTCTTGTTTGTAAAGCCGTTGCTGCTTATGAGAGGCAGCCTCTTGCTCTTCATCAAGTTCAGCTTTCCTCTGGACATAATCTTGATAATTACCGGGATACTTATAAAGTTTACCAAATGATAATTCCCATATTTGATTAGCAATTTGATCCAAAAAATAACGATCATGGGTAACAAATACTAAAGCTCCCTTGTATTTACTCAAAAATCGTTCCAACCAGTCAATCGAGTCAAAATCCAAGTGATTGGTAGGTTCATCTAATAAAAGTAAATCAGGTGACTGAATTAAAACCTGAGCTAATCCAACTCGTTTCTGCTGGCCACCCGACATGCTTCCCACCTTTTGATCTAAATCGGTAATTTTCAGTTGATTAAGGATGTTTTTAACGTCCACTTCCGCCGTCCAGGCATCCTCTTCATTCATTTTTGCTTCTGCATTCTCAAACTTTTTTTCAAAATCTGAATTTTCCGGATGCTTAGAGTAATTTTTAAGTGCATGTTCATAGGATCTGATGATTTTAAAAATCTTTTGATCACCAGCAAAAACAGCGTCAATAACGGTTAGGTTTTCATCTAAATCTGGAACCTGCTTTAGGTATCCAATTGTGTACGACTTAGAAGTGGTAATTGTCCCATTAACATCATGATCAATTCCAGAAATAGTATTTAAAAGGGACGATTTACCACTTCCATTCGTTCCAATTAATCCAATTCGGTCATGTTCATTGATAATAAAGTCAAGATTTTTAAATAAAGTCTTTTCACCATACGTCTTCGTCAAGTTTTCTGCTTTTAGTGTTTGCACAATATCTGCTCCAATTATTTTTAATCATTATTTATTTGCTTCGATGCAGAAAGTAGTGAATCTGAATCATTTTTAATTTGGCCACTTATAACGGAACGTTCCAGTTGATTAAGAACATTTCCTAATAATGGACCTGGTTTAAAACCTCTATCAATCAACATTTTACCGTTAATTTTTAGTTCACTTTTACTTTTAATCGGAAGGCGATCATATTCATTTTCTATTTGGTCAATATTGACTACCTTACCTAAGGTCATGGCTACTTGACATGCGTTATCAAGATTGATGCGACCAACTTTATACGACGTTACTGGATCTAAAACATCACTTACAATCTTGTAAGTTGCTTTAACCGTTAGTTTAACGTTCTCGGTTAACCTATTTGATCCCTTCCAACTCTTCATCAGATGTCCAATCTGTTCACTATTTAATTCGCACTGACATGCAATTAAGGACCAAACCTGAACTTCGTTATTAATGTATTCTGAAATGGGACGTGACCCTAACCTAGCTATTTCAGAAACATAATCACCCAAGACGGGAACATACTTAATTAAATTCGTTTGGATCATCTGTTTAAGCCCCCTGCCAGGAGCCATCCCTAGCATCATCTTTACAAATTCCACGTTAATTCGTTCCACAGCAATCTTTTTTAATAGATAACTATGTTTACTAATCGCGTTAAAAGTGTTCTTTTCAATTGCAAAATCCAGTTTACTAGCAAAGCGAACAGCACGCATCATTCGTAAGGCATCCTCATTAAAACGTTGTTCTGGATCTCCAACAGCCTTAATTAGATGATTTCTTAAATCATTTAATCCACCAAACAAGTCAATGATTTCACCATTTTCTTTCATGGCAAGCGCATTGATAGTAAAATCACGACGCTTTAAATCATCTTCAAGTGATCGAACAAAGGTAACTTGATCGGGACGCCGATAATCTTGGTATCCTGATTCAGTCCGAAACGTCGTGATTTCATAAGATCGACCATCGTGCACCACCGTAACGGTTCCGTGTTCAATCCCAGTATCAATTGTCTTCTTGAAAATGGTTTTAATTTCTTCAGGATACGCACTACTTGCGATATCAACGTCATGAATTGGTGAATGCAAAATAGTGTCACGGACTGATCCGCCAACAAAATAAGCTTGAAATCCCGCTTCTTCAATTGTCTGAAGAACCCTTCTAGCATCATCAAATTCACTTGGTAAGTTGTCTATTTTCATGATCCACACACCTTCACTGATTTCATTTTACCAAAATTATCATATAAAAGTTAGGCTTGTGTCTGGTTCTTGTGTTATGATTAAGTTAAAGTAACTTATTACAGGAGACAAATCATGAGTAACAATTATCCATATCAAGATCATTTTGAACGTTATCTAAGAAAAAAAGAACTCTCAAATGTAACCATTCGAGAGTATTCCAAAACCTTATCGGATCTTTTTAATTATTTATCTAATTTCAACGTGGGATACCAAGCGGATCACCGAGTTAGTCAAATCTTTGATCGAGACATCGAGCAATATCTAGATATGATCATTTCTAAGCGTAATAACGGAAACAATACCTATAACAAGGTTTTATCTCAGATCAACGTCTACTTTAAATTCTTATTTAACAACCACCTTAATACCCATCTTCCTACAATTAACATTAAAAGTAAGGAAAAAAACGAACATAATTCATACATTACCAAGTGGATCTATTCTTTACCAACTATCCTCGAAGATCCTGAGGTTCACTATTACACTAGAATGACGCTGTTACTTATCAGTAAGGGATACCAATCTTCAGAGTTTCTCTTACCTGGCTTTTATCATGAATTAAACCACGTTGACTTTTCACCTGAAGAAAAATCCTTTTTATCTAATTTTCAAAAATTTGTTACCCCGCTTCAAATTCGTCATCATTCAAAGGACCTCTTTTTAAAGCAAAGAATCGCTTCCAACTGCCATATTACATCTGCAGGTCTTCACAAATACTTAAAGCCAGATAGTGAATACCTAGCAATGAATCTTAATCCCAAATCACTATACCAAGCATTCGTCGTTAACTACCTCAATCAACATCCAAATGATAGTGACAAAACTCTTGCACAGGATTTAAGAATGGATCCAGCGTCACTAATCTATTATCAAAAATTAGCACAAAAATAAGGATCAGAGTATCAAATCCAACTCTGATCCTTATTTTGTTACTCGTAATCTTCTAAATCTTCAAGCATGTATGCCATTTCATCATCAGTCGGGACAAGTTTCACATAATGTTTTAACAGTTTAATGGTTTCCTTAATTTGACCATTCTCTCTGAACAATAAAATCGCCTCACGTAAAAAATCAGGATTATCATCAAAGTACGGAAGAGCTCGCTCATAGTACTTTTGAGCATCATCATACTTTTCAAGATGAGCATAAGACACCGCCAAATTCCAGTAAATTTGTGGATCGGTTTCTTCTTCTTTTACGTATGGGCTCAAAAAATCAACATTTTTTTGATATTCGCCCTGCTTAACGTACAAATTAGATAACTTAATAATTAATTCCATGTTATCCGGATCAACCTGATGTCCCTTATTAAGATACTTCAGGGCTAGGTCTTCTTTTGAAAGTTTAGCAGCAACGTCTGCGGCTTTAATGTACATATTGACATTATACTGATCAACACTCATACCCTCCTGATAAACCTTTAAAGCATTTTCAGGTTCATTCATTTGAATGTATGCTTCCCCTAAGTAAGGATACAGTGAGGCATACTGAGGATCCTCTTCTCGCAACTGCTTGAACATCTCAATCGCTTTAGCGTAGTTTTTCAACTGTAAGTAAGTAAAACCCGTTTCAAATTTGACGTCTGGCGTCATATCAATGGGCTTAATCTGTTCAAGGTATCCAATAGCCTGCTCAAAATGACCTGCATTAGCATATGCCACCCCTAACCTTTCAACCAAATTAACTGAAGAAATGTTCAAAACACCTTGTTTAATTATTCCCAAGTATATAGGAATGGCTTTATCAAATTGTCCGGTAGAAAAATACAATTCAGCCAGGGCAAATTTAATTACGTTTTCGTCTGGATCAATTTTTTCAGCTTCAAGTAATTTTTGTTCACTAACGTTATACATTTCCTGAGTTTGATAAAGATCAGCTTCAACCATCAAAGCATTAACATAATTTGGGGAATCAGGTTTAATCTCACTTAAATAATTAAGCGCTTTATCAATCTTGCCTTCAGAAATCAAAATATCCGCAATACTTGTTCTTAACTCGTCTTCCTCAGGATATTTTTTTAAAAGATCTTTATATATATCAATCGATTCGTTTAAAAAACCTAATGAATAAAGTTCTTCTGCTAACGAATAAATCATATCATCACTATCATTTACCTTGGCTTTTTTGATGTCATCATTAAATTGACTCATATCACCCTTTTTTAGGGCGTCTAAGGCTTGCTCTGAATAAGTCATTACACATGTCCTCCTACTAATAAAAAAACCAGTACGCATAAGCGCACTGGTTAAACTATTAAATAAAACTATTTAACAGCTTCCTTTAAAGCCTTACCGGGTTTAAAGGCAGGTACTTTACTTGCAGGGATTTGAATTTCTGCACCAGTTTGGGGGTTACGTCCCTTACGAGCGGCACGATTACGTACTTCGAAATTACCAAAACCGATCAATTGTACCTTTTCACCGTGAGTCAACTTGTCTTGGATTGAGTCAAAAACTGCATCCAAAGCTGCGGTGGCATCTTTCTTAGTTAAACCAGTTGCCTTTGCGACATCATTAACTAATTCTGCTTTGTTGGCCATGTGTATTCACCTCCTGAATAGATGTTTTTTATGTAAAAAACACCCAATAAGTTAAAGATTAAGCCAGGGGAAATGATGTACGACTACATCATTTCTAGTCTTAATTTAGCATAAGAATGGTGTCATTGCAACAAATAATGGAAGTATAATTAACATTTACTAAAAAAATTTTAATATAATTATGATTAGAAGGTTGTTACCATTAGTCATTACTTTCGACGCCTTGCTATCAAGTGAATTGGTGTCCCAGCAAAGTCAAAATTTTTTCTAATTTGATTTTCCAAATAACGTTTGTACGAAAAATGAAGTAGTTCTGGATCATTTACAAACAAGACAATCGTTGGCGGTCCAACAGCAACCTGGGTAGCATAGTAAATCCGAAGTCGCTTCCCATTTCTGGTTGGTGTTGGAGTAATTGCGATTGAATCCATGATAACATCATTTAAGGTTGACGACTGGATTCGACGTTGATGGTTTTCGTTAACTCGTTTAATCAAAGATGGTAACTGACTAACATGTTGTTTGGTCGTTGCGGATACAAAAATAATGGGTACGTAAGCCAAATACTGAAATTGCTCACGAATATCAGCTTCAAATTGTTGTTGCGAGTGATTATCCTTTTTTAAAGCGTCCCATTTATTAACGACAATGATGACACCCTTTCCAGCCTCGTGCGCATATCCAGCAACCCGCTTGTCTTGCTCTCTAATGCCTTCTTCTGCATTAAGAACCATCAATGTCACATCACTTCCATCAATTGCTCTCATAGCTCGCATTACGCTGTATTTCTCGGTCTTTTCATAAACCTTACCACGTTTCCGAATTCCTGCGGTATCAACAATGGTGTACTCTTGACCATCATTTTCAAACTTAGTGTCAATCGCATCGCGAGTAGTGCCAGCTACATTTGATACGATCACCCGATTCTCTCCTAAAATAGCATTGACAAGTGATGACTTGCCAACATTTGGTCGGCCAATCACACTAAACTTAATACTATCATCGTCAGCTTCGTTAGTATTTTCTGGGAAATTCTTAACAACAGCATCTAACAAATCCCCTAAACCAAGTCCGTGAGATCCCGAAATGGGGTATGGGTCACCAAACCCCAAAGCATAGAAATCATAAATGTCGGCCCGACTTTCGGGATTGTCAATTTTATTAACCGCCAATACAACTGGTGTATCAGATCGATACAATAATTGAGCCACTCGTTCATCAGCGTCAGTCATTCCCTGCTTACCATTTACCATAAATATAATTACATCAGCTTCATCAATCGCAATTTCTGCTTGATCAGTAATTTGCTTAATAAATGGTTCATCAGCAACTTCAATTCCACCAGTGTCGATCAAATTAAAATTGTGACCAAGCCAACTCCCATGAGCATAAATACGATCACGGGTCACTCCAGGAGTATCTTCAACAATTGAAATTCGTTCACCAGCAATTCGATTAAAAATTGTTGATTTACCAACGTTTGGTCTTCCAACAATTGCTACAGTAGGTTTTGCCATTTTATATCACCTCTTATTTTTGAGAATAAAAAAAATCCTTCATAAATATGAAGGATAATTTTCTAATTACTCATTGTCATCATCATTTAATTCATTTCCAACAATGTCACCTAACGTAAAACCATTCTCTTCTTCAGGAGCATTATTAGTTGAATTATCACTCACATTTTTCTTTGGAGTTTTTTGATCATCTCTGGGGTCTTTTTCGAGAGCTTTCATTGACAATGCTAATCGATGTTCTTCAGGTTGAACGTCAAGGACTTTAACTTTAACGTCTTCGCCAGACTTCAAAACATCACTCGGCTTGTCAATATGCTTATGTGAAATTTGTGAAATGTGAACTAATCCTTCAACACCAGGGAAAACTTCAACAAAAGCACCAAAATCAACTAAGCGCTTAACTTTTCCATCAAGGACACTTCCCTTAGGAGCTTTTTCTTCAATGTCACTCCAAGGACCTGGTTGAGTTTGTTTAATTGATAATGAAATACGATTACGATCAGGATCAACTGAAAGAACTTTAACCTTAACCTCTTCGCCAACCTTCAAAACATCACTTGGTTTGTTAACATGTTCATAAGAAATTTCTGAAACGTGAACAAGTCCATCAATCCCACCAAGATCGACAAAGGCACCAAAGTTAGTCAAACGAGCAACTTTCCCTTCAACAACATCTCCGGGTTTTAGTGTGCTCATAATTCTATCACGAGCTTCTTTACGTTCTGCTTCAGCAATCGCTCTATGTGATAAAATCAAACGATTCTCTTCAGGGACAACTTCAATAATCTTAACTTCGAGTTCTTGACCTTTAAATTGATTTAAATCATCAACAAAGTGATCAGTAATCATGGAAGCTGGAATAAATCCACGAACTCCGTCAGCATTTACCACTAAACCACCTTTTACCGCACGAGTAACAGTAACTTTGATGGTGTCACCCTTATCAGCTTTTTCCTTGATGTCATCCCAAACCTTGAGAGCCTCAAGTCTTCTGATTGAAAGAAGGTAACTTCCACCTTCCTTATCATCACCAATTCGAGATACAACAACAACCTTAACTTTGTCTCCAACTTTGTAGTTTGAAGTTGGGTTATCTTCCCTTTGTGCGGAAATTTCTTTCCTTGGAATAACTCCTTCAACACCAGCGCCTTCGATTCCCACGACTAATTGCTGGTCATCATCAATGGCCAAAATTTCACCATTAACAACATCACCAACGTTTACCTGCTTAATATTATCGAGAGCGGCTAATAAATCTTTGTTTGCATTAGTATCGTTTTCACTCATCAAACATTTCCTCCTTGCAACAACTCTAATTGCTATTTTATCTTAGTTGGAAATAAAATACCAGTTAATCGGCTTTATTATTTGAAAGTTGTTGAATTTTATTTTCGATTAATTGCGAAATTGCCGCAACCACGTCATCAATCGACATTGAAGTGGTATCAATTTCAAAAGCATCAGATGCTTTTTTTAATGGGGATATCTTTCGATGGGAATCCTTATAATCCCGTTCCTCAATATCTTTTTTAAGTTTATTGAGACTAACCGAAATTCCCTTTGCTTGATCCTCTTTATATCTCCGCTCAGCTCGCTCCGTAACACTGGCAATTAAAAAGACCTTTACATCTGCCTTTGGTAGAACCGTCGTGCCAATGTCTCTACCATCCATAACGATTCCACCATCTTTTGCCAAATCCTGTTGTCTTTTAACTAATTCGAAACGAATTGATCCAAGTGCTGAAACTGCTGAAACATTGCTAGTTACCTGAGGATTACGAATATCATTCGTAACTTCTTTACCGTCAACAAAGACCTTTTGAACTGGATCACCCGGTTCAAAAGTAATCGTGGTTTTTTTTAAAAGATCAAGAAGGGTCTTCTCATCATTTAAATCCAATCCTAGTCTAATTGCTTTTAACGTAATTGATCGATACATTGCACCGGTATCACAATATATGTAATGAAATTTTTTTGCAACTAGTTTAGCTACCGTGCTTTTACCTGCTGAAGCAGGCCCATCGATTGCAACTTGTAAGCCGTTCTTACCCAAATGTAATCAATCCTTATCATTTATTTGTAATTATTTAACCCTTAAACTTTGTCCTGGATGAATCTGGCTGGATGAACTAAGTCCATTTAATTTTAATAACTGTTGCATACTAATACCCGCATTAGTAGCTACGCGATAAACTCCCTGACCCTTTTGAACCTTAACGTAATCATTACTACCAGCATTATCAGTGCCATTCGTTGTTTGGGCTGGTTTTTGTTGCTGCGAGTTATTAGCAGTAGACGATGAATCACTACTTGGAGTCGTACTACTTTGGTTACTTCCCATTTCGTTTTGAACGGATGAAGATGAAGCCTCTTCAGATCCAGCACCAGATGAAACAGTATTATCATTTGTAGTATCCTCACTTTGAACACTACTTGAGTTTGCTTTCGGTTTCTTTGATTTCTGATCTTTATTCTTTTTGGGTTTTTCGTGGTGCACCTTACTACTCTGAGTCTTTTCACTGGTACTCCCATTTCCAACCGCACGTTCCTTAGAAAGCCCAAAAACAAGTGCAACAAGGGCAATAATTACAATAACAGAAACCAGCATAATCACGACTAATGAATTACTACGGTGGTGCTTACGGTACTCTGTCCTTGAAAGATTTCCATCTGGATCGGTGTCATCTGAAAATGAATCATCCCATGGATCATTTTTTTTGTTATCTTTATGTTTGTCGTCCCTCATAAATACATCCCTCCAAAACTTCTATGGTGATTATATCATTTTTTGCGCCTAATTATTATTAAAAAAGTTTGTCCAAAATCTCATACCAAGTACCAGTTAAATTGGACTTTTCACTATTAACGTTTTTTAACAAACCAAGACTCATTAAATCAAACTTTTCACTTCCAAAGTCACAACAATCATCAGTGTGGTCATCAAAGTTCACATCAAATAAAGAAAGCAGAAGTTTTCGCCGACAGCCAGTATGATTAATGTACCGGACAACTTGCTTTAAACTTTGATCCTTTTTAAGGGTGACCTCAGAAAAAATCTGTTTGACGTCATCATTACCATACCCATGATTTAAATAGAACTGAAGGAGTCTCTTATTCTGCTCACTCATTTTAGCTTTGGGATTTGAAAAGAAATTATCAATCTGTTGATCATTAGGAATGGACCTAACAATTAAGCTCTGTGCAATTTGTTCATCACCATTAGAGTAAAGTAACACAGCGATACTCTGTTTACCATCTCTTCCAGCTCTACCAATTTCTTGAACATAACTTTCCATATCAGTCGGCATATGGTAATGGACTACAAATCGGATGTCTGATTTGTCAATCCCCATTCCAAAGGCGCTGGTTGCACAGATAACCTGAAGCTCATTATCCATAAATTGATGCTGAATCCGATACCGATCATCGTTACTAAGACCGGCATGATAAGCTGCCACTTTGATATCAGTTTGTTCTCTAAGTTTCAAAGCAACTTTTGAAGCCTTATCTCGACTAGAGAAATAAATTATACCCGGATACTTGAGTTTTTCAATTAAATTAAAAAGATAGGCTTGCTTATCTTTTTCACTTGAACTTTTATGAACCGCAAGGAAAATGTTAGGCCGATCCACATTTTCAATTATTTCTTGAACGTCAGTTAACTTCAAATAATTAATGATATCTCTTTGAACTTTCTTTGAAGCAGTTGCCGTTAGCATTAGTGTTTGCGGATGTCCTAACGTACGAATCACCTGTCTTAATGACAGGTAATCAGGACGAAAATCAAGCCCCCACTTAGAGATACAATGTGCTTCATCAATCACCAATAAGCCAATTTTCAATTGCTTAACTCGGTTAAGCACATCAGAATTAGATAATAGTTCTGGAGAAACAAAAATATAACGAAACTGATCAAGATGATTCAATAGCCGGTGTCGCTTCGACCAATCGTTCATTGAATTTAAAGCACACACCCGCTTTTCTCCCATAAAGTTCATTCGACCAACCTGATCTTCCATAAGAGAAATAAGTGGCGAAACAATCACAACCGGACGCTTAACTAAATACCCATATAACTGGTATATTAATGATTTACCTGCCCCAGTTGGCATGACTGAAAGAACATTTGCGCCATTTAATAGTGCAGAAATGGTCTTATCTTGACCAGGCTTAAAATCACTAAAGCCAAACTTGTTTTTTAATATTTGTTTAGCAAGTTTCATCTTGTTCATTATTAATTCCCTGTTTTGTCTGTTTGATTTCAAGTAATCTAAATTGAAAAAAACTAAACTGCTCTAAAACGTCAGTTGGTAATTGATGATAGTCCCAGTCATCAACGTCCGTTCCAAGTAGAATACGCCTAACTTTTCTTTCCATTTGAAGGGAAATGAAATTTCGATAAGGAAACTTGTCATAATCAACGTAAATTGCAACTTCCAGAAGATGTTCTAGGACAGTTGACTCTCGTAGATTTCGCAGTTGTTCAACCTTTTTTATATTACCCAATCGTTCATATTCATCAAAAGTCCTTTTAGCACTACCAGAAATTGGATTTTTGAAAAGACCATTAAGTAATGGAACCATTACAGATTGATCACTTTGCTCAACAAAGTTCGCCAATTTTGCATAATTGATAAAATCAGCAATATAACTTTTGACTAACGATTGGTTTAAATTATGCGCAATCTGCTGGATTGTGAATCCATTAGTACTAAATCCAACTAATCCTTGAGCAAATAAATCAGCGTCATTTAGATCGAGTAAGGATAAAAATCGTTTCAACTCTTTCTTTAAATCTGTGCCAACTTGCTTGCGATCAATCAGTCGATAATATTTTTTAATAAAATCTTTATTAACTCCATCAACATTGACTGGATAATAGTGTCTAACGTTATGGACATGCTCTGATATAATCTGAACAAACAACTGCAATCGTTGCTTAAAACTAACTAAATCAATTCTTTGAAAAGTATGTAATGAAAAAGAAAGATTAGAATCATCAATCATTTTAATTAATTCTGCTCTTTCTTTTTCTCCTTCAGACGTTAATTTAAACTGACCATGTTCAACTTCTTCCAGCAAGTTCGCACTAATCAGAGACTTAACATCTAATTCGTTTTTATTAAAATATCGTCCAACTCCAAGAAGGTCTAAAAGACCATATCTCATCGCCCAGTATAAGGTGGCTACCGTTTTCTTGCCTAACAGTAAGTTTTCAATTAATCGAGCCCTTCGTTTTTGGGTTGCACTAAAAACGAAAAGACCAAGAGCTTCATTTGTATTATTAATCATTTTTGATAAGATCGCTTATTAATCCATTTCTGCATTTGTTTTGCAATAATCACAAAAATTAGTCCAATCACAATACCCTTGATTAAGTTAAAGGGAACTACTCCGTAAAGAATCGTTTTGGCAAGCGAAAAATCTAACTTTAAATTTGTTAGTTTCACATACAGTGGAGTACTAATGAACAAATTGGTAATACTCATGACAATTGTTAACGCCAGCGTTTCAACCAAAACAATCAAAAAGTCAATCCAGTGACTTTTAAATAAATATTTTCTCAAAAAGTAAAACACCAAAATCATTGTTAATGAGGCTAAAAGAGAGGTGGTCAACCCAATTAACTCAAGTGGTGAAAAACCCATCACCATCCAGTAAATAAATAGTTTAAGTATCACAGCTTCAATGGCTGCACCCGGTCCCAATAATAACAAACAAATCAAAATTGGAATATCCGAAAAATCCAATTTCAAATAACTCATGTATGGGATGATTGGAAATGAAATCAACATTAACAAAAATGAGATCGCACCAATCACGGCAGTTATAGTAATTCTTTTAATTCGGTCGTTTTTAGCTATCATCACAATTCCTCCAATTAAACGTTCTTCAAAGTCAATTAGGGTAAATTGCGCCATAAAAAAACTCATCTTCTTTATACCAGACTTTACTGTCGGCAATGGGATTTCACCATCTCAACCAATTTTCATTGGGTAGTGGGCTGTAACCACCGATTGGGAATTTCACCCGACCTTGAAGACGTTTTATTAATTATTTAGTTAAAGCATACAAATCTCGTATTTCTCTTTTTCGGAGCCTACGAAACTCACCAGGTTGTAAGTTTTCTAAACCGATCCCAGCAAACTCTTCCCGTTTTAATTTTTCAACAGGATGACCAACTGCTTTCAGCATATCTTTAACTTCATGATTCTTACCCTCGTGAATCGTCAAACGTAGCACCGAATTATTCTTTGAATTACCAGCCTTATAAATCACCTCAACTTCCGCGGGTGCACTCTTATACTTGCCATTAATTAAAACACCCTTTCGAATTTTATTCAACTCATTGTGATCGAGTTTCCCAATCACCTTAACTAAGTACGTCTTTTTTACTTCATATTTAGGATGAGTTAACTGGAAATCAAGCGTTCCGTCGTTAGTTAAAATAATTATCCCACTCGTATCATAATCTAATCGTCCAACCGGGTATATTCGTTCAGGAACCTTTTTAAAAAAGTTCAAAACGGTCTTTCGATCCCTTTCATCCCTCACAGAAGAAATTACCCCACGTGGCTTATACAGGGCAAAATATACTAGATCTTCTTTTCTTAACGATGTTCCATCCACCTCAATCTTGTCAGTGGGTTCAACTTTTATCCCTAACTGATTAACAATCTTACCATTAACCTTCACATGTCCAGTACTAATAAGTTCCTCAGACTTTCGTCTCGAAGCCACCCCATCATGCGCCATAACTTTTTGTAATCTTTCACTCATTTCGCTGATCCTCCAATGGTTTCATTTTATCATCAAACATCTGACCATAATCTTTTGGATCTCTTTCTGCGTCTAAAGCTGGTAAATCATTAATGCTTTTAAGGTTAAAAGCGTTTAAAAAAAGGTCGGTAGTAACATATAGCTTAGGTTTGCCTGGTTCATCACGCTCACCCTTGATGGTAATTAAATTTTGTGCCAAAAGATTTCTAATTGAAATCAAACTATTTACGCCCCTCACTTCATCAACCTCAACGCGCGTTATTGGCTGTTTATACGCAATAATCGTAAGCGTCTCAAGTGCCGACTGCGTTAACAGCTCTTCATCGGATTTAACAAACTTTTGAATTACTTTTGAATAATCCTTTTTAGTTGTCATATGGATAATGTCACCATTTTGTAAAATGCAGATGCCAAATCGATCACTTGAATAACGCTCACTCAACGAAGCAATACAGCTCCGAATGGTGGAATCATTTGCGGAAGTTAATTTTTTCAACCGTTCAATTGTCATTCCAGACTCTCCCGAAACATACAAAAGAGCTTCAATTTCTGCCATTAAATTCATTAATTAGATTTCCTTAATAAGATTTCTCCGTCATTACTGGTTTGCACAACCATAATACGATGATGTTTAACCATTTCCAAAAGTGCCAAAAAATCGGTCACTAATTCTTCTAAAGGAGAATTGGCCTCAAATAACTTGGAAAAATAGATTTCATGACTACTAGCTCCATTTATTCGTCTCATAATTACTTCACTTTGCTCATTAACACTAAAATTCCATTCTGAAACTTGTTGAACTGGCGGTTTAGAAGTTAACTGATGTCGTTTAATGATCTTATTCCATGCTTGTTCCAACAAGCTAATTTCAAACTCATTTTCACCAATTGCAATCTCTGACTTATTAAAAGAACGAATCCTAGAATGATAATGATTTCGTTCTACTTCTTTTTTTTGCAACTTTTTCGACGCTTTTTTATACCGATTATATTCAACCAACTGATCAACCAGATCGTCTCGTGGATCATCACCTAATTCATCATCAGTTTCTTTAGCTAACAACATTTTAGATTTAATTCGCATCAAATTAGCCGCCATTACAAAGAAATCACCAGCAATATCAAAATTTAAACGTTTCATTTTATTTAAATATTTAAAATATTGCTCAGTAATATCCTTAATGTCAATATCATAAATATCCATCTTTGCTTGTTTGATTAGATGCAGTAAAAGCTCTAGTGGACCATCAAAGTCATTAACGTGAATCTGTAGATTGTCTCTGTTCATGACCTAACTCCCATTTACTAATGACATCTTGCGTATTAAACGTTCCCATGATTTTTTTGTCGGGATATTCATTTTCAACACTATCAAGAATTCGAAATTCATTAAAAATATTGTTAGCATCTGGCGTAAGGGTAATCCTTCTAACAACCACGTTTTTCGGGTTGGTTTCAACTCCTACAATTCCAGCCCAATTTCCAAATCGATCCTTCCAAAGAAAAATGTCACGATTGTCAGCATTTCGATACCAATTCATTTCTTCCACAAGATGTTTCGTTTTATCGTTACTTTTAGAAAGTGACAACATCCCCATCACAATCTTTTCATAATCATTTCGATACCTGAATAGCATCGACATCACCTCAATTACTTGCTGTCATTACTCCATCTCATTTTATGCTCTTGGATGATATTTATCATACACCTGACTTAACCGCTCGTGGGAAATATGAGTGTAAATTTGCGTCGTGGAAATATCAGAATGTCCAAGTAATTCCTGCACAGTTCTAAGATCGGCTCCATTTTCTAAAATGTGCGTTGCAAAAGAATGTCGTAATGTATGTGGAGTAACGTTCTTTTTAATGCCAGCTAAACTAACGTAACGTTTAATCTTTTCCCAAATGCTTTGTCGACTAATTCGTCCACCATGCGCATTCAAAAAAACGTACGGAGATGTCCGGCGCTTAAGTAACTGTAATCGACTATCATTTAAATACTTAAATAGCCAATTCTGAGCAACTTCTCCAATTGGAACAATTCGTTCCTTATCTCCCTTTCCGATGGTCTGAATCAGATTCATTTCTAAATGAAGATCAGATAACTTTAAATTAATCAATTCAGATACTCGAAGCCCAGTAGCATACATCACTTCTAAAATGGTTCGATCTCTTACCCCATACTTGGTGTTCACATCCGGCATTTTAAGTAATCGATCAACTTCATTAACGGATAAAACATCGGGTAAGTGCTTGCCCTTTTTAGGAGTATCAATCTTGTTCATGGGGTTCTTTTTAATCACCTTAAATTCCATTAAATATTGAAAAAATTTACGAAGCGTTGATACAAATCGAATGATTGTATTACGAGACTTACCACTATTTTTCATTGTTTCCATGTAATTTAAAATTGTATACTGATCGACATCTTTAAACGAACTGATGTGATTTTTTTTTAAATCCAACTCAAATTCCCTTAAATCTTGTCGATAACTTTTAATGGTATTGTCAGATAATCCTCTTTCTACTAGTAAATAGTGAAGATAATCTTCAATTTGATCATTCACTTACTTTCATCTCGTTTCAGTTAATTTAATTCCATCTGGGGTTTCGGAAATAACATGAGCCTTTAATAAATGCCCCAGGGCTCGTTTAAACTGAGATTTGCTGATTCCAAAGTAATCCTTAATTACTTGAGGGTCACTTTTATCGTTATAAGGTAATTCATTATTAGGCTTATGCTCAAGAATTGTCTGAATCATCTTGGCGTCCTCACCAATCACTTCATAAGATCGTGGTCTAAGTGATAAATAAAGCGTTTTATTAGGTCGGATTCCAATAATCCTAGCGTTTACTTTCTCTCCTAGTCGTGGTTGTTCTTCCTCTTCTGATTTGTCAATGAACCCTAAATTGTAGTGATCCGTTATTACTTGCGTTCCCATCAGTTTAGGGTTAATGACCCAAGCATTAACATCCCGATTTTTCAATTTTGGATCATTAACTGGTTGGGAAATCGCTTTATATATCTGAGGATCAGCTAATTTACCCCAGATTCGATTCTTACTATCCTTTTTTAAAGCAATTAAAAGTTGGTCACCAACTTCTGGCCATAATGACTTAATATCCGGCAAATCATCAAGAGAAACAGCAACATCCTTATCTGGTAAACCGATGTCAACAAAGATTCCCAATCCAAATTTAATTCCAACCACTTTTCCCCATGCATAGCTGTCAATTCCAACATCCGGAACGTTTCGCGTGATTTTCATTTGATGCTTTTCATTTTCGTAGACAAATCCTTTAAAATTTCCACCTAATTTAATTGGCTTTTTTAACTCGCCCTTGTTTAAAGAATAGGTAATTCCGTTATTTTGAATGAAATACTCCTTATCGTTTTCATCAGTGACTTTTCCCGTAATTACGGTTCCCAAATCTTCATTCATATTAATTCTCCATCCCAGTGCTTTTAATGAATATTATACCAAATAAAAAAAGCATCCGATAATAATCGAGTGCTTCATTCTTAATAATTATTATTTAGCTTTTGATTGGTTTCCAGCGTAAACAACACCGCGACGACCGTCAACAGTAACTAATTGACCATCTTTGATGTTTTCAACTGCATCAGTAGCACCCACAATTACTGGAATGTTAAGGGAGATACCAACGACAGCAGCGTATGAGGTCAAGCCACCGTTTTCAACCACGATTGCACTTGACTTCTTCATTGCTGGTAAGTAGTCCTTGTTTGTATCCTTAACAACTAGAACGCCACCATCAACGGCTTTATCGTTAGCTTCCTTAGCATCTTTAGCAACTACTGTCTTGCCAATGACAGTTTCACCACCAACACCTTGACCTTGAGCTAATTTAGTACCAATCAACTTAACACGAATTGTGTTAGTAGTCCCTTGATCACCTAATGGTACACCTGAAGTAATCAAGATCATGTCGCCTTCCTTAGCGAGTCCAGTTTCAACTGCCTTTTTAGCAGCCAATTCGAACATTTCATCTGGATTTGATGGTTTATCAACTAAGATTGGTTGAACACCATAGTTAACCGTCAAGCCACGACGAACACGATCGTTAAACGTTAAAGCAAGAATATCAGCGTCTGGATGATATTTTGAAATCATTCTTGCAGTGTAACCTGAACCGGTTGCAGCTACAATTGTGTGAATTCCCATATCCTTAGCAATCCGTGCAACTGCTTCACCAAGTGACTCAGTGACGTCACCAGTACCGAACTTAGGACGTGGAGTACCAAATTCAAAGAAGTGTTTGTCAGCTTCGATATCAATCTTGCTCATCATTGCAACTGACTTAACTGGGTAATCACCGTTAGCACTTTCACCTGAAAGCATAGTTGCATCAGTACCATCATAAACAGCATTAGCAACATCAGATACTTCGGCACGAGTAGGTCTTGGTTCTTCTTGCATGGAATCAAGCATTTGAGTAGCAGTGATAACTGGTTTACCTAAATCATTACAGATCTTGATTAAATGTTTTTGAACGGTTGGGACATTTTCTGGTGGAATTTCAACTCCCATGTCACCTCTGGCAACCATCAAACCATCAGATACTTTGATGATTTCGTTAAAGTTGTCGATTCCTTCTTGTGATTCAATCTTAGGAAAAATTTGAACGTCTTCCATATTCTTGCTTTCAAGTAAGGCACGGATATCTAGGACATCTTGTGGCTTTCTAACAAATGAAGCAGAGATATAGTTAATACCATGGTCACATCCGAAAAGGATATCATCAGTATCTTTTTCAGTAATACCAGGTAAGTTAATTGAAACTCCTGGAGCATTAACACCCTTACGTGAGCCCAAGACCCCGTTATTTTGGGCAGTAACCACTAACTCTTTGTTGGCATCATCTTTTTTGTCAATCTTGGTATCCAAAAGACCGTCATCAAACAGAACGTGTCCGCCAACTTTAACGTCGTCATACAAGCCTGGGTAAGAAACAGCAATCTTGTCTTTAGTTCCCTCAAGGTTACCATCCATTGAAATTCTAAATTGATCACCAGTGTGGTATTCAATCTTTCCGTCTTTTTGTACCGTGGTTCTGATTTCAGCACCCTTAGTATCTAAGACAATTCCAACAACCTTACCAGTTTTCTTTTCCGCTTCTTTTACTTTATTCATCCGGTCTAAATGTTCCGCATGGTCTCCGTGTGAAAAATTGAAACGAAAAACGTTTGCTCCTGCTTCAATAAGCTTAGTGATGGTATCAACATCAGTACTTGCAGGACCAAGTGTACTTACGATCTTTGTTCTCTTCATAAGTAAAGCCTCTCCTTTTTGCATGGCACACATCTGTGCACCAAGCATTATTTGATTTCAAGTGTATTGTATCACTTTTTATAAGGATTGTCGTTAGTTTCACAGGCAAAATTTATCATTGTGTAACAACGTTTCCCGCTCCTAAAATGTCACGTAGATCATGCATTAAATCAGAATTAATGGCCACGTTATATGCTTTATCTAATAGTTGCTTTCGATCATCGGAAGCTCGATAAAGCAAAATTGGTGTTGAACCAGGATATCTTTTTATTATCCGGATTAAATCCTGATAGATTGAATCTCGATCATGATCTAACGCAATCTTTAAATAAAGCTTTTTTTGATGATCAACTTTTTTTAAAGACTGATGAACGACATTAGCAGCTGGTTCAATTGAATTTGCCACTAATTGAAGTCCCCGTTGAACCTCAATGTTTCCAGACACCAAAACCACTATTCCACTTTTTATCCATCCACTAATTTTAGCGTAAAGATTAGGAAAGATGGTCACATCAATATCACCAAACTGATCATTACCATCTATGAAAGCCATAAGTTGCCCTTTTTTCGTTCGGATCGTCTTTACATGAGATACAAACAAAATCATTTTCACGTTTTTACTGGGCTCATGAATATCATTAGTAGTTAAAGCATGAACTTGTTCTTGTAAATCAGTATAGTGGCCAACTGGATGCCCGGTTAAATAAGTTCCAAGGTACTCATTTTCCTTGTTTAGTTTCTCCCAATCAGAAAAATCATCAGTTCTTTTAATTTTGGGAGCCAACGCTTGAATTAATTCAATTGAGTTTCCACTTAATTCAGTAGAACTAATAAATTCTGGAATTGCATTAATTAATTCTTTTCGGTTATACCCAAAACCATCAAGCGCCCCTGAATAAGCAAGTGCATTTAAAAGATCAATTTTTTTAAACCTGGGATCGATTCGACTGATTAATTCCTGTAAATCATGAAAATTACCATTTTGTTTTCGTTCTTCCTCAACATTCTTAATAAAATCGGTTCGTAATCCTTTGATGGTACGAAGTCCAAACCTGATTTTACCATCCTGATAAGTATAAACATCTTTACTCTCATTGATATCTGGACGCTCAACTTGAATATCTGATTCTTTGGCTTCTTGAACGTAATTCTTGGTCTTACGTGAATTACCGATCACCGAATTTAGCAACGATGTAAAAAATGGACCAGGAAAATGAACTTTTAAATAGGCCAACTGAAACGCCATTTTGCTATATGCAACTGCGTGAGACTTATTAAATCCATAGTCGGCAAATCGTTCCATATAGTCAAACGTTGTTTTTGAAACGTCTTTAGAATATCCTTTTTTACTAGCGCCATCAATGAACTGGATCTTCATGTTATCCATTTCTTTTTTATGCTTTTTGCTCATCGCACGGCGCAAAATATCAGCTTGTCCCAGTGTAAAACCACCCATTGCCGATGCAAGTTGCATAACCTGTTCCTGATAAACAATAATGCCAAAGGTTGAACCCAAAATGTTTTTAATGGTTTCATTTGGATAGTTAACCGTCTGAGTCCCATTCTTTCTGGCAATAAACATATCAATATTCTTAATGGGACCGGGTCGATACAAAGCATTCACGGCTGCCACCATATCAAAATCATTTGGTTTTAATTTACGTAACACGTTTTGAATCCCAGATGATTCAAATTGAAAAACCCCATTAGTCTTACCAGATTGAAAAAGCTTCAAAGTATCCTGATCATTTAAATTGATGTCAGTTATTTCAAAATTACGATCAACTTTTGAATGAATAATTTCTAAAATGTTAGCCATTGTAGAGAGGTTTCTCAAACCCAAAAAATCAATCTTTAAGAGCCCCACGCTTTCAACATAATACTTGGAGTACTGGGTCATCAACAATCCATCATTTCCGGATTGAAGTGGAGCACGATCAACGATGGGATCTTCACTTAAAATTAAACCAGCAGCGTGAGTGGAAAAATGGCGTGGTAGTCCCTCTAGTTTTTCAGCAATATCAAATAGCAACCGATTGGTTTTACTATCAGCTAATAAATTTCTTAATTTCTGTGATTCTGATTCGGCCTTAGCCAGGGATTCATGAAGCTGATTTGGAATTGCAGATGACCACTTTGCCATTTGAGTTGGAGTCATCCCAAATACCCTGCCAACATCTCGAAGAGCTTGTTTGGCAGCTAACGTTCCAAAAGTCACAATTTGAGCAACATGTTCATTTCCATATTTTTGATGAACATACTGTAAAATATCATCACGCCGATTATCAGGAATATCTAAATCAATATCCGGCATCTGTGCTCGTTCTTCGTTTAAAAATCGTTCAAATAGCAAATTATACTTAATCGGATCCACATCGGTAATTTTTAAAGTGTACGCAACTAATGATCCCGCTGAAGATCCCCGACCAGGTCCAGTTATAATTCCTTGGTGATGAGCAAAATTTAAAACATCCCATACAATCAAGAAATAATCATCAAATCCCATCCGATTAATAACTTTTAGTTCAGAATCTAACCGGTCCTGATACTCATTACGATTAAGATGCGATTCATCCTTCAATCTTTCCTTTAAACCAAGTTCACATAATTGACGTAAATAGTCCATTGAAGAAAGATTATCTGGAGCTTTAAACGTCGGTAGTTTAGGTTGCTCTTTGGGAATCGCTACGTCAACTTCATCAACCATTTTCTGGTTATTTAAAACCGCTTGATCAAGCCCTAGATTGTGATACTGAGTCTCAATATTATGACGATCCTTCAACCATTTTGTTCCAACCTGGTGCCGTTCTTCCATTGGATTTTTGATCACGTCACCAGTTCCAATCGACTTTAAAACTTCATTTGAAAAATAATCATCTGCATCAAGATATTCAACCGAATTAAGCGCCACTAAATCAACATCAGCTTGGACCCCTAGGTTCTTAAGCTCATTTATAATTATCTTAGTTCGATTTAAGCTAATTCCAACTTTTACTGCATTTGAATCGCTAACGCTCTTTACTTTAGCAATTAAGGTTTTAACCTCGCTCATTCTTCCTACTTCAATCAGTTTATTTAACTCACTATTCTCTGGAAAAATGACAAATAGATGGTGGAGTTTATCCTTGATTTTTTCAATAACATTAGTTTGCTCATTACTCATCAAAAGTGATGAAATTTTCATCAAATTCTTGTACCCATCCTGATCTTTAGCAATCAAAATCAATTCGGACTTGTTTTCTTTAAAAAACATCCCGTCCAAAACTGCCGTTAAACCAATAATTGGCTTAATACCCTGCTTTTTTGCCTCATTATAAAAAGCTACCGACCCATACATCACATTCCGATCAGTTAGTGCCACACTTTGATAACCACGCGCACGAGCTTTTTCAATTAACTTAGGAACCGTATTGGTACTTTGAAGCAAACTATACGATGTAATGTTTTGTAACGGATTGTATCCCAAAATTTGTCATCTCCTTTCCTAATTTCATATTCATTATAGCAAATGGACCCGATAAATTTTATTCGAAGTTTGTAATTGATTTTTTCTACTGTAGTGATAAACTACTGGTATTGAGAGGTGTTAATTATGAAGACGTTTGCTGCTAACTTAACTGGTGCTTTCTGGGGATTTGTATATGGCGAAATTATTGGTTATATTGGATCAGCCTTGGTTGGCGCACCTTATAATTGGATTCAAGTTGGAGTAATCGGCGCTGTTGTTGCCCTTATTGCCTTCAACGGAATTAAACTAATTAGTCGTTAATTAGAAATAAAAATAACCTGCAGGTTGAACCTGCAGGTTATTTTTTTAGTCTTTTGCAACATCCTCTGAAATCTTAATAATTAAATCGACAGCCTTTTCCATCGTTTGAAGCGACACATATTCAAAGCGGCCATGCATGTTTTCTGGTCCAGCAAATAGGTTGGGAGTTGGGATCCCAAGAAAAGAAATCTTAGAACCATCAGTACCACCACGAACCGGATAAATATTTGGCTTAATGTTAACTTCATTCATGGCATCCTTAGCAATGTTGATGGGTGTCATATCTTTCTTAATGATTTCCGCCATGTTGTAATATTCATCATGCATCTCAAGTTCAACTCTCCCATCACCATATTTATCATTAAACTTATTAACTAAGTTTTGAATGAATTGCTTGCGTTCGTTGAACTTACTCTTATCATGATCACGAATAATGTAATCTAATTTAGCATGATCAGTTACCCCATCAATCGCAAGCAGATAATAAAAGCCCTGACGATCTTTGGTATTTTCCGGTCGTTGGTCCTTTGGTAATTGATTATGAAAATCAATCGCAAGCTGAGAGGCATTTACCATCACACCATAGGCGTCACCAGGATGAACATCAGTTCCGTTGAATTTTATTGTGGCAGCCGCCGCATTAAACGTTTCGTACTCTAAGTCTCCAAGTGGACCACCATCAACCGTGTATGCAAAATCAGCACCAAAATCAGTAACGTCAAATTGATCGGCTCCGGTACCAATCTCCTCATCTGGTCCAAACCCAACTACGATATCGCCATGCTTAATTTCGGGATGATCAACTAAGTATTTCATTGCCGTCATAATTTCAGCCACTCCCGCCTTATCGTCAGCTCCTAAGAGAGTTGAACCATCGGTAGTAATTAAAGTTTGACCAGCATACTTTTTAAGGGTTGGGAATACGCTCGGATCCAGCTGGTATTTGCCATCTTTATCAAGTTTAATAATCGATTTTCCATCGTAATTTTTAACTACTTGTGGATTGACGTGTTCTGAATTAAAGTCTGCAGTGTCTATATGAGAGATAAATCCAATCTTAGGAACTTTTTGCTTAACATTACTTGGTAAATCAGCAAAAACATAACCACTTTTTTCATTGGTTCGTACGTTTTCCATCCCAATATCCTTTAATTCATAAGAAAGTTCGTTTAAAAAATCAACTTCTTTAGGATCAGACGGAATTGTGTCAGAATTCGGATTAGATCTCGTATTCACCTTCACATATTTCAAAAAGCGATCCAGTAACTGCTTGCTATCAGCCATAACTATTCCTCCTATATAAACTCAAACGGATCCGTGTTTAGTTGCGATGCAAATACATTGATATCCCAACGATTTTCATCAGACCAGCGCGTAAACATTTCAGCTAACTTATTTTTACATATACTTTCAATATGGTGCCCGGGATCAATCGCAGACAGACCACTTGAAAGCATCTCTTGAGAAGTATGATAATACAAATCGCCAGTAATATAAACTTGAACGCCTTGTTCAATCGCTTGTCGATAGAACTTGCCACCGTCTCCACCTAAGATAGCAATCCGCTTAACACGCTCTTGATCATCATTTGTTACTATTCGTAAACCACTAATTCCAAACACTTGTTTACATAGTCGACCTAAATCAATGATTTTCATTGATTGTTTCAAGTTGCCAACGCGTCCCATCGAATAATTAGTAGGAAAACCATTAGTATCCAAATGGGGTACCAACCCCACGGTATTTTGAAGACCGATCGCATCTGCTAGCCAGTCATTCATTCCACCATTTGCATTATCCAAATTCGTATGAGCCGCATAAACGGTAATATTATGTTTCAAAATATTAGCGTACATTTGATTTTGGGGATCAGCTAAATCTAAATTCTTTGCAGGATGAAACATCACGGGATGATGGGCAAAAATAAAATCAACGTTCTTGTTGATCGCTTCATCAACCACTTCAGGTCTAACGTCTAAAGTGGTCATGACGTTTTTAATACTTCGCTTTTTAGAACCAATTTGAAATCCAGTTGGGTCTTTTGGGTCAGCAAGTGAAAGTGGTGCGAATCGTTCAAATCTAGTGATTAAGTCATTAACGGTTGTCATCTAAAATCTCCTCTAATTCTTCGTTAATCTTTTGGATGCGTTGAATTTTTTCAAGAGGTGGATTAGTAGCATTATGCAGATTATCCAAAACAATCTTATTTTTCCGCATCCGATCAGTCCATTTTGCAAGAAATGCTTGTTTTTGTTGTTTTAAAAGAATCGGTCCAAACCTTAGTTCCTGATTAGAATACTTAACTGGATTCGTTGATGGAGTTGCCAAGATCATTTCATAAAAATGACCAGCATCAAAAACAATGTTTTCAATATCAATCTTATACTGATTTATAACTAACCAACTTCTTACCCGAATTTCATCAACGTTTGGTTGCAGAATTAGGGCCGTTTGTTTAGAAAGTTTCTCTTTGCCACGTTCAAGGATCTGAGTGATTAATTCACCACCCATCCCAGCAATCACAATTGCATTCACGTGGTCACTTGATTTAATCACATTAAGTCCATCTCCCAACCGGGTCACCATTTTATCACCTAAGTGTTGTTCTTCCATTTCCGATGTTGCGTTATGCAGTGGTCCAGGAGCAACCTCACCGGCAATCGCAAACTTAATCAAATTCCGTTTTAACAAATAAGCCGGAACATAAGCGTGATCCGAACCGATATCAGCTATTGTTGCCCCATTAGGAACTAAATCAGAAACTGCTTGTAAACGTGGCGATAACTTTTTTGCCGTCATCGTTTCCCTCCTAATCCAATAAAAAAGCAGCGATCCAGTTGGATCTCTGCCACATCTTTAATCTAAGAAATCTTTTAATTGTTTACTGCGTGATGGATGTCTCAGTTTTCTTAATGCTTTAGCTTCAATCTGTCGAATTCGTTCTCTAGTGACACCAAAGACTTTTCCAACCTCTTCTAAGGTTCGAGTTCTTCCATCATCTAACCCAAACCTAAGTCGTAAAACGTTCTCTTCACGGTCAGTTAACGTATCTAGGACACTTTCAAGTTGTTCTTTTAAAAGCTCATAAGCAGCATGATCAGCAGGACTAGTGGCATCTTCATCTTCAATAAAGTCACCTAAGTGGGAGTCATCTTCTTCACCAATTGGAGTTTCAAGTGAAACTGGTTCCTGAGCAATCTTAAGGATCTCTCTAACCTTTGAAGTTGGCATATCCATCTCAGCACCAATCTCAGATGGTAACGGTTCTCTGCCAAGGTCTTGGAGTAATTGACGCTGAATTCGAATCAGTTTATTGATGGTTTCAACCATATGAACGGGAATTCGAATGGTTCGAGCCTGATCCGCAATGGCTCGAGTAATTGCTTGTCTAATCCACCACGTAGCGTACGTTGAAAACTTAAATCCTTTACGGTAATCAAACTTCTCAACGGCCTTCATTAAACCCATGTTCCCTTCTTGAATCAAATCAAGAAATTGCATGCCACGGCCAACGTAACGCTTGGCAATTGAAACAACTAATCGCAAGTTTGCTTCAGCTAATTCTTGTTTAGCTGTTTCATCACCCTGCTCGATTCTGAGAGCTAATTGTACCTCTTGATCAGCGGTAAGTAATGGAACTCGACCAATTTCCTTTAGGTACATTCTGACCGGATCATTAATTTTAACTCCCTTTGAACTGGAAGCATTTTTTAGTTCTTTTTGAGTAACTTTTTTAGCTGCTTTTAAAGCTCTGGGATCTGGCTCGCCACTTTCATCAACAATACTTATTCCTGAGTCTTCAACCTTTTCCATCAATTCGTTCATTTGTTTTTTATTCAAACTAAATGGAACCTGGAGTTCTTCCTCTAAGACCCCATAGGTGATGTGACCAACCTTCTTGTGCTTCTTTACAACGGCGTCAAAAACCTTCTTATATCCAGTTTTATCAAATTTTTCTTTACTCGTTGTCTTCTTTGCTCTAGTTGCCTTAGTTTTAGTCGTTTTCTTTGCAGTAGTCTTTTTAGTGCTCTTATTTTTAGGAGCACCGCTCTTTTTGGGAGCTGCTTTCGCAGTCTTATTTGTGGAATTTACTTCATTTTTCTTAATGTCTTTTTCTGCCATAAAAATTGCCTCCCATTACTGTATTCTTATTGATACTTCTTTTGCAGGTCCTGGTATTCTTTACCCAATTGGGCAGCCTTATCAGTATCACCAAGTTTAACTGCATCTAACATTTCTTGATACTTTGATTTAAGGGATACCCCACCAGTTAAAGCCTGCTTTATTATTTTAACACAATCGTCAACTTCTTTTTCACTTGGCTCATTAGATAAAGCAGCCATTTCAATATTAGCGAAAGTTGATTGCAAATCAGATTCCTTCAAAAAGTCACTAAATTCAGCAGGAACGTACTCGTCATGCGACTGAAAATAATGTTGTGCAAGTAAATAAATCGTTTGATACCCATCATGAACAAAACTAAAATCAGGATCATCGGTCACCTTTAGCCAAACATCATGATTATTCAACATTCGTGACAAAAGTAACCGCTCCGCACTTTCAACTTTAGTAATCTTCTTTGGATTTCGATTCAAAACTTCAGGAGATGAGTCAGTCTTCAACCTACGAATTTGTTTTCTTTGCTGTTTATTGATGAAGGTCAAACGAATTTGTTTACATTGAACCGACAAAGCATTGATATCCAAGTCAAACTCATCAGCTAAATGTTTTAAATAAACACTACGTTCAACGGGTTTGTCAATTTTTGCAATCACATTAACGGCTTCATCTACATAATTTAGTTTTTCTTCATCATTACTTAAATCATACTGCGTTTTAAGAAAATGCAATTCAAAGGAAGTTGTGGTTTCTCGAGCACTTTTGATAGCATCTTTAAACTTGTCATTTCCATTTTTTCGTCGATACTCATCAGGATCAACCCCGTTGGGCATTTGAATCACGCCAACTTTAAACTTACCTTCACTACTTAAAAGGCTAATCGCTCGCTTAGTAGCCTTCTGTCCAGGTTCATCGCCATCATAACAAACGTATATCTGATTCGTTAACTGATTGAACTGATAAATTTGTTCGTTCGTCAAACTCGTTCCCATTGAAGCAACGCCGTTTTTAACCCCGGCCTGAAAAGCAGAAATAACGTCCATAAAACCCTCAAACAGAATTAAATTTTGCTCATTTCGAATACTAGACTTGGCAAGATCGAGATTATAAATAATCCTTCGTTTATTAAAGATGCTAGTTTCAGGACTATTTAAATATTTTGGAAGATCAGGATCTCGATGTAAGATTCTACCGGAAAATCCAATGGTCTTAGAATTAGGATCCCTGATAGGATACATGATCCGATTCGAAAATCGATCATTCAATTCACCACTCGAATTTTCAACAAACAATCCCGATTTTCGTAAAAGTTGAAAATCAGTTTTTTTGTTCTTAAAGAACGGTTTTAAGAGTCTTTGGCTAGGGGCAAATCCTAAGTTAAAAGTTTCAATCATTTCATCCGTTATTTTTCGTTCATGCAGATATTTTAATGCGGGAACTCCAAGCTCAGTGTTAACCAATACATGATGATAGAGTTTACTGGCTTCCTCATGAAGATTAATGAGGCTGTTCTTTTCTGAATTTACTGGAGATTTACTATTATCATTTTGAACTGAGTCAGGAAGAGTAATTCCCTCATCTTCTGCCACAGCAATAACAGCTTCTGGAAAGGAAATTCCTTGCAAATCCATGAGGAATTTAAAAACATTTCCACCGCGTCCACAACTAAAACAATGAAAAATCTGTTTACTTTCTGACACAGAAAAGGATGGTGTTCTTTCCTCATGGAACGGACACAAACCGAATAAATTATTTCCTGACTTCTTTAGATTGACATACTTACTAACAACGTCAGTAATGTTAGTCTTACTTAAGACATCATCAATTACCGTTTCAGGAATTTTTGCCATGAGATCACCATCCTTTCTCGGAAATCTATTCTAATATTAATTTTTTTATTTAACAATTATTTCGTCGACATCAGCAAAGTGATCAATCATTCTTGCTAAATTAGCCAATTCTGCCAGACGATTATTGCGAACTTTCGTGTCGTCTGCCATTACCATGGTTTTATCAAAATATTCATCAATGAGTGGCTTTAAAGAAGTTAATTCATTAAAAGCTTGGTTAGCATTCAATTCATTAAAGTTTGGGCTGATAAGTTTGATTTTATCATTAAGGACTTTCTCTGAATCATTTTCAAACAACTTTTCATCAACTTTAACACTACCAGCTGGAAAATGACCTTTTTGAGCAATCCGAACCACTCGTGTCAGTGCTTCAATTGATTCTTTAAAATTAGGATCATCTTTATGATCATTTAATGTCATTGCGGTTTCAACGTTAAAGTAAATATCACTGTCAGTTGATCCCACCGCCGCATCAATTAGATCATAGCGAATATCTTTCGACTTGAGTTGTCGTTTAATTCTTTCTTTAATAAACGCAACCACGTCAGAAACAATCTTAGTTTGATCTACTTTTGGTAAGACCGCTTTAGCTTTCTCTTCAGCAATCACTTGATTCATTAATGGCATAAGTGGTACTCGCCACTTTTCACTAACAACAATTCTAACAATTCCAGCTGCCTGCCTTCTTAATGCATACGGATCATTTGAACCACTAGGAATCATATCTGCAGCAAAGAAGGTCATCACACTGTCAAGTTTATCTGCCACTGACAAAGCAGCACCTACTTTAGTTTTGGGAAGTTCCCCGTCGGATGAAATGGGAAGATAATGTTCACGAATTGCAGTAGCAACTTCCGGATCTTCACCCGCAAGCAATGCGTATTTTTCACCCATTACTCCTTGTAATTCAGCAAACTCTCCAACCATCCCGGTAACTAAATCAAATTTATAAATTTCTGAAGCACGTTGTAAGTGTTTTAATTGAGTTTCATCTAATCCAACATCTTTCCCAATTATCTGGGAAATAACTTGAACCCGTTGCATTTTATCGTATTCAGAAGAAATCTTATCGTGAAAGCTAACTGTTTTGAGCTTATTAACATAATCGTCAATTGATTGCTGTTGATCCTCATTATAGAAGAAATCAGCATCATCAAGTCTAGCAGTCAAAACTTTCTCGTTTCCGGCAACCACGTTATCAAGATGATTCTCATCCCCATTTCTAACGGAGACAAAATAAGGTAAAAGATTACCATCCTGATCTTCAACGTAGAAGAATCGTTGGTGGTTTCTCATTGAAGTAATCAATACTTCACGTGGAATTTTTAAGAAACGGTCGTCAAATTTTCCAGCAAAACTAGTTGGCCATTCCACTAAATTATTAACCTCTTCAAGAAGATCATTATCAATATTGACCTTCCAATTGTTCTTTTTAGCAATTGCTTCAATCTGTTTACGAATTAAATCTTTTCGCTTGTTAGCATCGGCAATCACGTGTTGGCTGGTTAAAGCTTCTTCATAATCATCGGCATTTTTTAACTCGACGTCTTTTCCAAGAAAGCGGTGTCCCCAGGTGGTCCGTCCAGAATGAACATCAACAATCTGCATTGGGATCACTTCATCGTCCAGTAAAGCCACAATCCATTTAATGGGGCGAATAAATTCAAACTTGTTGGTTCCCCACTTCATTAACGTTGGAAAAGTCATTGATTTTACAACATCATTAAGACCACTTAATACTTCTTGAACTGGTTTTCCCGCTACGTGTTTTTCAACAAAAGCATACTTAGTTCCCTTAACATCCTTAAAGACGATATCATCAGGCGTTAATCCTTGTCCTTTAGTAAAACCAATTGCCGCCTTACTCCAATTGCCATCTTTGTCCTTTGCAATCTTTTCGGCCGGACCTCGAACCTCTTTATCAACATCTGGTTGTTTGTTAACTAAGCCAGTAATTTGAATTGCCAGTCTTCTAGGAGTAGAGAATTTTTTAATTTGGTCATAAGAAATTCTTTGATCTTTTAAATACTGAGCCGCTTTTTCTGCCAATTGATTAACACTTGGCGTCACGACATGAGCGGGCATTTCTTCTAATCCAATCTCCAACAAAAATGTCTTAGCCATCTACTTATCCCCCTTGCCATCATGATGCTTTTTGTTTTTCTTCTTACTATTTTTTGAATCATCTTTTAAAAGCTCTTGTCGTTTTTGCTCATCCTTAATAAGTGGAAAACCACGCTTTTTACGCTCAGCAACAAATGCTTTGGCGATCGCGTGTGCCATTTTTCGAATTCGTGAAAGGTAACCAGCACGTTCAGTGACAGATACGGCTCCTCTTGCATCTAGTAGATTAAAAGTATGACTACATTTCAAAATATAATCATAGGCTGGGTGAACTAGTCCAAGTGATATTAATCGTTTGGCCTCTTTCTCGTAAGCATCAAACATTTCGTGCAACATTTTTTGGTCTGATTCTTCAAAACTATACTTAGAATGCTCATATTCGGGCTCTTTAAAGATGTCACCATACTTAACTCCGTTACCCCATTCCAGGTCAAAAACATTGTTGACGTCTTGAATGTACGAAGAAAGCCGTTCCAATCCATAAGTGATTTCAACCGCAACTGGATCCATAGTTAATCCACCGACAACCTGAAAATAAGTAAACTGAGTTACTTCCATGCCATCGAGCCATACTTCCCATCCAACACCGGCACATCCCATTGATGGATTTTCCCAGTTATCCTCAACAAACCGAATATCATGTTCAAGTGGATTAATTCCTAGTTGTTCAAGCGAATTAATGTACAATTCTTGGATGTTGTCCGGAGATGGCTTCATTAATACCTGAAACTGATGATGCTGATAAAGCCGATTAGGATTTTCTCCATACCTACCATCAGCTGGACGTCTTGATGGTTCAACGTAACAAACATTCCATGGCTCTGGTCCAATCGCACGCAAAAAAGTGTACGGACTCATTGTTCCCGCACCTTTCTCAGTATCATATGATTGCATCCGCATGCAACCAAGCGAACTCCAATATGACTCTAGAGTACTGATAATATCTTGGACTGATAGTTTTTCTGTCATTAACTTCTCCTCCTAATCAATAAGCAAATAAAAAAAATCAATAAGCAAATAAAAAAACCTATGCAAAAGTACAATGACTTTCACATAGGGACGATTTATTCGCGGTTCCACCCTACTTCTGAACTTAATCAGCAACTCGAGATTAAATGGCTCCGAAAGTGCCAATTTATACCCACATTAACCATTTCCCACTAACATGGTTTCACTGAAATGTGATAAGCATAAAACTTCCTTCATCAACACCAATTATTTAACTACTATAATTATAAAATTATCACACAAAACAGTCAACGGTTAACCATCAATTAAGGTTGATTTTCCAATTGTTCATCTGATCTAAAAATTTTTTACTCTTTAAATTTAGTCCAACAGAACTATCGTAAATTTTATCAATCACACTTCGAATTTTCTTTTTAGTTTTGCTATTAACCTGAATGTTACCGATTTTTTTCAGGTCAATCGCAGAAAACAAGCGAAGATAGTAAATTGTTTTTTGGTCGAGATGCATTCGATGAGGATCAAGATGAAAATGATCCTCACAAATAATTCCTCCATACTCTTCTGAATAATCAAACTTTTTATTGGTTTGATGACAAATAACACAGGATTTAAATTCAGGTGCTACCCCAAAAGCAGGAAGAAGTTGAATCTCAATGATATTGGTAATTACTTCAGCATCAAAACCACTGTTAATCATATTTAAAGCATAGTATAAACGATTAAACCAATCGTTTATCTTAACTCCCTCAGGAAATGCCGCATCCACTAACGTCATAATGTAAGTAGCGTACGCATCTAAATAAATATCATTTGCAATCTGTTCAAAATGCTTAACCTCATTACCACTACTAATGTACGACAATCCTTCTGATTTGAGCGTGCCCTCGTACGTACCAAAGCTAAATGGCAAAATATCACCTGCCATTTTAAAGTTCGCTTTATTGGCTCCTCTAATAAAAAACATTTTGAGCCCAGCTTCTGCCGTCAAAAATTTCACCAACATATCGTGCTCGCGATAGTTCTTACGATACAATAAAATTCCGTGAAAAGTTTGACTCCTTGGATTTACTGACAAAATATCACCTAGTAACTATCTTTTCGGTACCCTAATTGTCTTAAAGCTGATTCTTTTTCACGCCAACTTGGTTGAATTTTTACCCACAATTCAAGATAAACTTTGCTTCCAAGTAGAGTTTCAATCTCTTTTCTGGCCAATGTCCCAATCTTTTTCAGCATTCCACCATTCTTCCCAATCAAGATCCCGCGTTGGCCCTTTCGTTCAACAATAATATTAGCGTCAATATGAACGTTTCCATTATCTTGGGTCTTCATTTTTTCAACTTCAACTGCAACAGAATGTGGAATTTCTTGCCTCGTTAGTTCTAAAACTTTTTCGCGAATTAATTCGGAAACGATGAAACGTTCGGGATGATCGGTAATTTCATCGTCAGGATAATACTGCGGTCCTTCTGGCAACTTAGAAACCAAAGTAGTCAGTAATTCATCAACATTGTTCCCTTGAAGAGCAGAAATAGGAAACACATCAGCCCATTTATAAGCTCGTTTGTACGTGTCCATGATTGGTAATAAACTGTTTGGATTGACTTCATCAATCTTATTGATAACTAAGTAAACTGGACAATCCACTTTTTTTAATTGATCGATGATGTAATTATCACCAGCACCACGAGTTTCAGTAGCACTAACCATAAAAAGGACTGCATCGACCTCCTTTAAAGAAGAGAGAGCAGCGTCGTCCATATAATCATCCAACTTGTTTTTTGGTTTATGAATTCCGGGAGTATCAATGAAAACAATTTGTGCATCATCAGTGGTATAAATTCCCTGAATTTTGTTACGAGTGGTTTGTGCCTTGTCAGACATAATCGCAACCTTTTGCCCAATCACTCGATTTAAAAAGGTTGATTTCCCAACATTTGGACGTCCTACAATTGCTACAAATCCTGACTTATACTGTGCCTTTTCTGCCATATTTTCCCCTTTAGCTCATTAATTCAATAATTTTTGGAACGAAAACAATTAAACCTACAATGATCGCAAAAATTGCCGTTAAAACAACGCCACCAGCCGCAACGTCTTTAATTACCTTAACTCGTTCGTCGTAATGATGGTCCGCTATAAAATCCATGATCCTCTCAACAACGGTGTTAAGAATCTCACCCACAAGGACTAAAATAATTGCGGTAAACAGCCACATAAATTGTTCCAAACTAATTTTCAAAAGAAACCCAATTATTAGAGTAATAATGGCACTAGTTATATCAAACTTAAAGTTTCGTTCATGAACAAAAACCCATTTAATGCCATCAAACGCATGTCCAAAAGCCTGAAATATATTTTTATTTTTCCCAGTCTGTTTATTATTTTGTGAGTCCATAAGAGTCCATAATCTTTCTTTGAAGTGGGAACATGATGGCTTCATCCTCAGGCTTCATATGGTCATAACCATTTAGATGCAAAAATCCATGCACAACTAAAAAACCAAGTTCCCGATCATTTGAATGATTTAAAAAGTCAGCTTGTTCAGCAACTTTATCAACACACACAAAAATATCCCCAATATTTTCAGGAATATCTTTTTTCATTTCATCATTCATGATTACGGGAAAATCATCATCACTCTGATCTTCAATCGCAAAACTAATCACATCAGTGGCCCGATCTACACCACGGTAGTCCCGGTTAATTTCCTTGATGCGGTCATTGTTGACCAAAGTAACTGACATTTCAGTATTATTTTTTAAATCAATATACTTAGCGGCATAATTTAGAATATCTCTAATCAAATCAATTTTTTGGGGGTCGACCCCATCCTTAGTTTGATCATATATTTCCAGATCCATATCTATTCCCCATTATCATTTTTTTCGTAGGCATTAATGATTTTAGCCACAACTGGATGTCTAACTACATCATCAGCACTAAAGTTTACAAAATTAATATCATCAATATTTCTCAGGATTTTAGGAGCGGTGACTAATCCACTCCGGATTCTTCCGTTTAAATCAATTTGAGAAATATCACCATTAACAATCATTTTAGAACCAAAACCCAACCGGGTTAGAAACATTTTCATCTGAGCATTAGTAGTGTTTTGAGCTTCGTCTAAAATAACAAAAGAATTATCGAGGGTCCGACCACGCATATAAGCTAATGGCGCAATTTCGATAACGCCACGATCCATTAGCCTTTCAGTGTGATCAGATCCAAGGGTCGAATTCAGTGCATCGTACAGTGGTCGTAAATATGGATCAACTTTTTCTTTTAGGTCGCCAGGTAAAAAGCCTAAACTCTCACCCGCTTCAACAGCTGGTCTGGTTAAAACAATCTTATCAACGTCACCCTTTTTTAAAGCGGCAACTGCCATTACAATTGCTAGATAAGTCTTTCCCGTCCCAGCAGGTCCGATTCCAAAGGTGACATCATTATGCTTGATGGACTGAACGTACTGACGCTGCCCAAAATTCTTAACTCGAACTGGCTTCCCCTTATTATCCTTTAAAAGGACTTGATTATATAATTCTGGGAGAAAACCTAGAGTTCCTTTCTCAGCCATCTTCATTGCCGAAACAAAATCACTACCATTCAAAGTAATCCCAAAATGAACAAGTTCAAGCATTCCATTTAAAATATCAATGGTATTTTGAACCGCTTTCTGAATGTCACCTTCAACCGTAATCTTACCACCAGAATGGCGAATAGAAGTTTCCATCCCTCGTTCTAGAATATCTAAAAAGGCATCTTGAGCTCCAAATAAAGCTGATTCATCATTTGGATTCTTTAACGTTAATTCTTTTTTAAATTCAAAATTATCTGTCAATCAAACAGGTTCCTTTCATATCAACTCAACTTTTACTTAAAATACTAGCATATAATTTGCCACTTACAAAGTAAAAGAACAAAAAGAACCCATTGACCATTCAATGAGTTCCCTTCTTAACTAAGCGCTTTATTAACAAGTTTATTAACAGTGTTGCCATCGGCTTGTCCTTTAACTTTACCCATGACAGCACCCATTACTTTGCCAAAATCGCTCTTGTTTGACGCACCAAGTTGCTTAACCGTTTCGTTAACAATTTTTTTAAGATCAGCTTCTGACATTTGCTTTGGGGCATAATTTTCAAGAATCTTTAGCTCATCTTCTTGCTCCTTCACCAAATCATCCCTGCCACCATCTTTAAACTCAGCAATCGAATCTTTGTGTTGTTTAACTTCTCGATTAACAACAGCCGCTTCTTCACTATCAGAAAGATCATGACCTAATTTAATCTTTTCATTCATTAAGTTCGACTTAAGCATTCTGACAATTGTCAGCTTAGTCTTATCATGATTCTTCATTGCATCTTTTAAATCATTATTTAATTCATTTGATAAAGTCATATTGGACCTCTTTTCGTCAATATAAAAAACGCTCCTGATCAGGGGCGTTTACTATTAGAAGCTGCGACGCTTCTTTTTCTTATTGTTACGTTTACGAGCTGCTTCTGATTTTAATTTACGTTTTACGCTAGGTTTTTCGTAAAATTCACGTTTACGGAATTCCTGAAGGGTACCGCTTTTTGAAACCGTGCGCTTAAAGCGTCGAAGAGCATCATCAAGAGATTCGTTTTTACGAACGACAGTTTTTGACATGATAAAATCCCTCCCTCCGAGCTTAAATGATACCGTCTGTAATCCTTAACGGTCAATATTAATTATACATTATGGCACGGAGCCCGTCAACGAGTCTGAACAAGAAATATGATAAAATGTTAACAAAGTAGGAGGTAATATTATGGCAACTAATTTTAATGCATTTATCATTTCTGATTCAAGTGGTGCCACGGCAACTTCGATCGCCCGAACCGCTGCTTCTCAATTTCCAGAAGCAAACGCTAATTTTAAACGATACCCATTTACTCAAACGCAATCCATGCTCGATGGAATACTCAAACTTGCTAAAAAACAGGACGCCATCATTTTTCACACTTTAGTTGATCCGGGCCTGAGTAAAATGGTATCTCAATTTGCACTAGAAAATAACCTGTATAGTTTTGACTGCATTCAAAAACCCATTCAAATCATTTCTAAAAAACTCCATGAATCGGCTGCAGAAGTACCTGGCCTAGTTCACAACTTAAATGAAGACTACTTCAAACGGATCTCAGCAATCGAATTTGCGGTAGCTAATGATGACGGAAAACGACCTAATGACCTCAAAAAAGCTGATATCGTTCTCTTAGGAATATCAAGAACATCTAAAACGCCATTATCGCTATACCTTGCCAATCAAAACTTCTTGGTAGCAAACGTCCCAATCGGTCCTACCATCCAATTACCAGAAGAGGTTTATCAGATCGACCACAATAAAATATTTGGTTTAACCAATTCAGTTACCAATCTAAAAAAGATTCGGCAGGAAAGAATGATTGCTTATGGGTTAGACCCAAACACTCCATACTCGGACTCAAATCAAATAAAAAAAGAGCTTGACTATGCCAAGCAACTTTATCGAAAACTAAATTGTCTTCAAATTAACGTGTATAACAAGTCAATTGAAGAAACGGCCACCATCATAACTCAAAGTCTTAATATTAACGAACAAGATCATTAATCTTTTTAGCTTGGTAATCTTCTTTAATATCCTCAATCATATCAGGATTAAATTTCTGTTCTTTTAACATTTTAATTTCATATTGATGAGGATTAATTTTAACATCCCCAATCTTAACAACCGGCGTCTCTAAAATCTTAGGAACTTGATCAAACTTGGGATACCGGGCTACATAATTTAAAGCATCAAATCCAATGGTCCCGAAACCAATGTTAGTATGACGGTCTTTATGGGATCCCATCGGATTTTTAGAATCATTTAAATGAATCACTTTGATTCGATTAATACCAATAACTTGATCGAACTCTTCCATAACCCCATCAAAATCATTTTTAATGTCATAACCAGCGTCGCTAGTATGACAGGTATCAAAGGTAACCGATAACTTATCATTCAAATTAACACCGTTAATAATCTCAGCAAGTTGTTCAAAAGTCGACCCGATTTCAGTCCCTTTTCCTGCCATTGTTTCAAGTGCAATTTGAATCTTTTGTTCTGGGGTGATTACTTCATTTAACCCTTTAATGATCTGCTTAATTCCGGCTTCAACGCCAGCACCAACATGTGCACCGGGATGCAAAACAATTTGATCAGCTCCCATTGCTTCAGATCGATCAATCTCTTGTTTAAGAAAATCAACCGCAAAGTGGAAACTTTGTGGCTTTTTTGTGTTACCTAAGTTAATGATGTAAGGTGCATGAACTACCACCTCACGTAAATCATGATCAGCCATGTAGTCGTGTGCTTGATCAATTTTAAGATTTGCAATCGGGGTCCTTTTTGAGCTCTGAGGAGCACCAGTGTATAACATAAAGACATTCTCACCATCGCGTTCGGCTTCTTTTGCGGATCCTAACATCATCTCTGGCTTTTTCATTGCAACATGTGAACCAATCAAAAATTCATCATTACTCATGTTTATCCCCCATTACTTTAACAACTTGATTAGAAGCATCTCCATGCTCCCAACTACAAAACTTACCATAAAATTTCTTCATTTTCTGATGATACCCAGCAAACTTACCATTTTCATTAAAATTAGACAACTCTTCATAAAAAGAATTTTGATTTTGAACAATTGGACCAGGAGCATCGCTTAGAAAATCAAAATAAAATCCACGTAGTTCATCCTTATAATGCTTTAAGTCGTAAGTATAAAACAACATTGGCCGTTTTAGATTGGCATAATCAAACATTACTGAAGAATAGTCAGTAATGAGTAAATCTGAAATTAAGTATAACTCATTAATATCACGATCAGCTTCAATGTAAACTCGCTTTTCATACCCAGAAATATCAATTTGGTCCTTGACTAAGTAATGCGGACGAATAATTAAAACAGTGTCACTAGATACATACTTAAAGAAACCTTTTAAAGAAAACGGTAACTCAAAGTTATAACTGCCCTTCTTTTGATAATCATCATCACGCCAAGTTGGTGCATACAAAATAACTTTAGAAGTCGAGTCACCAATAATTTTTTCTTTTAATTTTTTAATCTCACCTGAAGTATTTTTATGATATAAGACATCGTTTCTGGGATAACCAATTCGTAACGGAATATTTCTAAAATCAAAGGCGTGATCAAAGATTCGTTCTGAATACTGATTAGGCATAATTAAATAGTCCCACCGCTTGGCTTCTTTGACAAAATCATCATGGTATTGATTAGTGGAAATACCTGGAATCGCAACGTGTTTGATATCAATTCCTAATTTTTTTAACGGGGTTCCATGCCATGTTTGGATATAGGTGGTCCGCTTATTCTTTTTCCACCACTTCGGAAATCGGGAATTAAAAACCCAAAAGTCTGCCCTAGCAATGTGCCAAACCCACCTTGGAAAAAAACGCCGTAAAATCTTTATGTTGGGGTACTTTTCGTGTAATTGTTTGTATTTGGAAGCTTTGACACCAAAATAGGCCTTTTTAGCATCATGAGGATGTTGCTTCACCCACGCAAGGTAAATGGCGGCTGGATTATCGTTTATATCCCTACCATTAAAACTTTCAAACATTACTTCATTTTTTTTAGTTGGTAAACAAATAAACCCATCGTTTAAAACGATGAGCCCAGTGCGAATAGTCAACTTAATCACATTAATTAACTTGTTTTTAATTTGTTTTCCATTCATGTTATTTTTACCTATACTAAATCAACAAAATGCGATCTAAATTTAAAGTGAAGATGAGATCCAATTAAAAAGAAAAATAACGTCATCAACCAAAAAATCACGGTTAACAGTGGCTTCTCCCAAAACCAGCTACTCGATAACATTGAATCCCGGAATCCTTGAACAATGTAAAAAAACGGATTCAACTCCAAAATTCTGATTAAAAATGGCGGAAATGATGCAGACGATTCGAAGTTAAATAGAACTCCTGAAATGTAGAACAGCATTCTCATAAACGATTGCAACATGACATGATAATCTCGGACCAAGACGGTAATGGTCGAATTAAAAATGCCAAAAGCAATTAACCAAGCAATCATGGCAATAAAGTAATAAATCCACTGGAACCAGAACAAACTCGGTCGAACTCCATAAAGATAACCAATTACAATTGAAAACGCCAACATTGTCCAAAAAGAACTCAAGTTACTGACTAACTTAATCGAAGGTAAAATGCTAATTGGAAACTTCATTTTTGAAACTAACCCAGCTCGTTGGTAAATACTCTTAGAAGCGTCTAGTGTAACTCGGTTCATAAAAAACCAAGGAGTAATCCCAATGACCATCCATGGGAGATAACTGCCGTTGTGTCCGGTACTACCCTTTAACCCAACACCAAAGACTAACCAGTAAATTGCAATTTGAATCAGCGGATAAAGATACTCCCAGACTAAGCCCAAATAATGACTTTGATACGTAGCCTTATCTTCATACTTTGAAATTCGAAAAATAATGCCTAAATTTTCAAATTGTTCCTTAAGTAAGGCCCAAACTTCCTTCAAGCTCAGCACTCTCCCTTTTCTGTTTATCTAATTATTTTGTAAAACATACTTTTTAATAACCCGTTCGGTTGCATACCCATCATTATAAGTGTTCCAGTGTTTATTAAAATTAGTAAAATCAATTTTTTGATTATCCACAATGGCTTTATTCAACTGATCAACCTTAGTGATTGGTTTAGATGGTAACCACTGTAAGAAATCCTTTTGAATTCCTGGGTCTTTTTCGTATTGTTCTAAATCAAACATAAAGAAAATCATTGATCGCGCTTGTGGCAATAAGCTAAAATCAAAGGCAACTGAAGAATAGTCCGTTACGAGTGTGTCACAAACTGAAAGTAAATCAGACGTTGAAAGTTGATTATAAAAACGAATATTTCCGTTTGAAAACTTTCTAATACGTGCTTCCTGATCCCTGAGTAAGGGATGAAGTTTAACCACTGTAATCGCATTTGGATCAGCGGTCAATGCTTCGCCAATACTTTTTGGAGGTTCAAACTCTAGACCATCCCGATATGTTGGAGCATACAAAATGACCCTTTTACCCTTTAATTCTGGAGCAACCTGATAAACACGATGTCTGGCAACTCTTCTCCAGCGTTCCTTAAACAATCGATCCGAACGTGGATAGCCTAAATATTTCATTTTACTAGGAACTTCATGATAACTGCGTTCAAAGATCTTTCCCATCGCTTTTGAAGCTACCACAAAGTCATCAAAATGATTGTACACACTTTGAAATCTAAGTCTATCGAAAAACGATCTTTTCTTGGTCGTGGGATCTTCCCATCCAAAACATTTAATGGCACCATCAGCATGCCACAATTGAACAATTCTCATCTTACTCTTTGGTCGTACTAAACCAGCCAAAAATGGGAAGTAATTATCACAGAACAAAACTCGAGCTGACATTAATTGAGGAACGGTAAATAACGCAAATTTAGCGTTTTCATTAAAGGGAATCGTCTTAATTCCAAATGCACTCAAATCAGTTGCTGCAGCTTCAATTTCGGGTTCGTATAATACGACTAATTCTTGTCCAATGGGCGTGTTAGTGGCAATCTGTTTAATCAACCTAAGGTTATTATCGAAACTCATAACATAATATATATTTTTCTTTGGTCGAAAATAAAAAATTGCAGAAACTATTTTAATTAACCATGTATACATGACTTTCACTTAAACCACCATTTTCAATAATTACAATGAGACATTATATCATAAAGAAAAAACCGGGACACTCTAACTTAATAAGCTATTTTCGCTTCTTTTCATAGAAATTCCCTAGTACCTTATCAACATCCACAACCACTCCAAATGAATCTGGATCAGATTCATTTAAAGCCGCTTCAAATTCGGTCATTTCATATCGTGAAATTGAGGTGAACAAAACCGACTTTTTTTTATGGTTATAGGCTCCCTCAGCATTATGAATAATCGTAATCCCTCTCCTAAGGTGATTTTGAATACTATCAACCACCGTCTTAGGACGATCAGTAACTACCATTACTTGCACGATTTGTTGCCTTGTATATGCCAGATCCATCGCTTTCGCGTTAACTAGGACTCCAATTGCTGAATAAAAGGCATATGGCCAACCATAAAAGAATCCCGCTGATAAGATGATAAAAGTATTGAATATCAGATTAATTGTCCCAATTGATTTACCGGTTTTACGTTGGATAACAATTCCTAAGATATCTAACCCACCAGTAGAAATCCCATTTTTAAGCGACAGACCCACTCCAAATCCGTTAATGGCACCACCAAAGATAGCACAAATCAATGGATCCGTTGTCAGAGTCAGTGGCCGTAATATTTTGATCATAACACTGGCAACCACAACGGAAACGAACGTAAACATGGTAAACTGATGACCAATTTGTTTCCAAGACAAAATAAACATTGGAATGTTCAGTAAGAAAAGTCCCAAAGCAGCTGAAATTGTAAATGGAAAATACCGTTCTGTAAGAGTATCCAATAGCTGTGCAAAACCGGTAACTCCTGAAGAATAAATGTGTCCGGGAGTCCAAAAGAAATTCATCGCAATTGAAACCATGATTCCGTACACGAAGGCAGTCGAGAACTTAGATATGTACTGATGTCGCTTTAAAATTTTCTGTACGTCGTCCATTTAAGTAGCCCCTGATCATTTAGAAATTCATAACTAGTATACCATTCCAAAATTTAAAAAAAATAAAAAGTTGTGGGGTTACCACAACTTTTAGCTAATATTTAATTATCCTTTTTATCGACTGAAATGCCTAATTCATCTAACTGTTTGTCAGAAACAGGTGTAGGAGCACCAGTCAATGGTTCAACTGCCTTTGAATTCTTAGGGAAGGCAATTACATCTCGAATATTACCACGATGTGCTAATAACCTAGCAAAACGATCTAATCCAATTGCCAAACCACCATGTGGTGGAAAACCATAATCCAATGCTCTAAGGAAATATCCAAATTGATTCTCCGCACTTTCCTTAGTAAATCCGAGGGCTTTAAACATCTTTTCTTGAAGATCACGGGTATGAATACGAATTGATCCTCCACCAAGCTCCAGTCCATTCAGAATAATATCATAACTTTGAGCATGCGCTTTGTGGGGATCTTCTCCATCATTTAGGTAATGTTCGTCACCTACATTTGGCATCGTAAATGGATGGTGAGCAGCAACCCAACGCCCAGCACCCTCATCATATTCAAATAGTGGCCAATCAACAATCCAAAGGAAATTATACTTGTCTTCTGGAATCATATTTAACTCATTGGCAATGGCAACCCGGAGATATCCTAAAGTATCAGCCACTACCTTACCCCGATCAGCAGCAAATAATAACAAGTCACCGTCTTTTGCCCCAGTGGCTTTTTTAATTTTACTTACCATTTCTGGATCTTTGAAGAATTTAGCGATTGGACCAGAGAATCCATCATCAGTAACTTTCATCCATGCAAGTCCCTTAGCGCCAAAACGCTTTACGTATTCACCGTACTTATCAATATCTTTTCTTGAGAAGTTTGCTGCACCACCAGGAATAGCAATGGCTTTAACCTGACCACCATCTTTAATTGCTGAATCAAATACCTTAAAGTCGGACTCAGTAACTACGTCCGAAAGATCCTTTAATTCCATCCCAAAGCGAGTATCCGGTTGATCTGTACCAAATCGGTCCATTGATTCCTGCCAAGTAATCCTCTCAAAGGGCAAATTAACATCAACGTCAACCGTATCTTTCATGACTTTTTTAATTAATCCTTCTGTGATTTCCTGAATTTCTTCAGCAGAAAGAAATGAAGTCTCCATATCAATCTGGGTAAATTCTGGTTGACGATCACCCCGTAAGTCTTCATCTCTGAAGCACCGTGCAATTTGATAATAGCGATCAAATCCAGCTCCCATTAGTAATTGTTTAAACTGCTGCGGAGATTGAGGTAATGCATAAAATGATCCCGGATATACTCTTGATGGGACTAGGTAGTCTCTTGCTCCCTCTGGAGTTGAAACCGTTAGATCTGGGGTTTCAATATCGATAAATCCATTTTCGTCAAAATACTTGTGAGTAGACTGTAAGATCCGATTCCGGATCAATAATCCCTTTTGCATCACTGGACGTCTAAGATCAAGATAACGATACTTTAATCTTAAGTCATCAGACGCATTGATATCATTTTTGATTTCAAATGGGGTTTGCTTGGAGGTGCTTAAAACCTTAGCGTCAGAAACATCAACTTCAACTTTTCCGGTATGGATATCCGGATTAATTTCTTTTTCTGCTCTAGCAACCACTCTTCCTTTAATCTGGATAACATACTCATTTTTAACTGATTCGGCTACTTTAAAGGCTTCTTTGCCATTTTTTTCATTAAAAACCAACTGAACGATCCCAGCACGATCACGTAAGTCAATAAAAATAAGACTTCCCAAGTTACGCTTTTTAGCAACCCATCCATCTAAGACTACTTCTTGATCTAAATAATCCTCGTTAACGTTTCCAGCATACGTTGTTCGCTTCATGTACTAATCTTCCTCTCATTTAGTTGAGTCAAAAGCATAAAAAAAGCGCACCATGTAATCACAAGGGCGCAATTAGCACGGTACCACCTTTTTTAGTTTCTTTTGTTTATTCATTTTACCTCGATGCGTCTTTACCATTTATAGGACACGCCCTCTCAGCATTTGGACGTTCTCTTCAGACCACTAAACGGTTACTATTCATCGTCAACAGCATTTTAAATCACTTTAAGACTAATAAAACCCACATAAATTGTCAAGATTCTAGTGAATATTTTTATTATATGCTTAAACAAAAAGTCAAAAAGTTATACTATTATGAGTAATCGTATCATTAATGAGGTCGAAAAGATGAATATAAATTTATACATAAAAAATAAACGCGGTTTTTACACTACTTTGATAATTGTTGGCGCAACCTTGATCATTCTTTTAGTTATGTTAATAAAAAATAATGTCAGTATTGGCTTTAATAACCTAAACATAAAATCCGGCCCAGGGATTGAATATCGTACTGTCAAAACCGTTAATCAAGGAACTAGACTTCAAATTCTAAGTGAAAAAGACAACTGGTACAGAGTTGTATATCAAAACCAAAAGATTGGTTGGGTCCCCACTTGGTTAGTCAATAACCGTAAGCTTAATAAAGCCACTAAACTATCGGAAACCACCATCGTCTTAGACCCTGGTCATGGAGGAAGTGACTCGGGTGCACTATCAACCAGCGGGCAAAAAGAAAAAAACTACACCCTTAAACTAGCCCAACAAGTCGCAAATAAGCTGCGTAATCGTGGTGCGCATGTTATCATGACAAGGGATTCAGATAAGACGGTTAGCCTATACAAACGACCCGATTTTTCAACTGATAATCATGCCAATTTCTTCGTGAGTTTCCATTTTGATTCATCCAGTACCGATAATACCGCAAGTGGATTTACCAGCTACTACTATCATTCAGGAAAATCAAAACAACTGGCATCTGACATCAATTCCAATATGGATGATGTTCCCCTTAATAATCGTGGTGTCCAAGTTGGTAACTATTTAGTGATTAGGGATGTCTCAATCCCATCGGTTTTACTCGAAATGGGATACATTAATAATGACCATGACTTTAGTAAGATTAAAAATGCTAGTTACCAAAATCTCGTTGCAAATGATGTAACCAATGGAATCAATAATTATGTAAACAAGACTTATTAGAAGGGAGTTTACTATGAAAAAATTAAATCAAGATTGGATTACTCAATTACCATTAAAGAACGTTGAATCGTTAACTCCGGTTTCAGGCGGAGACATCAATGACTCATACCAAGTTAAAACCCCAGATAAAACTTATTTTATGAAGGTCCAGCCTAATCGTGGAAAAGTATTCTTCGATCATGAAGTTGAAGGAATTCACTTGTTATCGAAAGCGGCCAACGTCCCAACGGTAGTAGCATCTGGTGAAATTGATGGTGACGGCTTTTTAATCCTGGATTGGATTGACGTTGGTTCTGGAAACCAATACAATCTTGGTAAAATGGTCGCAAACGTTCATAAAATTCATAACGATCAGTTTGGATTAGACCAAAACTTTGATGCTGGAAAAATACCAAAAAATAACACCTGGCAAGATACTTGGCAAAAATTCTACGTTGAACAACGCATTGATCCGTTGGTAAAAATAGCAAAAGAAAAGGGCCGCTGGAATGATTCCAGAGACCAACATTACCAAGTCATGAGACAACAAATTATTGACTACTACACAAAACATCCCAGTATCCCAAGCCTGCTCCACGGAGACCTCTGGTCTGGGAATGCTATTTTTACAGCTAATCATGAGCCCATGTTGATTGATCCAGACGTCTACTTTGGCGACCGTGAGTATGACCTTGGTGTAACAACCGTCTTTGGTGGATTTAACCGCGATTTCTACCGCGGTTACAATGACACCTATCCAATTGAACCGGGTTTTGAAAACCGGGTCGGTTGGTACCGCTTCTATTACTCACTAATGCACGTTGTATTATTTGGGGAAACATTTGGGCCCTTATTAGACGGCGTGCTAAGTTCATTTAATTAAACTTAACATATCGTTAAAATCATGAACTACGTAATCTGGGTCTCCTGATTCAGCAATTACGTAGTCAGGATCGAAAAGGATGGTTTTAATTCCAGCATTATGACCAGCATCAACATCTAAACGTCGATCACCAATCATAAAAGTATCAGAGCGATCTAAATTCATCTTTTCAATTAAATAATTCAAAGACCCCGGATCAGGTTTCCTTTTAAAAGACTGTTTGCTAGTAACAAAACCAGTAAACAGTCTTTTTAAGTCAAAATGATCAAGTAGAGTTAATGCTTGGTCATCTCTATAAGTTAAAAGTCCGTTCTTTCCATCCGTTTTTAAAACTTTTAACAAAACAGATTGAACCCCTTTAAATGGCTTTGCTAACATAACTTCATCAACTTCAAACTTTTTATAGTCTTTTAGAAATTGATCTCGATTAAGATTAAATTCAGCGCAATATTTGGTCTCAGCCGAGCCCAATGAATGAACTCGCATATCTTCATAGATTGACTCAGGATCAAAGTTAACATCACTCACTCCATTCTCAGCTAACGCCTTACAAAACGAAGTCACCATGTACGGGTAAGTATTAAAAAGTGTTCCATCAAAATCCCAAACTGCATTTGTCATGTTAAATCTTTCCTTTTTTCTGATAATTCAAAATAAATGTGGCAGGACCATGGTTCTCTAAATCAACGTTCATATCGGCACCAAACACGCCAGTTTCAACTTTCAATCCGATCTCTTTGAGTGCGTCATTAAACTTTTCGTAAATGAGTTTAGCGTGCTCAGGATTACCAGCTCCAGTGAAAGTTGGGCGATTTCCCTTTTTGGTGTCAGCAAGTAATGTAAATTGCGAAACAGAAAGAATTGAGCCGTTAACTTGCTGGATGTTTAAATTCATCTTGCCATGCTCATCTTCAAAAATCCTTAGATGAGCAACCTTATGAACAAGATGATTAATTTCCACTTGTCCATCGGATTCTGTAACCCCAACTAAGATCATATATCCGTTACCTATTTTCCCGTTTATTTTACCATCAATACTTACGCTTGCATGATTAACTCGTTGAATCACTAATTTCAATCTTCCTCATCCTTCCGTTCGTTTAACTTCATAAACATCAGGAACAGCACTCACACTATCAATAATGCGATTTAGTTGTTGAATATTTCTTACGCCCACAGAGACTCGGATAGAAACAAGGTCTTCGTGAATGACCTTTCCTTCAACTGAATTCAAATTCTTAGTAGCAGAATTAACTCGTTTTAAGATATCGTTTAAAAGACCACTTCGGTTGTACCCTTGAATCTCTAAATCACTACTATAAGTAATGACATTATTATCAATTTTACGCCAACTAAGATTAATAATTCGATTATTACCATTCTTTGCTTGAATTAAGTTAGGACAATTACTTCTATGAACTGAGATACCATTTCCCATTGTGATGTATCCCTCAATGTCATCTCCTGGAACCGGATCACAACAACGACTGATATGAACTAATAGGTTGTCAACGCCTTGAATCTTGATGTTATCTTCTGGTTTCTTTCCTTGTTCTGCGTCCTCACTCTCATGTGAGATGGTTTTATGACCTTCTAATACATCACGTTCGGCATCTTTTTGTCGTTTCTTCTCAATTTCATCTTTTTCTGGTTCTAGTAAACGATTAACAACTCCGTTAGGTTGAATATCACCAAACCCAATGGCTGCATATAAATTATCGATACTTGTATAATGCATTTCATTGATAACACGGGATAAATTATCATCAGTTAAAATGGTAGCCGGATCAAATCCAGAATCGACAATTTCTTTTTCAAGTATTTCTCTTCCAGAATTAATGTCATCATCGTGACTACTCCGTTTGAAAAATTGCTTAATCTTATGCTTAGCACGACGCGTTTTAACCATGCCCATCCAGTTCTTGCCAGGACCGTCGGAGCTACTGGAAGTGATAATATCAACAATATCTCCATTTTTAATTTCATAATCTAGGGGAACTAATTTACCATTAACTCGTGCCCCTGTGGTTGAATTACCAACATCCGTATGAATTGAGTAAGCCATATCAATCGGAATTGACCCCTTGGGTAATTCAATAACATCACCTGATGGAGTAAAGGCATAAACTCGGTCGCTAAATAAATCCCCTTGGACACTATCCATGAAATCAGAGGCGTCCTCTGACTCCTCTTGAATTTCAATGATCTTTTTAAAAAGATTGAGTTGAACATTGTTTTTATTACTTTCAACCTCGTCCTTTTTACCTTCTTTGTAAGCCCAGTGAGCAGCAACACCATATTCAGCAATTCGATGCATTTCCTCAGTTCGAATTTGAATTTCAAGTGGTTTGCCTTCAGGACCAACAACTGTAGTATGCAACGATTGATACATATTAGGCTTGGGCATTGCAATGTAATCCTTAAACCGATCTGGGAACGGTTTCCATTCAGTATGGATTGCACCTAAAACTGCATAACAATCCTTTACCGATTTCACAATCACCCGAACAGCTAGTAAATCATAGATTTCTTTAAAATCTTTATGTTTATCATGCATCTTACGATAAATGGAGTAGATATGTTTAGGCCTTCCATAGACTTCTCCCTTGATTCCCAGGCCCTTAATCGCTTGTTGAACTTTTTTTACGGCATTATCAACGTATGCCACTCGCTCATTCCGCTTGGAATTCATCAAATCAACAATTTGATAATAATCATCAGGCTTTAAGTAACGCAAAGAAAGATCTTCTAATTCCCACTTAATCGTTCCAATTCCGAGCCGATCAGCTAAGGGGGCATAGATATCTAAAGTTTCTTGAGCAATTCGCTTTTGCTTATCTGGGCGAAGAGCATCTAACGTTTCCATGTTATGCAATCGATCCGCTAATTTAACAATCATTACTCGAATGTCTTTGCACATTGCTAGTAATAGTTTCCGGTGATTTTCAGCAAGTTGTTCTTTACTCGATTTATACTTAATCTTACTAAGCTTTGAAACCCCATCAACGATTAATGAAACGTGTTTACCAAAAAGTTCAGTAACATCTTCAATCGTTGCACCGGTGTCTTCAACCACATCATGAAGAAAACCAGCCGTGATCGTTTCTGCATCCATATGAAGATCAGTTAAAATGCCTGCCACCTCAACAGGATGATTAATATAAGGCTGCCCAGAAGCACGTTCTTGCCCCTCATGAGCAATTTTGGCAAATTTATATGCTTTTTTTATCATTCGAACATCACTATCATCAAGATACTCAGAAGCATCACGAAAGATTTCTTGTGGTGTCCATTCTTTAATTTTCGACATTATATCCTACTCACCTTGTTTTAATTCTAATATAGTTGAAACGGCTGATAAAAAATATAAAGGCGCTGATTCAGTTCGCAAAATCCTCGGCCCCAATCCGACGGGAACAAAACCATCTTGCTTTAATTGTTCGATTTCTTTAAGTGAAATTCCACCTTCAGGTCCAAAAAAAGCGGTCAAGCTTTTGCCAGGCTTCATTTCCGACACACATTCATACAATTTACTGTTTTCACCCTGTTTAGCCGATTCCTCATAGGCCACAACTTTTTGATCACTACTAAGTTTTTTTACCTTAGTGATTGAATCGGTGTACTTCACCATTGGAATAATATTTCGGTGAGATTGTTCGGCAGCACTTTGAGCGATTTTTTGAAGTCTCTTAATCTTCTTCGGTGCCTTATTCCCCCATTTAGCAATTGACCACTCAGTAGGCACAAAAATAATCTCACTGACCCCCATTTCGGTTGCCTTTTGCGTGATGAGGTCGGCTTTGCTCGCCTTCGGGATTCCACAAATAATCGTTACTTTAACCGGAAGTTCAGTATTTTGACTAGTTACATCAACAATCTTAATTGTTGAGGCCGTTTCATCAACTAATTCCCCAATATAAATAATATTTTGACTAGAAACAAACTCAGCCTTGGTTCCAGCTTTTGCTCTTATAACCCCAACAAAATGATGTGTCACATCGTTTGGAAGTTTAACAATTTGACCCACTTTTAGTGGCTTATCTAAAAAGTAGTGTTGCAATTAATTAACCTCAATATCTTTCTTTGCAATTACTGATCGCCAATCATCCATACTTAAAATTTGATCAACCTTAAAATGATGTTTTTTTAGCGCGTCAATCACTAGCTCTAATTTATCGGCAATAATACCGGAAGTAATGAACACGCCACCTTCATTTAAACATTGTTCTGCTTGCGGGATTAACGGAATGATAATCTCAGCTAAAATATTAGCTACCACAATATCTGCTTTTTCATCGATTCCATTTAACAAATTATTAACACTAACGTTGATTCCCTTCATCCCAGAATTCAATTCAATGTTTTTTTCAGCTGATTTAACGGCCACCTTATCGACATCATAAGCATTTATATTGCCAGCACCAAGTTTCCTCGCTGCAATACATAGCACTCCAGATCCAGTTCCAACGTCAAACACTCTTTCGTTTCCTCTAATAACAATCTCAAGTGCTTGCATGGCAAGTTTAGTAGTAGGATGGGTGCCGGTTCCAAATGCCATTCCAGGGTCTAATTTTACCATCAACTCGTCAGAGCTTTTGACATCATAGTCTTCCCAACTTGGGACAACGGTTAAAAATCGTGTCACCCGTTCTGGATGATAATACTTTTCCCAAGATGTCGCCCAATCCTCATCTTTTACATCATGAACATTTATCACATTTTTACCAGGATTCAAACCGAACCGCGTTAAATCAGCAACTTTTTCATGAATCTTTTTTACGGTCGCATCTACCTCAATATCATCCTGAAAATAAGCACTTACTTTAGCGTTAACTAGATCGTTATCAGCTTTAGAATCTCCCAATTCATACTGATCCCAATTAGATTCTCGTTTTAAAACCTCATAATCATTTCTATCATTAATCTGAACCCCATTTGCTCCAAGATCCATTAAAATATTAGCGACCGCATCAACTGCTTCGTGACTGGTTTCAACTGAAATCTCGACTAAGTTCATTGTTATCCCTCATTCTTTTTATAAAAAAAGCACCCGTTAATTGGATGCATTATTTTTATTGTCCTCAATTTTTTTAAGCTTCTGCTCGTGTTGTTTCAAATGACCAGCCAAATACTTAAGCAATCCTCGTTCTGTCTTAAAAATTCGAGGATGCTTTTGTTTATGCAATCGAAGATCAATTTCCTTAATTCTTTGTCGCCCTGTCCATCCATGGCCATAACGAATAATGAGCCGATTATTTAAATTATCTTTACCGAAGCGAAATACATAGACGTTATCTGGAGTAATTAACGGTCTGATATATGTTTTTTTGTAATGATATCCTTGATCGCGCAAAAACCTTTTAGTTTGATCTAACATATTCATCCTCCTCTCATATTTTTAATAAAACTCGTTCTTAAAGCCTTTAGTCTATATCATAATGGAGATATATTTAATTGGCAAGCATCTAACTTCCAGCAAACAAAAAGACGTGTATCGCCACGTCTTAATATAAACATTCAAACTATAAACTAAACAATTTGACAGAATTCAATTTTTTCGTGGTTAGGCCCATAAATGTTAAAGAAACGGATTCCCTTATCCCAGAATGGACGAGTATCAATTTCATCTTCCTGAACATCTAAGCCCATTTTCTTAGCTTCTTTAAACGCTGCGTCAGCATCAGTAGTGTTTAATGAGATATGGTTAATAGCGCCATCTTTATCAGCAACTGGATCGCCCTCCCATGTCTCAATCATTAAATTGCCATACTTCATAAAAGCACAACGATTTCCTTGATACATGAATTGACCAGCTTTATCAAAACCTAACTTCTTATAAAAATCAATCGTTTCATCTAAATCTTTTGCTGGAATACCAACATGTTGGATGCCGGTAAAGTAATTACTAAGTGCCATAATAATTCTCCTTATGATATATTTTTCACCATATGTGAAATCTCTAACAACTACATTGTAAGACATTAATGATAAATAATAAAGCCATCATCCTAGTTTATTTTATTAATTTAGCATTCACAATTTCATTCCATTTAAGAATTTGGTCTCCCACAATTACTAAGTTCTTATAATACCCTTTCATCCTACCGATAATTTGTTCCACTTTTAGTTCGTTTTTGTCATAATAAGCATACTGTAGTTCCACTCTCAGTCGACTGACAAACGATTTTTGCAGAATTTCATCAATTTTTGAGTGATCCATCTGATCATCTAATTTTCTGGTTTGCTCATTATCCTTTTCTTTCTTTATTTGATTTAGTTTACTGGTATGATCTGATAAAAAATAACCCTGCCATTTTTTAATCCCACGATCATGATAATCAAACTTAAAAAAATCATGTACAGCTTCTTCGTTCATAACGTTCTCCTAACTTTAAGTTAATCTTGAATTTTCTTCTGTGAATCAGGCCAAACCATGTCATCAAAATTACGATAATAAATGGTTAACAGGTTATATTCAGTTACATAGTTAACTACCTTTTCTAAAAGTTCCAAGTCGTAATCAGAAATAACATAGATTGGTTGCGATCGCTCCTGTTGATACTTCTTCTTAGAACTCAAAAACCAATCGTACTCTTTATCAAAAGTGTTATTAACAATCATCATCCAGTAGCGGGTCTTAGGAATTCGCAAAAATAGATGATTAATATGGGATAAAACTTGATTCCCAATAAAAATCACATCATTACTCATAAGAATTGCCTCCATTGTGTCCGCCAACCAAATTAGATCTTGAAATTGCGGTAGCACCGACACACAAACTATTGGCATTTAATAAAGCCGTGTTACCAAACCGTTTTCGAATTTGATCACCGGTTTTATTTAACACATTTTGCTTAATCATATTTTGATTATCCTTAAATAGGTTTAATTGTTCTCCAACCTTATTTGAGAGATGACTGTAGTCAACTCCAATATTTCGCACAACTTCACCGTGCCAGTTTCTTTCAAACAATTCAATTAAATAACGACCAAGGTCATGATCATCATCTGTTGGTTCAACTTTCATTGACTGAGAAAAACCATTGCTACCAATAAGCTGTTTTATTGAAAAAGAAAAGCCAACCCATAACGTCACACATCCGGCTTGCAGTCCATGATTACGAATTCGTGAAGCAACCTGACTCGCAATTTCTCTAATAACAACTTCAATCTCATCCCGCTTAACGTAATCACGTGGAAGTACCTGAGAATTACTGTAACTTTTTTCTTTAGTATGCAGGGGTTGTCTCAAGTTACTTCGATCAATTCCCCATGCAGTGGCAAATAGCTGTAATCCAATGACTCCCATTTTTTCTTTCAACAGATACGGGTTAGCATGCGCCAATTCATACATATTATTAATATGAAGTCGCTTTAGATGGACTTTTGTTCTTTTTCCAATTCCCCAAACATCCGTTAATCTATTGATATTCCAAATCTTATCAGGAACATCTTCGTAATGAATCTCACCAATCAGGTCGTAATCATGCTTCGCATAAACGTCTAACGCTAGCTTAGCTTGAACGGGATTGTCACCAATCCCAACCGTTGTATACAGTCCTAAACGGCTTCTGACCTCCTCTTGAATTTTAAGAGCCACTTCCCTCAAACTACTACCAAACAACCTCCAAGTATGAGTCATATCCAATAATGACTCGTCAATTGAGTATGGCAAAATGTCATGTTCATCGGTAAATTCAGCAAAAATATCATTAATTTGTAGATTCTTTTCAATGTATAAGTTCATTCGTGGAGGAACAATCAACAACCTTTCATCGTCAGGAAGATCACGCTGACGACTAACGTTGCTAATCCCAAATAACTTTTTTGCCATAGGAGAAGCTGCCAGTATTAATCCGCCATTTGTATTAGCTTGTTCCGACATAACCACCAAAATCGAACGAAGTGGATTAAGTCCACGTTTAACACTCTCACAACTTGCATAAAAAGACTTATTATCAATGAAAAAGTAAACACCATGAGGTTCATCATCATAATTCAAAATATCACCTACCCGAACATCTGTTCGTATTAAATATTACTATCTTTCATTTGCTTTGTAAATATAATTTTTTGCTTTTATTTTTTATGATATTCTAATTATATTAAGTAGAAACGGAGCATAATAGCCATGCATCGAATTAAGAAAGCAATAATATTAATCGGCTGTACCTCATTACTATTCACTACTCCGGCAGTAATTCTGTCTGCTTCAAAATCTAGTAGATCAGAATTAATTTCCCAGAAAAAAGCACTCATTGAACAGAATCAACAACTATCAAAACAGATCAATCATACGGAAAATGATCTAAACAGTAGATATGTATCGATTAACCCAGTCTCAAATGTCAAAACAGTCGACTCTGATGCCTTAAAAACAAGACCTACACCAAAGCATCAAAATCAAAGTAATAGCAATGACATCAATACTTCAAACGCTCAGCGAGTCGTTGGAAATAAAAATTCACACATTTATCATGTCCCCGGCCAAACTGGTTACAACATGAACAGCCAAAACATCATCTACTTTAACTCGGAGGCAGACGCACAAGCAGCTGGATATCGGAGGGCTAAACGATGAAAAAGTTCCTGCTATTTCCAATCATGGTATTATCCTTATTACTTGCTGGATGTTCACAACAAACCAATTCAAACGAACACAAAAGCCTTCATGATAATGAAAATACCCAGCAACTTGAAAAAAGCATTAATCAACTTCAAGGGCAACTTGACACTAAAAAATCAAAGCTTAAAAAACTTCAATACCAATTGAAACATGCACCAGATTTAAAATTAAGTGATTTAAATTACGACGGAAATCAAGAAGTAGAAGTTGATCACAATAATCCTAATTTTTCTACTGAAGAATTGCATAATAAACGCCCCTGGTTACGATTTAGTAACCTTGATCATCTTAACCGAGCCACCGATGCTAACGGTATGTTAAACGTTAAAACAATGCCAACTAAGAAACGTGAACCACTTACCTTTAATCCCACTGGATGGCACAATAAACACACCAACAGTGGTTGGTTATATAACCGAAGTCATCTGATTGGTTACCAACTATGTGGTGAAAACAATAATCCCAAAAACTTAATAACTGGGACAAGGACGTTAAATTCCCCATTAATGCTTTATCATGAGGATGATATTGCTACTTATCTAAAAGAAAATCCAAATAACTACGTTAGATATCAGGTCACTCCGATTTATCGAAATAATGAATTACTTAGTCGTGGTGTCCAAATGAGAGCCCAATCAGTCGGAAGTAATCAAATTCACTTTAACGTGTACATTTTTAACGTCGAGCCAGGATACAATATTAATTATCAAACTGGATACAGTACCAAATCATAAAAAAGGACAGTGACCATCTAGTCACTGTCCTTTCAATTTAAATATTAATGATTGGTTGGTTTCGTATGGAACCATGCAATGTTTTTGTCAAAAAAGCTTAACAAGTCATTACATAAGTACAAAATGTAAGTTAAGAATAACGTCCAATTGGCACCACCCTGATATGCAGTAATGCCCCACAGAATAATCGAGAAAATCCCCTGGGCAAGCCAGAAATAATAAGTATCCCGAAACCTTAAAGTCGTAAGTAAAGCACCAGTAATTCCAATTGTGGCCGCAAAACTATCTACAAAAGGACGAGGGCTATCACTGTATCCATGCTCCCAGGCATATAAAGCTCCTAATACTACAACAAAGAAAAGAGCTGTCAACCCCCAATTCATAAACGTTTTTTTAAGGTTACCCTTAACAGTCAATTTCTTAATATGTTCATCAACATTAGTAGCCCAACTAGGAATTAACAAGACCGGAATATCCAAAAGTACAATGTATGTAGTTTGGAGAATAATATCATTGTAATTCTTAGCAGTGAATGCAACATAGATATAAATCAAAGCACTAATCAAACCAAAAATTCCATTTAATGGTTTCGTATTAGTAATTGAAATGGTAGTAGTAAATCCGAGCATCCCCGCTAACATCGTCATAATCGCAATAAACGAAAGTGGTTGTGTGACAGTTGATCCAGCAATGACTCCCAAACCAAATAGGAGCAACAAATAGCTTTTAAAGCTCCAACCTTTCATCTGATTGACATACCAATTAGGCTTTAATATGTCATAAGCCGCAATGTTGTTTTTCTCTGACATAAATAATCATCCCTTCGACAAATTTGAATTCACTTTTCATCATTACACACTTATAATCTCTAAACAAATTTGCTAACAACCCTAACTTTTATAAATTGGCCCAACATTGGTCCATAAAAAAATTTTTTTATTTTTATAGCTTCATTTTTTATTCGATCATAAGAGAGAAATTGATAAAAAAATTCAAAGTGTGACAAATTAAGATAAATGTATCATTTATAAAATATAAAAGATATTGTAAATGCAAACAAAAAATATGTATAATGAATAATGAAGTATAAAGGAGGAAATAACATGCTAGTAAATGTCCCATTTGCAATCAAAGCCGATGGAGTTCATGATCTTAGAAAAGTTACCGTAAAAATGCCATCTGGTGAAAAAGTAGAATTAGACGCCGTCACCCTTGACGATATTGATCGTGATCATGAACATCTTTTAACCATTACAAAAGACGCTAAACATGAATTGGGAGCTCCTGGTGAAAGTATTTCCTTTGATGAATTCGGTGAAAAGAACTCATTCCCATCAAATAATACGGTTGTGTTCATGGCAATTCCAAAATAAAAAGAAGTACTACCTAACAGATAGTACTTCTTTGGTAAATAAGCATCATAATTATGAGAATTCCCTGGTAAAATTTCGTAAAGTGTGATTAAATATAGAGTGTAGATTAGAGAGGTAATAAATTTCTGTCACATTCTCAACATTCACATCAGCTAAGGCTTTCCACTCCTACTGCTTATTAGTCTTAGACACGTGTGCTCTTTTATTTCATAGATCTTTACTTATTAGATTGTTACTTCTCATAACTATGCTACAGTTCTTGAACCTCTCTAATCGTAGAAAGCACTCTATTTGAGTGCTTTTTTTGTACATTCAAATCCCCTGGCGTGAATTCTTTAATCTTTACCTTACTTTTACAGTATATTATATTAGCTGTTACTAATCAAGTATATAAGTAAAAAATATCAAAATATACTCCTTATAAGAGAACACAAAGACTAATCATAAAGCAATTTTTATCTTATAAAAAATTTTTCTAAGAAATTTTTACAATTATATTGTTTCCCATATCACATATCTTAACACCCATGACAACGGGATTAATAGTGGCAATTCATAATTAAAAACAAAGAACCCTTTCGTTTGATAGTTGGAAAAGTTAGTCATATCACTTCATTAGTGTACTCAATCCAATTGTGTAATCCATAACATTAACTAATGATTTTCATAATCATAATACCGGCATTTCATGAAATTTATTAACAATTAACGGAAAGAATAATATCATTTAAACTAAAAAACCACTATTCTATAATAGTGGTTTTTAGTACTAAATAAAATAATAAATTTTAATTTTTAAAATATCATAATTATTATTTAAAAAGCGGTTCGTGGGCCATATTTACATGTTCAACATTTCCCTCAATGAAAACTTCTCCTTCTGGTCGAAAGCCAAATGAAGCATATAAATTTTCAACGTATTTTTGTGCCTCAATAATAATCTCTTTATGAGGATATTTTTCTTTAATAACCCTCATCACTCTCTGAACTAATTTTGTTCCCAAATGTTTCCCACGTTGTTCGGCAGAAACAGCAATTCTTCCAAAAGTTATATAGTAATCTTGTTTATATATTCGACCATAAGCAATAACGTGATTTTGATCGTTAAGCAAAAAAACATGCCATGCCTTCTTGTCATTATCATCAATATCCTGCAAAGTAATCTTTTGTTCTACTACAAACACCTCGCATCTCAGTTGATAAATATCAAATAATTCGTTCAAAGTTAATTGATCAAATGACTTTACCATCCACATATATTCACTTCCAATCATCAAATTTAACTTATTATAACCCATAATTGTTAGTATCAAAAAAGCGGCAACTACTATTTGTCGCTTTTTTGGTCTTCATCAGTTTGTAAGACAGCCATGAAGGCTTCTTGGGGAATATCAACCTTTCCAACCGCTTTCATCCGCTTTTTCCCACGTTTTTGCTTCTCAAGTAACTTCGCTCTTCGATCAGGGTCACCAGTATGAATTCTAGATGTCACATCTTTTCGATAAGCTTTAATATTAGTCCTAGCAATAATGGTAGCGCCAATTGCTGCTTGAATTGGAATTTCAAAATTTTGTCTTGGGATAATACTCTTGAGTTTTTTAACAATTTCACGACTTCGGCCGGCAGCAAACTGTTTATGGGAAATAAAACTTAAAGCATCGACCTTATCACCGTTCAATAGAATATCCACTTTAACTAGATCACTTTGTCGATACTCAGATAATTCATAGTCAAGTGATGCATAACCATGCGTACTTGATTTTAATTTGTCGAAAAAATTAAAAATAATTTCTGATAAGGGCATTTGATAAATGACATTCACTCTGGCATCGTCTAGATACTCCATCGTGACAAACTGACCACGTCGATCTTGACACATTTCCATCACAGCACCAACATAATCGTTTGGCACCATGATACTAGCCTTAACAAATGGTTCCTTAATATCCTTAATTGCTGATACATCTGGCATTTCAGATGGATTTTCAACTTCAAGTGTACTTCCATCATTTAAATCCACATGATAAGTTACTGACGGAGCCGTAGTAATTAAATCCAGCCCAAACTCGCGTTCCAGACGTTCCTGAACCACGTCCATGTGAAGTAATCCAAGGAACCCACAACGAAATCCAAAGCCCAGTGCTTCAGACGATTCCGGCTCAAATTCAAGTGAAGCATCGTTTAGTTTAAGTTTTTCAAGTGCTTCCCTTAAATCACCAAACTTCGCATTATCAGTTGGATACAATCCAGCATAAACCATGGGAATCATTTCACGGTATCCTGGTAGAGCTTTATCAGTTGGATTGTTTGCGTCAGTAACTGTATCGCCAACTCGCGTTTTAGTGATATCTTTAATGCTGGCAGTAATGTATCCCACATCCCCAGCCATTAAGTACTTTCGTTGAAGTGGCTTCGGCGAGTTAACACCAACTTCTGTGACTTCATATTCACTTCCACTGTTCATCAAGCGAATTTGATCTCCAGGCTTTACGACTCCATCATACAAACGAACACTTAGTACTACGCCACGATAATCATCGTAAACTGAATCAAAAACCAACGCCTTAAGCGGACCCTCAATATTTCCCTTTGGAGCAGGAATCTTTTTAACAATTTCCTCTAATAAGTTCTCAACCCCGAGTCCAGTCTTAGCACTAATCTCAACCGCATCAGAGGTATCTAATCCAATAACATCTTCAATCTCTTTTTTAGTTTTCTCGGGCTCTGCTGAAGGCAAATCAATTTTATTAATGACAGGAATAATTTCAAGGTCATCATCCAAAGCCAAATAAACGTTAGCTAAGGTTTGCGCTTGGACTCCCTGAGTGGCATCAACAACCAGTAAGGCACCCTCACAAGCAGCCAGACTCCTAGAAACTTCATAAGAAAAGTCTACGTGTCCGGGAGTATCAATCAAATGAAATACATAATCAATCCCATCCTTACCATGATAAGTTAACTCAACCGCATTTAACTTGATGGTAATTCCACGTTCCCGTTCCAAATCCATATTATCCAAAATTTGATCTTGCATGTCCCTTTTAGAAACTGTGTCAGTCAACTCCAAAATTCGGTCGGCTAAAGTTGACTTACCGTGATCAATATGAGCAACAATAGCAAAATTCCTCGTCCGGCGTTGCTTTTCCTTCATTTTTTTATAATCCACGATATTTTCCTACTTTCATTATTAATTCGTCCAAGTCGTTACTATTATTATAACAACCCGATATATGTATAACAAACAAATAAAGGAGCGGTCTTTAAACCGCTCCTTTATTTGTTTATTTAAAAGCATCTTTCATTTTATCAAAGAAATTCTTGCCTTCTTCAACATTAGTATCACCACTAGCTTCAGCTAAGGCTTGTAAAGCAACTTTTTGTTTAGAGTTAAGTTTCTTTGGCGTCTGAACCTTAACTTTTACCATTTCGTCACCATTACCATTTCCATGAAGTTTAGGCGCACCTTTCCCTCTTAAACGGAAGACCGTCCCAGTCTGGGTGCCTGCAGGAATTTTCAAATCAACGTCACCATGAACGGTTTTAACTTTAATTTCTCCACCTAAACCAGCAGTGGCAAATGAAATTGGTTGATCAAAGTAGATAGTAGATCCGTCTCTTCTAAAGTACTTGCTTTGAAGAACTCTAAAGATCACGTACAAGTCACCATAAGGACCGCCATTTTCACCGGCATCACCTTGACCCTGCATGTGCATTTGCTGTCCCTCTTCGACACCAGCAGGGACCGTAACTTCAAGAGAATGTTGTTTCTCAACTTTTCCAGTACCACCGCAGGTTGGGCACTTCTCTTTAATTACTTTTCCAGTGCCGCCACAAACTGGACATGGTTCCTGGGTCTGCATCTGACCGAGCGGGGTATTAACCGTTTTAGTAACATAACCGCTTCCATGACAGTTAGAACAAGTCTCTGGTTTAGTCCCGGGCTTAGCCCCAGTGCCATGGCAGGTCGGACAAGTTTCTTCACGATTATACTTAATGGTCTTTTTAGTCCCAAAAACAGCTTCATCAAATGTAAGTGTCATCTGATATTGCAAATCTCGTCCACGACGTGGTGCAGTTGGGTCAGCTTGACGACGTCTTCCGCCACCACCAAAAATATCATTGAAAATATCAGAAAAGTCACCAAATCCGGCATCTTGTCCGCCTGCACCAGCACCGGCTCCGCCACCAAAGCCTCCAAATCCTTGGGGACCATCAGCTGAACCATACTGGTCATAATTGGCTCGTTTCTTTTTGTCACCTAAAACTTCATATGCTTCGGTTATTTCCTTAAACTTTGCCTCTGCATCTGGAGCTTTATTAATATCTGGATGGTATTTTTTTGATAATTTTCGATAGGCATGCTTAATGTCATCTTCACTGGCGCTTTTGTCCACGCCTAATACTTTGTAATAATCTTTATTAGCCATTAGTTCGCCTCCAAGCTCAAATAATACAACAAAAAGCCAAAGCCCATCAAACTGACTTTAGCTTTTCATCAATTGTTAATAGCATCAACTGCCACAATTACTTGTTGTCATCATCATGAACTTCATGGTAGTCACCATTAACAGTATTATCATCATTTCCATTAGATGATCCACCGTTAGCATTATTTCCACCTTGTTGTCCTTGATCAGCTTGGCCTTGGTTTTGTTGATACAATTTAACCGCTAATGCTTGAACTTTTTCGTTCAAAGCATCCTTTTTAGTCTTCATTGCATCAGTATCGCCATCTTCTTTAGCTTTTTTGAGTTCGTCTTCAGCATCCTGAGCGGCTTTAATCTCATCATCTGAAACTTTGCCTTTAACATCTTTCAATGTCTTATCAGTCTGGAAGATCAATTGGTCAACTTCATTATCTAGATCAACCTTGTTCTTCTTTTCCTTGTCGGCATCTTCATTTGCTTCGGCTTCTTTCATCATCTTATCGATTTCGTCGTCTGATAGACCATTGGAATCTTTGATGGTGATTTTTTGCTGTTTTCCAGTTCCCTTATCTTTAGCAGAAACATTTACAATTCCGTTTTTATCGATATCAAAGGTAACTTCGATTTGAGGAACACCTCTTGGTGCTGCAGGAATATCAGTTAATTGGAATCGACCTAATGATTTATCATCAGCAGCCATTGGACGTTCACCTTGCAAAACATGAATGTCAACGGCCGTTTGATTATCAGCAGCAGTTGAGAAAGTCTGTGACTTGGAAGTTGGGATGGTTGTATTTCTATCGATTAACTTAGTGAATACCCCACCCATCGTTTCAATACCAAGTGATAGTGGAGTAACATCAAGTAAAACAACATCCTTAACGTCACCAGTAATTACTCCACCCTGAATAGCTGCACCTAAAGCAACAGCTTCATCGGGGTTGATTGAATGACTTGGTTCTTTACCAGTCCACTTTTGAACTTCCTCTTGAACAGCAGGAATTCTAGTTGAACCACCATTAAGAATTACTTGGTCAATATCACTAGCTGAAAGTCCAGCATCCTTCAAAGCATTGTCTAAAGGAGCCTTAGTCTTTTCAACTAAGTCAGAAGTTAATTCGTTAAACTTAGCACGTGTAAGCGTGGTTTGTAAATGAAGCGGACCATTTTCACCAGAAGAAATGAATGGAAGTGAGATTTCAGTTTGAGTTACACCTGACAAGTCTTTCTTAGCTTTTTCAGCAGCGTCTTTCAAACGTTGTAAAGCCATCTTATCCTTCGAAAGGTCAACCCCATTTTCCTTCTTGAAGTTATCGATTAACCAGTCCATGATTCTCTTATCAAAGTCATCCCCACCTAAGTGAGTATCACCATTAGTTGAAAGAACTTGGAAGACTCCGTCACCTAATTCAAGGACGGAAACATCAAAAGTACCTCCACCTAAATCATAAACCAAGATTTTTTCATCTTTATCTTTTTTGTCTAAACCATATGCAAGTGAAGCAGCAGTAGGTTCGTTAATAATTCTCTTAACATCAAGCCCAGCAATTTTACCAGCGTCTTTAGTAGCTTGACGTTGTGCATCATTAAAGTAAGCAGGAACGGTAATAACAGCTTCACTAACAGTGTCACCAATGTAATCTTCCGCATAGCCTTTAATGTATTGAAGAATCATAGCTGAAATTTGTTGTGGAGTATATTCTTTTCCGTTTGCCTTTACTTTGTATCCTTGCTCACCCATGTGACTCTTAATTGATACAACAGTATCTGGGTTAGTAATTTCTTGACGCTTAGCAACTTCACCAACTTGAATCTCGCCATCTTTAAAAGCAACTACTGATGGGGTCGTTCTTGATCCCTCTGGGTTGGTAATGATTTTTGGTTCATTACCTTCCATAACGGCTGCAGCTGAATTAGTTGTTCCTAAATCAATTCCAATAACTTTATTACTTGCCATAACTTAAACCTTCTTTTTATATATTTAATAACTATTTAATTACTGTGCCACTACTACCATTGCTGGTCTTAAGACCCGATCAGCAATTTTATAACCGCTTTGAAGTACCGATACTACGGTTCCCTTTGGATGTTCATCACTTGGAGCAACCGTTTGAACAGCTTGATGAAAACTAGGATCAAATTCCACTCCATTAGCATTAATTTCCGAAATATCATTATCCTTCAGAGCTTTTTCAAGATGTTGTTGGACCATTTCGATCCCCTTTTTGAGTTGCTTACCGTTTTCGTCAGAAACGTCAACGTCAAGAGCTCTTTTTAAATCATCCATCACAGGCACAACGTCTTTAGCAAGATCTTGTGCACCATACTTTGCTAAATCAGCACGCTCTTTTTTGTTTCGATTTTGAATGTTCTGAATCTCAGCTTCTGCTCGTAAGTAGTTGTCTTGAACTGAATCTAGTTGTTGATTTAGTTCATCAATCTTTTTTGCAGAATCATCTTTTTTGTCCGTTTTGACTTCTTGCTCTGACTTACTCGATTCATCAACCTTTTCCGTTTTATCATCTAAATCTTTACTTTGCTTTTCATTATCGCTCGCCATTTTGAACCTCCTTTTTATTTATCATAATTATCATAGTATCCATTGATTCGTTTCTGAAGTTCATCTTTAAACGCATCAACTAGGCCCAAAACCTTAGGATAAGACATTCTGGTAGGACCAATTACGGCAATCCTACCAACACCATGAATTCCAACATCATAAGTTCCAGAGATAATACTATAATTTTTCAATAAATCATTTCGTAGTTCAGAACCAATCATAACTGAAATGGGTTTGGATTCATTATCTAAAATTTTTGCCATATTCGAGTTATTTCCAAACATTGAATAAAGTGGCTTAATATTTTTTAGATCGTTCTTATCATCCATTGTATCCAATAAATTCATTCTTCCACTAACAAAGAAATGGTCTTTAAGCGATTTATTAATGACGTATTCAAAAGCTCCAACAAAGTTTTCTGAAGAAGTTAAATAGTGTCTAATTTCGTCAGGAATTGTACTTTTAAGTGCCTCTAAAACTTCCGGAATTGTCTTACCAAAAAGCTTGTCATTAACTAAATTAGTTACTTGAAGTAACTTATCTTCATCAATTTGGTGATTAGTTATAAAGGGCTGACTTTCAACTTGCCCATCATTCATCACCATAATTGCCATCATTTGGTGATCGGCTAACTTAATTAGTTGAAAATGTTGTAAAGTTTCGGTATTAGTCTGTTCTGGGCTCAAAGTCATCGCGGTATAATCGGTCAAGCTGGACAAAATATCAGCAGATTGTTTAACAATATCATCAATTTGTTGAAATGTTCCTCCCAGAGCATTATGAATCAAACTTTTTTCTTCATTGCCAACCAGTACAGGATTAACCAAATTATCAATGTAATATCGATATCCTTCATTTGAAGGAACTCTTCCAGACGAAGTATGAACTTTTTGAATCAAATTTTGACCACTTAAAACTGCCATCTCATTACGAATGGTAGCCGAACTAACATTCATTGGGAGTTGATCAGCCAAGCGTTTTGATCCAATTGGAACACCATTGTTAGTATAGTCATCAACAATGTACTTTAGAATCATATCTTGTCTCTTTGTGAGCATTCTTACCACCTCTTTTAGCACTCTTTATTATCAAGTGCTAACGTACATTTATACCTTACCAAAGGTATTAAAGAACGTCAAGAAATAAGTTTACTGGTGAGAATTAATGTATTTCTTAAAATAAGATCGGGTGTTACTTTCATCAATTTTTAATTGATCAACCAACGGTTTCCGCCCCTGATATTTGACCTCATCTCTCATTTTCGATAACCATCTAACTCTGACGTGATTACCATAGATATTTTGATCGAAATCCAAAATATTAATTTCTAAAGTAACTGGATTATCATTTCCAAACGTCTCATTTTTGCCAATTGATGCCATCGCTTTGTACCACGTACCATTAACTTCAAGCTGGACCACATACACCCCAAGTTTGGGCAACTGCTGTTTTGCCGAATACTCAACGTTAGCAGTGGGAAAGCCTAATTCACGACCACGAGCAAACCCATGAACAACCACTCCGTCATTTTCGAATTCATATCCCAAAAGATCGTTAACCGTCCGGATGTGTCCCTGTTCAAGATTTCGACGAATCCTAGTAGAACTAACCTTCTTGTCGTCCATTTCATCAGCGGCCACACTGACTACATCAAATCGCTCCCTGGCATATTGAGGGAGCTCCTTCATGCCCGCATTTTGTTCTCCATAAGTATGATCAAATCCTGCTATAACCGTATCAGCATTCAATCCAATCAAATAATTATCAACGAATTCTTGGGGATTTTGATTTTGAAAAGCAAAGTTGTAATTGATGACATAGACCACATCAACCCCCAGTTGCTCAAATAAATGTAATTTACGATTAAGCGGGGTTAAATAACGTTTTTCATTTCCATCCAACTTCTTGTACACTAACGACGGGTGATGATCATAAGTTAAAATTGCCAAAGGAAGTTTTTTTTGTTTAGCAATTTGTTTAGCTTGATTAATCACTTTTTGATGTCCCAGGTGAACTCCATCAAAAAACCCCATGGCAATGACTTGGGGACGATTTTTTTCGTTCTTATCAAGTGGGTATGATAAATAATTGACTTCCATAATTTCCTCTAATCTAAATCAAACATTTTTTTGGGCTTATAATTATTTTCCTGTTCATTTCTATAATACAAAGCTCGATCAATATTATTATACTTTAAAACTATCACTTCATCTTGACAAGCGATCTCATCAATACTTAAAAAACCGCCATTTTGAACACGATTCCACTGCTCTTTATTAATCACAATAGTCTTAAAATCTTTAAGAGCATGTGAAATTGGAAAAACAACTTTATTGATTTGATTAGAATTCATGGCTTCTTTAATATCTTTAAAAGTTACTGTATCGCAAAGATTAAATCCACCACTTTTAGTCCGAGTTAAACTTGACATCACAGCTGGGATGCCAACTTTTTTTCCAAAATCAGTTGCCAAAGTTCTGATATAAGTTCCCTTTCCACACTTCACCTCAAAATTAAAGGTTTGGGTGTGAGTATCACGATTGTAGGAACTCGCATTGATACGAACAAATTGACTAACGTTAATTTGTCTTTTAGGCCGATCAACTTTCATACCAGCACGTGCGTACTCATATAACCTTCTTCCATTCACTTTAACAGCGGAAAACATGGGAGGAATCTGGGTCGAAATCCCCAAAAATGATTTCAAGACTTCGTCAATTTCTTGATCTGTGATTGGCTGAAAATCAAAATTAGTATCAATAATTTCACCATCTAAATCCTCGGTAGTAGTGGAAAAACCTAACGTAATTGACCCACTATAAACCTTCCCTGATTGCATTAAATAATCAACTACTTTAGTGGCATGGCCCAAACAAATCGGTAAAACTCCATCTACATTAGGATCAAGTGTGCCACTATGGCCCACTCTTTTTTGTCCAATAATGTGTCGAATCTTACTCACACAATCAAAGCTCGTCATTCCCCTAGGCTTATACAAAGGGATAATTCCAGTGACCAATTCACTCACTCCTGTACCATATACGCAAAAAAGACCGGAAATAAATATTTCCAGTCAATTTTTTACTTATTTTTTTTATTTAAATTATCAATCAAACGATCAATCTTACTTCCGTATTGAATGGATCCATCCCGTTCAAAATGAATCTCTGGAGTAACGTAGATACTTAACCGATGACCTAACTCGCCTCGAATTAAACCAGTTGCTTTATCCAAGCCCTTTTGAACCTTTTCTTGTTCAGACTTCTTGTCAGATAAACTACTGTAATAAATCGTAGCTTGTTGCAAATCACCAGTAACTTCAACACCAGTAATAGTTACTCCTTGAACTCGTGGGTCACGAACACGCTTAAGTAAAATATCGTCGACTTCTTTTTGAATTTCCTGCTGTAGTCTTCCAACACGATATTGTGCCATGACAATCACTCCTTACGGTATCTACTTAGGTTGGACTTCTTTCATGTGGTATGCTTCGACTTTATCTCCAACTTTAATGTCATTATAGTTTTCAATCGTTAAACCACACTCAAAGCCTTGTTTAACCTCTTTAACATCATCTTTAAAACGCTTTAGACTACCAAGCTCTCCATCATAAATCACAACATTATCTCTAATCAGACGAACTTTGCTATCACTTTTTACGTACCCATCAAGAACCATTCCACCAGCAATCGTTCCAACTTTAGAAGCTTTATAAATTTGTCTTACTTCAATATTACCAGTAACTTCTTCTTCATAAGTTGGATCAAGCATGCCTTTCATTGCAGCTTCCACGTCATCAATGGCGTTATAGATAACTTGATAAAGACGAATATCAACCTTATCAGTTTCAGATTGAGCTTTAGCTTGCGGAGTAGGACGGACATTAAAACCAATGATGATGGCATTACTTGCTTCAGCAAGTGCAACATCACTTTCGTTCACCGCACCAACAGAGGCATGAATAACGTTAACCTTAACTCCCTCAACATCGATTTTTTTGAGGCTTCCAGCTAAGGCTTCCACTGATCCTTGTACATCAGCTTTAATAATTACGTTAACCTGTTTCATATCTTCTTGTTTCATTGAATCAAACAAGTTATCAAGAGTAACACGGTTATTTTGCTTCCGTTCTTCGATTTGGGCTTCTTTAGCTCGTTCTTCTCCAGCAGCACGAGCAGTCTTTTCGTCATTAAAGACAACAAAACGATCACCGGCTTCAGGAACATCATTTAACCCCGTAATTTCCACTGGAGTTGATGGTTTAGCATTCTTGATTTCTTTCCCGTTCTCATTAGTCATGGTTCGAACTCGACCAAAAGTGTCACCAACAACGATTGGATCCCCAACGTGCAAAGTTCCTTGTTGAACCAAAAGGGTAGCAACAGGACCCTTACCCTTATCCAATCTTGCTTCAACGACTGAGCCAGCTCCATTTTGTTTTGGATTAGCCTTAAGTTCAAGCACATCGGACTGAAGTAAGATCATATTTAACAATTCATCAACATTAGTTCCATTTTTAGCAGAAATATCAACAAAAATCGTATCTCCACCAAAATCTTCAGGAACCAATCCATAGTTCATCAATTGCTCTTTAACATGTTGTGGATTGGCATTCGGTTTATCAATTTTATTAACTGCCACAATAATTGGAGTTCCCGCTGCTTTAGCATGATCAATTGCTTCAACAGTCTGTGGCATAACACCATCATCAGCTGCCACTACCAAAACAGTCACATCGGTAATGTCAGCACCACGAGCTCTCATGGCAGTAAAAGCAGCATGTCCTGGAGTATCAAGGAAGGTAATGGTCTTATCGCCATGTTTTAACTGATAAGCACCGATAGCTTGAGTAATTCCACCGGCTTCACCTGCTGTAATGTGTGAATGACGAAGATAATCTAGTAACGTGGTTTTACCATGATCAACGTGTCCCATGATGGTAACAACGGGTGGACGGCTTTCTTGGTAATCGGTGTTATGCTCTTCTTCATTAAAGAACTTGTCAATATCTGATACATTAACATTTTCTTTTTCTTTAGCTTCGATCCCATAATCGGTGGCAAGAAGTTCAATGGCATCCTTATCCAAGGATTGATTCTGATTAACCATCATTCCCAGCATAAATAATTTTTTAACAATCTCTGCTGGTTCCCGATGCAGTAACTTACCAAGATCCTGCGCATTCATACCATCCTGATAGATTAAAACTTTAGGTAATGGACGACTCTTACGGGTTGGCGCCGCATTCTTTTTGTGATTCTGACGAATTCGTTGATTCTTAGAATACATATTATAACGATTATCGCGACGCTTATTACGCTTCTTGCCCTTTTTATTTTTGTTGCGGTTCAAACTACCACCAAATTTTCCACTTCCGTTATTATGTGGCTTAGAAGTATTATTAACCGGCTTCTTGCTTGCACTATTTGCAGTTGCGGGACGATTACTATTCGCATGGGTCGCACTTTGACTATTATTCGTGTGCGAATGTTGACTATTTTGATGATTGTTGTGATTAAAATGATTACTTGAATTCTGATTCCGGTGCTGACCACTAGTATGAACACCATTGCTATGAGCATTTTCTGGACGCTGATTACTTGTTTTCCCATTATTTTGATGTTTATTTACTTGTTTATGTTCAGAATTACTTGGTCGATGCTGATTGTTAGAATGATTGCTTCTACCAAAATGATTGTTATTCTGACCATTTTCATGTTTTGCAGTATTGTGACCATTACTTCCGTTATGGGAGTCAGCAGTCTTTTTTGCTGGAGCATGCCGTTGTTCACTTCCACTGGTCGCTTTCTGACTATTCTTAAGCGCGCCTCGGACGGTCTTCTCCTGATTTGAATCAAGCGATGACATATGGTTTTTAACCGTAAAACCATTTGACTTAGCAGTGTCAATCACACGTTTACTAGGTATATTAAGCTCTTTGGCTAATTCATAAATTCTTTTTTTGGCCATATAATCACACTCCTTTACTTGTATTATTTTAATTCTTTAAATTTTTTCGAAAATCCTTTATCCTTAATCGCTACGATTGATCGTTTCATCCCAATCGCGTCGCTAAGATCATCTTTAAGCATACCAGTATTAACTGGAACTTCATAGAATTTACTTTTATCGAGAAACTTCTTTTTGGTACTTGCACCACAGTCTGATGCAATAAACAGGTAATTAATCTGTCCCTTTTTAATTGCATTCAAGACAATCCCCTCACCTGATATTATTTTACCAGCTCGTCTTGCAATTCCCAATAAGTTTAAGACTTTATTATAATTTGTCATTATCAATCAATTCCTGTCGAGCCTGCTTATGGTCGACGTAACTAATAAGTTCATCATAAAAATCATTTGTTAAAGTTACATCAAAAACTTGATCAAGGATTTTATCCCGCTTGGCTTTTTTGGCAATTGTTACGTCAATTTTTACGTAAGCTCCTCGACCAGATTTTTTCCCAGTTGGATCGACTGACACATTACCCTCTTTATCACGAACAATTCTTACTAATTGTCGTTTAGGTGCCATTTCACCCGACACCACATCTTTTCGCATTGGCACTTTTCTTTTTCTCATAACAGTACCTCCTCAAAAATTATTCCTCGTTTTCGTCTTCATTTGATGAAACATCATCAGTAGAATGATTATCTTCACTGTCACTTTCGTCAGTGCCATCCATTTCTGATTCGGATTTAATGTCAATCTTGTATCCAGTCAGTCTAGCGGCTAACCGTGCGTTCTGACCACGTTTCCCAATTGCTAACGACAACTGATCGTCTGGAACAACAACGGTACAAGAACGATCGTCTCCATCTTTAAAAATAACGTCAATAACGTCAGCGGGTTTCAATGCATTGGCAATGTACTCAGCTGGATTCTCATCCCATTGGACAATGTCCATATTTTCTCCACCAAGTTCATTTACAATTGTTTGCACTCTGGTTCCTCTAGGTCCAACACTAGTTCCCACTGGATCAATATCAGAACTATTAGAACGAACAGCCACCTTAGCACGGTCGCCGGCCTCCCTTGCGATCGAGACAATTTCAACTGTTCCATCATAAATTTCGGGAACTTCTTGTTCAAAGAGTCGTTTTAGCATTCCAGGTGCAGTTCGACTTACAAAAATTTGTGGTCCCTTTGAGGAATTTTCAACGTTTGTAACATACACTTTTAACTTGTCCTGTGGACGATAAGTTTCATTTGGCATCTGATCATTTTTAGCCATCACGGCCTCAACTTGACCAAGGTTCATATACACAAAACGACTATCTTGACGTTCTACTTCAGCAGTTACAAGTTCATCTTGATACTTACTGTACTTGTCATAAACGGTCTCACGTTCAGCTTCACGAACCCTTTGAGTAATAACTTGTTTAGCGGTTTGGGCAGCAATTCTTCCGAAGTTCTTTGGTGTAACTTCAAACTTAATTTCGTCACCAAGCTCGTACCCTTTATTAATCTTTAAAGCTTCATCCAAGCTAACTTCTAACCGTTGATCCTCAACATTATCAACTACTTTTTTAACAGCGTAAACATGAATACTTCCAGTTTTTTCGTCGAAGTTAACTTCGACGTTCTGAGCCTGATCAAAGTTACGTTTGTAAGCCGAAGACAATGCTGCTTCTAAGGCATCGATCACAACCTCTTTTTTTACGCCCTTTTCTTTTTCAAGTTGATCAAGCGCACTTACTAATTCTTTACTCATTTTAATCTCCTAACTAAAATTCAATTGCTAATCTAGCTTTTGAAATTAATTTTCGCGGAATTTCAAGTTCACTAATTCGCGTTTTATCTTTAATTGCTAACGTTAATTTATCATCATCAACACTTTTGAGGGTTCCCTCAAAAGACTTTTTCCCATTGAGTTTTTGATATAAAGAAACGTGGATATAATCACCAATTGCATTTTGATAATCAGACTCCCGTTTTAATGGCCGTTCGGCACCTGGCGAAGACACCTCTAAGAAGTATGGTTCGTCAAATGGATCTGGATCCAATTCATCAAGTTTTTCACTTAACTGATCACTAACCAAAACACAGTCATCCAAACTAATTCCTTGGTCTTTATCAATATAAACTCGCAAATACCAGCTTCCACCCTCTTGAACATACTCAATGTCATAAAGGTAAAAATTGTTATCATCTAAAATCGGTTGAACGGTTTTAGTAACTCTATCAATAACTTCGCTCAAATACTTTACCTCCTAAAAAATACCAATAAAAAGAGCGAGCATCCCTGCTCACTCATCAGAAGAGTTTATTATTACTGATATAACTATACCATATAACCCAAATAATATCAAAAAGCCCTAGATATCAAACAGACTTAACTGATTTTCATCGGGTAATTCACTTAAGACTCCATTTTGGGTCATAAATTCAATAATGGTTTTAGAAACTTTACCACGTTTAGCAAGATCTTCCTTTGAAATAAATGGCTTATCTTCTCGAGCCGCCACGATTTGTTTAGCAACGTTTAAACCTAATCCAGGAATTGCTCGAAATGGTGCGATTAATTTTTTACCATCAATTAACCACTCAGAAGCGTCCGAGCGATTAATGTCGACCATCTCAAATTCATAGCCCCGCTCCAACATTTCATTGGCAATTTCCAAAACAGTCAAAAGATTTTTCTCTTTAGTGGATGCTTCGGTCCCTTTATCGTTGATTGCCTTAATGCTTGATTTAACTGCTTCTTTTCCATGACTCATAGCCACAATGTCAAAATCATCAGCCCGAACAGAAAAGTAAGCGGCATAGTAAACGAGTGGAAAATAGACTTTAAAGTAAGCCACTCTTAGTGCCATTAACACATAAGCAGCCGCATGAGCTCGCGGAAACATATACTTAATCTTTAAACAAGAATCAATGTACCACTGCGGAACACCAACGTCTGTCATTTTATCCTGCCACTCATCCTTAATTCCACGACCATGTCTAACTTGTTCCATGACCTGAAATGAGGTTTCTGAATCTAACCCCCAGTTGATCAAATCAGTCATAATATTATCACGACATCCAATCACATTCGCAATGGTAGCCGTCCCATCCTTAATCAGTTCTTCAGCATTTCCTAACCAAACATCGGTCCCATGTGACAACCCAGAGATTTGCAATAATTCAGAAAAATTACTTGGTTTAGTTTCTTCAAGCATTCCACGCACAAAACGCGTCCCAAATTCAGGAATTCCAAGTGTCCCTGTCTTTGAAAAAATTTGTTCAGGACTCACACCAAGAATCTTAGGACTAGCAAACAATGACATCACACCCGGATCATCCATTGGAATCGTTGTCGGATCGACCCCTGATAAATCTTGAAGCATTCTGATCATCGTCGGATCATCGTGTCCTAAAATATCGATTTTTAAAATATTATCGTGAATAGAATGGAAATCAAAATGGGTCGTTTTCCATGCTGCATTTTGATCTTCAGCCGGATACTGAATGGGAGTAAAATCATAAATATCCATGTAGTCTGGCACAACAATGATTCCAGCTGGATGTTGTCCCGTTGTTCTTTTAACGCCAGTAGCACCCTTAGATAATCGATCAATCTCCGCATTTCGAAAGCGTTTCCCGGTATCCCGTTCATAAGCCTTTACGTATCCGTAAGCGGTCTTGTCAGCAACGGTTCCAATCGTTCCGGCCCGATAAACATTATTCTCACCGAAAAGAACCTTGGTGTAATTATGAGCAATTGGTTGATAGTCTCCAGAAAAGTTTAAATCAATATCCGGAACCTTATTTCCCTTAAATCCTAAGAAAGTTTCAAAGGGGATGTTGTGCCCATCACCAACCATAACTGTTCCACACTTTGGACACTTTTTATGTGGTAAATCAAATCCAGAACTATATTCACCTTTAGTGAAAAATTGCGAGTACTGACATTTAGGACAACGATAATGGGGAGGAAGTGGATTAACTTCAGTAATTCCAGACATAGTGGCAACTAAACTCGATCCAACTGAGCCTCTAGAACCTACTAAATATCCATCCTTGTTACTTTTAGAAACTAATCTTTGAGCAATTAAATAAATAACAGAGAAGCCGTTTCCAATGATACTTTTCAGTTCCTTATCAAGACGCTTCTGGACAATTTCAGGAAGCGGATTGCCATACAAACGATGCGCTGTATTCATCGTTCGATCTCTAATTTCGTCCTTAGCACCCTCCATTTTTGGTGTATACAACTTGTCTTTTAAGGGTTTTACATCATCAATTTCGGAAGCAATCTTATTAGTATTATCAACTACAATTTCTTCAGCTTTATCTTCACCCAGAAAATTAAAATCTTTCAACATTTCATCAGTGGTCCGAAAATGGAGATCTGGTAATTCTTGGCGATTCAGTGGGTTAGCTCCACCTTGAGAATTAATCAAGATCTTACGATAAATATAATCATGAGGATCGAGATAGTGAGCGTCACCAGTTGCTACTAACGGAATATCTAGCTCATGGGCAATTTCATACATATTACTAATAATTTCTTGTAACTTACCCCGATCACTAATTAATCCCTGATCGATTAGTGGCTGATACGCTGCTTGAGGTTGAACTTCAAGATAATCGTAAAACTTAGCCTTATCAAGCGCCTCTTTTTTACCCTTTTGCATCATCGCCGTAAACACTTCACCGCTTGAACAGGCCGATCCAATCAATAGGCCATCCCGAAACTTCTTAAGCTGACTCCTAGGAATTCGAGGAACCCGATAATAATAATCAACATGAGCAAGTGACACCAGTTTAAACAGATTCTTTAAACCAGCTTGAGTCTTCGCCAGGATAATCGCATGGAATGGACGAGCATGCTTATAAGCATCATGTTCCTCCATATGATCATTAAGCTGATCGTGATACTGAATGTTATATTTATCTTCAGCCTCTTTTAAAAAAAGATAATTTAAATGACCAGTTGATTCTGCATCATAAATCGCACGGTGATGGTGCTCTAATGAAACGTCAAACTTTTTAGCTAACGTGTTTAATCGATAACTCTTAAAATTAGGATACAGAAAACGTGCCAACGTCAAAGTATCAATAATTGGATTACTAATCCGACTCATGTCATGGCGTTCGTAACCAGTATTCATGAACCCAATATCAAAAGTAACGTTATGTCCTACAATGATTGCATCACCACAAAACTCACGGAACAACTTAAAGACTTCTTCTTCAGACTTAGAACCAGCCACCATATCATTGGTAATTGAAGTTAAATTGGTAGTTTGTTCAGACAATGGGAAACCAGGATCAATAAACTCCTCAAACTGTTCAATCACATTGTTATTTTGCATCTTTACAGCCGAAAGTTCGATAACCTTATCGTAAATTGCTGATAAACCAGTGGTTTCAACGTCAAAGACAACGTATGTAGCATCCTTTAAAGCAACATGTTTATCGTTATAAGCAATTGGTTCACCATCATCAACGACATTTGCTTCCATTCCATAAATCATTTTAATATCGTTATCAACTGCAGAATGATAGGCATCCGGAAAGGCTTGCACATCGTCATGATCAGTAACAGCAATTGCAGGATGGCCCCACTTTTTAGCGCGACTAACATAATCACTAATCGAATTAGTAGCGTCCATCTGGCTCATGTTAGAGTGCAAGTGTAGCTCAACCCTTTTTTTATTTTCAGGGGCAGTATCTTTTCTTTCTTCGTGTTTAATTGGATTAATATCATAAGCATTAAGTGTCAATTCATGAGAGTAGTTATCTTCTTGAATGCTTCCACGGACTTTAACCCAGTCTCCTACATTTAATGATGCAAATTCTTGTTCTTCGTCATCATTTTTGGAGAATTTTTTAACAACAATTGACGAAGAATAATCAGTAACCTTTAAAATCATCAATTGGCGGCCAGATCGTAATGATCGAATTTCTTTATCAAAAACATATCCACTAACCACGGCGGAACGTTCCTCTTCGGTTATGTCCACCATCTTAGTAATATCAACATCATCTTTGATTTTCTTTCCAATCATTTTAGAATGCTTACTTGGATGTGATTTGCCTGAGGAATTCTTTAGAGCCTGCATCGCCTTTTGAGCCAACTCAACGTCACGTTGTTGTTTCTTTTTCTTTAAATCATCTATTTTTTCTTGAGATGCTGTAGTATCAATCATGGTATGAATGGAAAATTTAGGAAATCCAACTCTTTGATAAGTTGATTCAATTGGTCCCAAAGCATTACCATTTAGAAAATCTTTGACGATTTCATTTTCAGCAAGAAAGGTAACTCGGTCATCAATCAGTTTTGGTAAATTATTATTACATAATTCATGCGTTAAATTTGAAGTAATTCCAGCGTGATTTACAACCCATTGCCAATAATCACCAAGCTTACGATTATCAAAACCACTATTCTTAGTTTTAATCTCGAAATCTACCTTAGCAATCCCATCGAAGGCCACACCCAAATGATGAACAAATTCTATAAACTTTTCGTAAGGCATAATCTCTGGTAGTATCAAATGAAAATGCCATCGATTTGATTTCTGATGGACATCGATTTTGTCAATTTCAGCATTTTGAAAGTAAGATTGATCAGCTGAATCTTCTAATTTAATTTGCTGAAGTAATTTACTAAATAATTCTTTTTTATTTAAACTCACTTTGATCCTCTCTTTCATTAGTTTAAAAAAGACCAGTTAAAACCTGGTCTTTAATTTAAATCTCTTTAGACAAAATATCAATTGTATTACTTAAATCATCTTGTTTAGTCTCAATCGTTTCGCCAGTTTTACGAATTTTAACTTCTACAATTCCTTCATCCGCCTTTTTGCCGATTGTAACCCGAATTGGAATTCCAATAAGATCAGAATCAGCAAACTTAACCCCGGCACGTTCCTTACGATCATCAACCAAAACAGATAGTCCTTTTGATTCCAATTCTTTTTCAATTGAAGATGTCATCTCTAATTGCTCATCATTTTTAACATTCGTTGGGATAACATGAACATCATATGGAGCAATTTCTTTTGGCCAAACTAATCCATTTTGATCAGCTTGCTGCTCTGAAACTGCCGACAACAAACGACTGACACCAATTCCATATGAGCCCATGACAACCGGGATATTACGACCATTCTGATCGAGAATATCAGCACCCAATGTTTTGGAATATCGTGTTCCCAATTTGAAAATATGACCAATTTCAATTCCCTTGGTAAACTTCAATACTCCGCTACCATCAGGAGAAATGTCTCCTTCTTTAACTAAATGAAAATCCCCAAAGTCTTTTACTTGGTAATCACGGTCGTAATTAACGTTTTTATAATGCTTCCCGTTTTTGTTAGCCCCGGTAACACCATTACTAATACCTTTAACATACTGATCAGCATAAACAGAAACGTCATCTGGAACATTAATTGGTCCAACCGATCCGGGTTTAACGTCTAAGTATTTAGAAACCTCAGTTGGGCTAGCAAGTTCTGCCGAATCAGCATCAAAATAATTCTTAACCTTTGTTGGATTAATTTTTTGGTCTCCCCGAATCAAAATCATTACTGGCTTACCATCAACGATATAAAGTAAACTTTTAATAATCTGATCTTTTTCAACATCAAAGAACTTACTAACTTGATTAATGTTATTAACATCTGGAGTGTCAACTAATTCCAAATCATTTAATTCTTGATGTCCCTTTTGATCAACAAACATATTCGTTGCCATCTCCAGATTAGCAGCATAATCACTATCATCCGAATAGACAATCGTATCTTCACCAACCGCAGCAGGAGCAGAAAATTCTTTTGAATCGGAGCCACCCATTGACCCAGAATCACCAATGATGGTCCGATAATTTAACCCAATCCGGTCAAAAATTCTCTGAAACGCTGCTTCCATTTGTTTATAAATCTTATCCAAATCATCATCATCTTCAGAAAAGGAATAGACATCGAGCATAATAAACTCTCGACTACGCAACAATCCATAACGTGGCCGATCTTCATCACGATACTTAGGTTGAATTTGATATAAAATTAAAGGAAGCTTTTTATATGATTTGATATTATTTTTAATTAGATCTGTAAAAGTTTCTTCATGTGTAGGACCCAAAATAAAATCCGTATCATGTCGATTTTTAAATTTAAATAGTTCGGGACCATAAGTGTCATATCTACCCGAATCTTTCCATAATTTAGCTGGAATAACTGTGGGCATCAACATTTCTGCTGCATCGGTTTTATCTAATTCTTCACGAACAATTTTTTTGATGTTTTCAAGCACGCGATATGCCAGTGGTAAATATGCATACATACCTGCCGAAACCTGCCTAACGAATCCAGATCGAACTAGCATTTTATGACTAAGAGCTTCAGCTCCCGCTGGATCTTGTTTTAAAGTTGGTATCAATAATTTTGACTGTTTCATTTTATAACCCCTAAAGTTTTATCGAATAAAGTATCGCTCAATATCATTCCAAGTTACCAGTACCATCAATACTATCAGAATGGCAAAACCAATGAGCGTAATGATCGTTTCCGTTTTTTCCGAAACTGGTTTTCTTCTAATTGCTTCCACAATATTTAATAATATTTTACCACCATCCAAGGCTGGAATTGGTAACACATTTACAATGGCTAAATTAATGGATAAAAATGCTAAAAAGCTCAACAGTCCTAAAAAACCGCCCTTGGATGCGTTAGACGTCTCCGCAAAAATGGCAACTGGACCACCTAAGTCATTTAAAGAAAAATGGGTAAACATTGAACCCAACACACCAAACAATTCAGTTGTCATATCCCAGGTTCGAGTAAATCCAGAAAACAACTTAGCTGAAAAGCTAGTGTCCATCGCCTGCTGAACTCCAATCATACCAACTTTTTGCTTCTGAATGGTTTTGGCTTCAGTCGTCATTGAAATATTTTTAACTTTTCCATCATGCTTAACCGTTAAAGTTACTTTTTTATCTGGGCGCTTCTGAATCAACGTGCCGATATCATTCCACGTGTTGGTTTTGTGACCATCAACAGCCAAAATATTACTATTATTTTGCAGACCAGCTTTTTTCGCAATTGAAACTTGTGGCGACAGGTTAACCCTGTTTGAGTTATTAGGAACTCCACCTTGCATGAAGGACAAAAGCATAAATGCCAAAATTGCCAAGACAACGTTGTTAAAAATTCCCGCGCAATTTACCAAAAGTCGTTTATACAAGAGTGCTGACTGAAATTGAACGTCAACCGGCGCGATTTGAACCTCGATCCCATCTTTTTCAATAATAGTAGCATCGTGATCAACAGAAAACTTTTTTTTCTCAGAATCATCACCATTTTCGTATCCTTCAATCCAGAGACCCCCTTCTAGATCGGATCCCGACACATCTAGTGGTATTCCTTGAAACAGTTGGCTTTTATTACTCAAATCAATTCTAGTAACAACACCTTTGCTATTAGTTTGAAGCCGAACTGGAGTCCCTGGCTGAATTTCTTCATCCTCATCATCACTACTTCCAGCCATTCGAACATATCCACCAATAGGCAGTAATCGTAGTGTATAAGTCGTGTGATTATGTCGATAGTAAAACAACTTGGGACCCATTCCAATTGAAAATTCACGGACCATGATTCCTGACATTTTAGCCACGATAAAATGACCAAATTCATGAACAAAAACTAATATTCCAAAAATGATTATGAAACTAATGATTGTAATTAACAATAAAGACCCAGTCCCTTCCAGATATTACACAATTCCAAATAAATGTAGTAGTGGTAGAACAAATAATAAACTATCGAATCGATCTAATATTCCACCGTGGCCTGGCAAAATCTTGCCGGAATCCTTAACTCCATAATAACGCTTTAAAGCTGACTCAACTAAATCACCAAATTGACCAAAAATGGAAAGAACAATCGTAATAAAGAACATACTTACAGTACCAATCCCATCAATTGGGAAAAAGCAGACAAAGATTGTACACAAAATGGCTGCTAGTGCTGTACCGCCAATCGATCCCTCCCAAGTCTTATTAGGAGAAATATGAGGTGCCAATTTGTGCTTTCCAAATGCCCTTCCAAAGAAGTAGGCGCCGGAATCAGTTAACCATACAATAAATAGAGCGTACAACAGGGTTGTTAATCCATCAGTCCGGGCTTCAATAAAGTAATGAAATCCAAACCCAATGTACAAAATTGCCAAGGTAAAGACTCCAGCGTCATCAAAATTGAACTTATTTTTAGAAAATACGGTAAATAACATCAATAACATTATTAAAATGTAAATTGCAAATGGAGGTTTAATCCACAATGGTAAAAATGATAACCAGTTTGTCGGGATAATCATAGCAATTGTCGCAACAAACGCAATTAGTGTCTCTGGAGACACTAAAAGTCTTTTTTTCATAATAAAAATTTCTGCTAGGGCAATCAAACCTAACACGATAGCGGCTAAGTCAATCCATATTCCACCAGCAATGATAATCGGTATAAAAATAATCAAAGCAATAACCGCTGTGATAATTCTCTGCTTCATAATAAATCTCCTATTTTGCGTCCAAACCACCAAATCGACGGTGACGCTGTTGAAATTGTATAATTGTTTTTTCTAGATCGTCAGGTGTGAAATCAGGCCAGTACTGATCAACAAACTCTAATTCACTGTACGCAATTTGCCATAACAAAAAATTAGAAATCCGTTCTTCACCACTAGTTCGAATCAATAAATCAGGATCAGAATATTCACCCAAAAAAGCGGTCATCAAATGATCTGAAATTGTCTGATCAGAAATTTCATCAACATTTATATTACCCCTTTTTACATTTTGCGCAATTTCCTTAACGCCACGCACAATCTCGTCACGACTACCGTAATTTAAAGCAAAATTCAAAACCATCCCGGTACAATCCTTAGTATCATCAATTGCGTCATAAACTGCTTTTTGGGTTCTCTTAGGTAATCCAGAAATGTCACCAATTGTCGTAACCTTAACATTATGTTTAATGAGGCTCGGAACAAAATCATCAAAAAATTTAGCTGGCAAACTCATCAAGTAGCCAACTTCCTTTGCGGGTCGCTTCCAGTTTTCAGTAGAGAATGCGTATAACGTTAATACTTTAACCCCAAGATTACTTGCTTTGGTAGTAATATCTTTTACTACTTCCATTCCGCGCTTATGGCCAGCAATTCTAGGTAAGTGTCTTTTTTTTGCCCAGCGCCCGTTTCCATCCATAATTATTGCAATATGATTAGGAATGTTTTTTATATCCAGTTCGTTAGTCATTTGAGTACCTCAATACTTTTACATAAATAAAGGATGAGAGAATCCTCATCCTTTTACTTTACTAATTTCCATTCTCCACGACCTGCGTCAACCAAAGTATTAAAATACTTTAAAATCTTATTAGCGTCTTCTGGGCTCTGTTCCCCGAGTTGATTCAATCCCTCACCCGTTGGGATTGGCTCTGACAGATCTGTAATCTCGTTTCCATTCTCAATCGTCGCTTTTGAGAAAGCAATAATCCAGTCATTTTCGATCAAGGGAGAAACTACAAAAAATAAGTTAAAGTCATCATTAATATAAGCGGGCATCACGTACACATTATCTTGAATTTTCTGTAATTGATTACCATCATAGTCCAGTGCACGCAGGTTTCCTTCGTTAACTGGCTGTTTCAAACGAAATGCCATGTGATCAAACTCAGGTGTGCCCGGTGTTACTTCTTTTTCGTTATCATTATCATCAGCCATTAGAAAAACTCCCCATTTTATTAACCATTAAGAATCTCGTCTTCCTTTTTCGAGATAATGTCTTCCACTTCAGAAATTGACTTATCAGTGATTTTTTGAATTTTGTCCTCCAAATTATGAGACTCGTCATCCGTAAAATCACCATCTTTGTTACCACGTTTGGCAGCGTCCATGCCGTCACGACGAACATTTCTAACTGCTACTTTACTTTCTTCACCAGTTGCTTTAACTTTTTTCGCAATTTCTTTTCGACGATCTTCTGTCAACTGTGGGATCACAATTCGAATATTGTCACCATCATTCATCGGATTAATTCCAAGGTCAGCCTCTAAAATACCATGCTCGATGTCCTTTAACGAACTCTTATCATAAGGTGTAATTAAAATTACACGCGGTTCTGGAATTGAGATTGAAGCGACTTGGTTTAATGGCGTGGATGCCCCATAATAGTTAACTCTAACCGGACTTAATAAACTAGCATTAGCACTACCAGCTCGGATGTTTCCAAGTTCCCGCTGTAAGGCTTCCTCTGCTTTTTTCATTTTTGACTTAGTTGTGTCAATAATTTCATTTGAACTAGGCATATTATTTTCCTTCCACGATTGTTCCAATTTTATCACCTTGAACAACCTTCTTGATATTGCCAGGCTTATTTAAATTGAATACCACTAACGGGATATTATTATCCATCGAAAGTGAGCTTGCAGTAGTATCCATAACATGTAAGCCTTTGTTAATGATATCCATTTGCGTTAATTTCTCATACTTTTTAGCATTGGGATCGGTTTTAGGATCAGCTGAGTAAATTCCGTCAACTCCGTTTTTTGCCATTAAAATGGCATCAGCGTCAATTTCAGCAGCACGGAGGACTGCCGTAGTATCAGTTGAAAAGTACGGATTACCAGTACCTCCAGAAAAAATCACAATTCGTCCCTTCTCTAAGTGGCGAACTGCTTTACGCCGAATGTAGGGTTCTGCAATTTGCTTCATTTCAATCGATGTTTGAAGCCTAGTCGGAACATCCACTGATTCAAGGTTATCCTGTAAGGCTAAACCGTTCATAATGGTCGAAAGCATCCCAATATAATCGGCTTGAGATCTTTCCATTCCCATTTCTTCACCAGCTTCACCACGCCACATGTTTCCACCACCGACAACGATGGCAATTTGAATCCCTAAGTTATAAACATCTCTAATTTCTTCAGCAATCGTCTTGATAACGGGGGGATTAATTCCAAATCCTTTATCACCAGCAAGAGCTTCACCGCTTAACTTTAAAACGATCCGTTTGTACTTTAAATCTGCCATCAGATTTCCTCCAACAATATAAATTAACTACGATAATTTTAGCATATATTAACGTATAACAACAGTGCCCTGAAGTTAGGTATAACAAAAAAGCCAGTGCATTTAACACTGACTTTTTGCTGAAATATTATTGATTCATTTGTTGTTTAACTTCATCAGCAAAACTTTGAGTATCTTGTTCAATACCTTCACCAACTTCATATCGAACAAAGCCTTTTAGTTTACCATTATTTGATTCAACATATTGTTGAACAGACATATCAGGATCCTTAACAAAAGGTTGATCAGCTAAACTAATTTGAGCTAAGAATTTCTTTAAACGCCCATCAACCATCTTTTCAACGATCTTTTCAGGTTTACCCTCACTTAGAGCTTCCTTTTTAAGAACTTCACGTTCATGCTGCAACCGATCTGAAGGAATTTCATCTTGAGTTAAGAATTCTGGGTTTTCAGCAGCAACATGCATGGCAACATCCTTAGCAGTATTGTCATCTCCACCTTGAAGTTCAACCAAAGCACCAATTTCTCCACCATTATGAAGATAAAAGCCAAAACTATCATCATCATTTTTATTAAAGGTCTTGAAACGACGCAATTTGATTTTTTCACCAGTAACTTGGGTAGTATTAATGATGGCATCTTCGACGGTTCCATCGTTTAATTCAAGTTTCATTGCTGCATCTAAATCTTTAGGCTGATTTAAAGCAATTGCATCAGCAACAGCATCAATCAAATCCTTAAAGTCATCATTGCTGGCAACAAAGTCCGTTTGCGAGTTAATTTCAACGATCGCAGCCTTGTTATCATGAACAGCAACTCGAGTGAGGCCACTGGCAGCCACCTTTCCACTCTTCTTTTCAGCCTTTGCAACCCCATTTTCTCTAAGAATATCAATGGCTTTCTTTTCATCACCATCGGCGGCAACTAAAGCCTTCTTAGCATCCATCATACCAGCACTAGTCTTGTCACGTAACTCTTTAACTTGTTTAGCAGTTACTTTTGCCATAATTGTGATCTCCTTTGTTTTAATAAAAAACTGACTTAAATTAGGCCAAAAGGGTCTAAACAAAAGTCAGCCTATCACTTTAATTATTTAGTTTCTTCGGATTTTTCATCTTTTTGGTCAGCATTTTTATCAAAATCTTTTTCGCTAACTTCATCTTCACCCTGTTTACCCTCAATAATAGCATCAGCCATTGTTGAAGTAATCAATCTGATGGCACGAATTGCATCATCATTAGAAGGAATAACATAATCAATTCCATCAGGATCAGTATTAGTATCTACCATTGCTACAACCGGAATATTAAGCTTTTGAGCTTCATGCAAAGCAATTTGTTCCTTATGTGGATCAACGATGAACATTACATCCGGAATCTTAGGCATATCTTCGATACCGCCTAAGAATCTTTCAAGTTTGTCGGTTTGCTTCTTAAGCAAAGCAACTTCCTTCTTTGGTAAACGTTCAAAAGTGCCATCTTGAGCCATCTTTTTAAGTTTCTTCAAGTACTTAATTCGTTTTTGAATCGTGTTCCAGTTGGTAAGAGTACCACCTAACCAACGATGGTTAACGTAGTAAACACCAGCACGTTTTGCTTCTTCTTCAATTGAATCTTGAGCTTGTTTCTTAGTACCAACAAAAAGAATTACAGCATCATTTGCTGCTTCATCCTTCATAAAGTTGTAAGCACGGTCAATGCACTTAACCGTCTTTTGTAAATCGATGATATAAATACCATTACGTTCAGTAAAAATGTATTTCTTCATCTTAGGATTCCAACGACGAGTTTGGTGACCGAAATGAACACCAGCCTCAAGTAATTGTTTCATTGTAACTACAGCCATAATTAGCCTCCATATAAAAGTTTTTTCCTCCCTAGAATTATGCAAGGAACTCAAATGAGCACCGCCTTACAAAACCTTCTAGGTGTGTATTGGTAATTAACACCAAGGATTAGTATACAAAATATCAACGTAAATAACAATAATATTTTGAGATTTAATCAAATCTTGCGTATAATATTAAAAATGTGTTACGGTTCTATGTATCTGAGGAGGAGTTTAAATGATAAAAGCTGTCGTATTTGACGTCGACGACACATTGTATGATCAAAAGCGGGTTTCAGAAGAGGCCTTTTTTAAGACGTTCCCTAATCATCCAATTATTGACTCAGCTACTTCATTTAAAAATTTTCAAATTCAAAGTCCCTTAGTTTATTCCAATATAATGTCTGGAACTTACAAGCAAAATGAACTAGTTTATCAAAACATCAAAAATGGTGTTAACGATCTTGATCCGGATAAAGAAGAAATTAAACATTTTAAGAAAAACTATCTAACTTGTATTAAAGAAATTTCATCTTATCACGATCTTTTAAAGACAATCCAAATGTTGTCAAATGATTTAAAAATTGGAATTATTGCTAACGGATCCAGTCAATTCTTAAATAACGAACTAAAGATCCTTGGATTAGATGATTACATTGATCCTAATTACATCATTGCTTCAGAGTCAGTTGGCATGTTAAAACCGGATCCTAAAATTTTTACCGTTATGAATCATAGATTAGATGTAAGACCATCCGAAGTAGCTTACATTGGCGATTCATTTACTGGTGACATCATTTCAGCCAAGCGAGCTGGTTGGCATGCCTTTTGGTTCAATCACCGCAAAAGGTCTGTTCCAGAAACAAACTTCGTTCCTGACCAAACAGTAACTTCTCAAACTGAACTTTGTGAACTTTTAAAGGCTCTATCAAAATAAAAAGCGCACTTCATATGAAGGGCGCTTTTTATTTTGATTTCCTATTTAACTTCAACTGAGTTATCGGACTTACCGTTTTTAATCAATTGAACGTTTGAATCGAGTGCAATTTGAACCATGTTCTTAACCGCAGGCTTCGTGTAAAATGCAATGTGTGGAGTGATTAAAACATTATCCCGTTTCATCAAGTTCTTCAGTCTGTCATCTGGGATCTTATCAAAACTTCCAAAATCAACATTGAAAATACCCACTTCGTTTTCGTACACATCAAGAGCAGCTCCTGAGATCTTGCCACTGTCAAGGCCACGAATCAAAGCATCAGTATCAATTAAACTTCCACGGGCAGCATTGATAATTTTGATTCCATCTTTCATTTGCGCAATTGAATCATCATTAATCATATGATCATTTTCTTTTAATGCTGGGGCATGAAGAGTTATAATATCAGAATTTGCATACAATTCTTCAGGGGTATCAACGTAAATTCCCTCTTTTTTGAGCTCAGGGTTTGGATAAGGGTCATAAGCAATCACTTTGGCACCAAAACCTTGAAGGATTTTAACAACTTGGCGTCCGATTCTCCCAGTAGCATAGACACCAACGGTTTGCTTGTTCATTTCGTCAGCAATATCTGGAGCCCAGGTCATGTTACCATGGCGTTCCTTATCTTCAAACTTTTTAGTATGACGAAGTAACCGCATCATTTCTGTAACCGCTAATTCAGCAATAGCAGCTGGTGAATAAGCTGGAACGTTAGTGACATTAATGCCATCACGTTTAACAGCATCAGCATCAACATTATCCACCCCAACGTTTCGAAGTGAAAGTGATTTAATGCCAAAACTAGCTAATTTGTCTAAAATATCAGCAGTATAAGGCTTTTGCTGGTATGCAACCACACCATCAAATCCCTTTGCTTCGTCGACAGTGTCATTATCCAATAATTTTGATTCTGCTTTTACTTCAATGTCTGGATGAGCTTTATCCCATTGTTCTAAGTATGGTCGTTCATCGTCTCTAATTCCATATGCAATGATTTTCATAACTTAGTCCCCCTTTTCTTTTCACCATAATTATAACACCCAACCACTAATTACCCCAAAGAGTCGAGTCAATTCCATGGCTAATTAGAAAAAATTCTTTTTTTCTCCGAGTTTGATGCTTAAAAGCGTATTCTGCTTTCATGGCACTCCTTTTATCATTAAATTTTTCGTAGTACAGTAGCTTTAAAGGTCGCCTAGTTTTAGTATATTTGGCCCCTTTCCCAGCTTGATGAACCGCTAATCTACGATAAACGTCATCGGTAAACCCACCGTAAAACGTCCCGTCACAACAAAGTAAGACATACATATAGTAACTTTTACTTTCCATACAATATCTTTTTAACCTCTTTTGAATAACTACCATGGTCATAAACCGTAATCGGGTAATCGACTTTTAAACCAGCATTTTTTCCATCTTTAATTGCAGATACCAAAATCATGTTAGAATTCTTTCCCTCTTTAGGGTAAATAAATTGAATTTGCTTCATTGCTAGTCGAAAGTTAGTCATTAAGTTCATTAATTCATGTAGGCGATCAGGACGATAAACCATGTAAAGTTTCCCACCAGTTTTTAAAAGCTCACTACTAGTTTTAATAACGCTTTTCAAATTAGTTTTTACTTCGTGTCTTGCAATCGCTAAATATTCATTCGGATTTTTTTTACTAGTCGGAAGATTTGAAAAATACGGAGGGTTAACCGTAATAGTATCAACCTCATCTTTGCCAAAAATTGTGGTAGCATTAGCTAAATCATCATTATAAACGGATATCTGATCCTCTAAGCCGTTCAGTTGAACACTCCTAGTTGCCATATCACTTAGACGTGATTGAATCTCGACTTCGGCAATCTTACCATGTGTTTTTTTGCTTAAAAACAAACCAACGGCACCATTACCAGCACATAAATCAACCAAAAGACTATTCTTATTGATCTTAGGCTGAGCAAAATTAGCAAGCATTACGGCATCCAAAGAAAATGAAAACACACTTGGACTTTGAATGACTTTAATGTCCTGACTGTAGAGTTGGTCAATTCGTTCATCACCAATCAAGTTCACCTAGTTCACCACCATTTTTTAAATTTAACTTGTCACTTTTACCGTTAATAATATACTATTAAATTATACATCTTAAAAAAAGGAGCTTAAAATCTTTTGTGGTACTCGTTTTTATTTACAGTTGGCCAATTCATTTTAAGAATTATAAATGGACCAATGAATGTGATGCACAAGAATCGTATCCCAGACGGAAATTACGTGTTAATTGCTCCCCACCGGAGTTGGTTTGATATGATTCTAATTGCAACGGTAATTCGCCCTAAACAGTTGTGTTTCATGGCTAAAAAAGAACTATTCAAAAATCCAATGCTGGGATGGTTTTTGCGGCACGTCAACGTATTTTCGGTTGATCGTTCAAATCCAGGAATTTCAGCAATTAAAATTCCAGTTAGAACACTGAGAAAAACCAATCTATCACTCATGATGTTCCCGTCTGGTACGAGGCATTCCAAAAAACTCAAGGGCGGTGCAGCACTGATTGCCCAACTAGCTGGAGTGCCCCTGGTACCAGTTGTTTATCAGGGGCCATTGACCCTCAAAGAAGTTTTCAAACGCCAGAAAGTTTCAATTAACTTTGGTGATCCAATTTATATCAACAAAAAAGAAAGATTGGATGATAAGAATCAAAAATTAATTGAAAATCAAATGCAAGCCGCCTTTGACAAGCTCGATGATGAAATTAATCCCAACTACGTGTACATTGATGAATCAAAACCGCATAATAAAAAAACGTCGAAGTAATTCGACGTTTTTTTAATTTTGATGATGTTTCATTGCGTTCATCATTTGGTTAAGTTTCTTTTGTGATGGCTTTTGTCCCATCTGAAGCATCATCGCTTTAAGTTGTTCCTGGTTGATTGGTGGATTATCCTTCAAATACTTTTCCATGTACTTACGAGCACCAAAGAAGCCAATTAGTGCACCAGCTAGTAAAGCCAAAATCACTATTAAAATCCAGATCCATGTAGACAAATCATTGACCTCCCTTCAAGCCTTTTATTATTATTTTACACAATTAGCAAGGTTTTGAAAAGATTGGAATCAATCGTCTCGCAAATTTTTCTTTCGCTGAGATTCCTTGACTTTGTCTGAAGTAATTTCGTTCCCTTTTTTATCATAGACCTTAGTCATTTCAATCTGACTTTTAAAATTAGCCTTGAAACGATCTAAGTACTCTTTTCGTAACTTCTTCTGTTCTTCTTTTTCTTCTTCAGATAAACCTTCGTTTTTTGATTTTTTAGATAATTCGTTAATTCTTGGAATGAGTTTTTCTAATTCTTTATCTTCAGCCATGTTAACCTCTCCCTTCATCTGATATCATAATATCACGAAATAAAGCGTGAAAACAAGGATTTGTACACGAACAAACGTTTGCAAAATTCCGTTTTTGTGGTATTCTTATTTTAGCTAAAAACCAATTAGAAAGCACAGAGGTGCCTTATGTCGCAAGCATCACAAACAAAACAACATGATATTCTCGAATACATTTGGAAACAAGTTCGTGATCAAGGATACCCACCAACCGTTCGAGAAATCGGCGAACACGTTGGATTATCGTCAACTTCAACGGTCCATGGTCATCTCGCTCGTTTGGAAAAGAAGGGCTATATCATCAAGGATCCAACTAAACCGCGTGCCCTTGAAGTTACTTCTGATGGAATGAACTATCTTGGTGTTTCTCAAGAATCAAAGCCGGACGAGATGCCTTTACTTGGAACCGTTGCTGCCGGAGAACCAATTCTTGCGGTTCAAGACGCAACTGATTATTTCCCGATTCCAACCGAACTCCAACGAAGTTCTGATTCACTCTTCATGCTTACCATTAGTGGTACAAGTATGATCAATATCGGAATTTTAGACGGTGATCAGGTAATTGTAAAACGCCAAAATACCGCTGAAAATGGTGATATTGTTATCGCCATGAACGACGAAAACGAAGCCACCTGCAAACGATTCTTTAAAGAAAGTGACCATTTCAGACTCCAACCCGAAAATGATGACATGGCACCAATTATTTTAAAAAACGTAGTCATCTTAGGTAAAGTTGTCGGTTTATATCGAATCGGCATTAAATAAAAGCCATTCACTTCAAAGTGAATGGTTTTTTTCTTGATTTAAATACTGACGTTTACCTTCTTTAACACCAGAAAAGACAAATTTAGCAGGATCATTACTTAGATCCAATTCATAATTATCATCCAAAAGACTAGGCAAACCATTGAATATTTGTTCATACTCTTCAATTGATAATTTCTTTCGACTGTCTAACAGCTCATTCATTAACTGTTTTCGCTTTTGATCTCTAAAGTTATCTTGTAATATTCCGGTATAAAACTCGCCCTGAGCCCCAGAACCATAACTAAACACGCCAACTTGGTCTCCCACCTTTAAATCTGAAGAATTATCCAGAAGTGAAAGAAGACTTAAATATAATGATCCAGTATACAAATTACCAACTCGTTTACTGTAAACCCGACTAGCCTCAAATTCTCTTAACAATTTCTCCTGTTCCCTAACTGAAACTTCAGGAAGAACTTGGCGTAATGCTTTTAACCCCATCTTAGTGTAAGGTAAATGAAAAACAATTGCCTTTAAATCATTAAAAGTAAGACCATGTCTTTTTAAATAATCATGAACGGTTTCATTAAAAAATTTTTCATAAATATCATTTGAGTAGTGTCCATCCACAAGGGCCTCAGTCTTTCCAATTGGCCGCCAAAAATCCATAATATCTTGAGAATAAACACTACTATCATCGCTTATAGTCATAATACGTGGGTTACTCGACACCGTCATGGCAACTGCTCCACCGCCTTGTGTAACCTCGCCAGCAGTTTGAACTCCGTATCTAGCAATATCAGATCCAACCACTAAAGCCTGCTTATCGGGATGCAAGTGAACATAGTCTTTAGCCATCTGTAATCCTGCAGTTGCTCCATAGCAGGCTTGTTTAATTTCAAATGCTCGTGCGTGTGAACTCAATTTTAACAGGTTTTGAACATAAATTGCTCCCGACTTAGAGTTATCAATTCCACTTTCTGATCCAAAAATAATTAAATCAATCTTATCTCGATTTTCTTGACTTACAATTTGGTCCGAAGCATTGGCTGCCAACGTAACAGAATCTTGGGTGGAGGGAATGACAGCTTGTTGAGTTTGTCCGATCCCAATTAAATACTTGTTTGGATCTTCATCACGCGCTTTGGCTAAATCCACCATATCAATAAAATAAGTTGGGGTATAAAAGCCAATTTTATCAATTCCAACTTTCACTAATACCACTCCATTTTCAATTTAATTTTCTAAACGTCACTCATGTTTAAAAATGATCAGTTATCTTACCAAAAAAGATGGTTAAAATTAATAAATCAGCTGAACCACCTAAGCTTAAATCTTGATTATCAAAGTTTTCACACATTTTTTCCAGTTGTTCTTTAACTAGAGCGGAATTAAAAGCTTCAGTGTTTAAAATTGAAGTAACCTGCCTGTGTACCTTTTCAACGATTTCAGGCGATCCAGCACGTTTAATCAAATTACTATCTTGACTATGAGCAACAATGTTAAGTAACGCTCGAAGGATCTTTTCATTTTTATTTCCATTAAAAGCGACCAAAGCTGGCAAGCCATGACCTGTCACAGTTTTGAATCCAGCCTCGGCTTCTCCACGAATTCCTGTCATCCCATATTCTAAAAATTGGTGCTCACCAGCGGTTAATTTGCTAGCAGATTTTCTTCTCACCTGCGAAAAGTCTGATTTAACGATTCCAGCAGTCATAGCTTTTTCTACATTAATTATATCTCCAAGTGTAAAGGAAGCTTTGGACTGAGAAAGATAGCCTAGTGCCGCAACAATAATTCCCATTACGAAGATTGCACCCTTATGGGTATTGACACCGTTAGTCTCCCTAAACATATTTTTTTCAGCTTTAATTCCATCAGGTCGAATCAACTTCAATAATTGACTTAAGTCATCACTTAAAAAATTTTGTCCTCGTAAAAAAGCGGTTTCAAAATAAGGACGCATTGTAATAATGCTGTCAATGAATGTAAAGACATCCATATCAGGATGAGATTTATGAGAAACTGGATCAACCAATCCTGGTTTTGGATTAGAAACAACTTCATCTAACATTGATTCCATCACAGCGTTAACGGTTTTATTTTTTTGACAAATTTTAACTTTCCAATCCATTACCGCATTATTCATATCCGACATTCCTAAAATATATCTCGCTAATTTTTCGTTGCAAATCAGACACGGAATGAGTACGGTTTCTAGCGCATTCTTTAGCATTTCGATCACAAATCAGACATCTTCTGGGTCTCATTTTGACATCAGTCCGGGAGTAATGAGAATGATTATGATCCATTACGTCAATATCAAACAAACGTCCTAAACGATCATGATCTTCAAAATGAATTGCTCGTTTCTTCAAAACAAGCCCATCACCATCAACCACCAAAAACCGTTCTTTTCCCGCATCAGTGTTCCACCCCATTTTATCGATAATTTTCATATTGTACAACTGTGTTTTAAAGAATCGCTTATAGCCAACATCAAATAAGTTCATGATTTGCGGGTTGTTCTTGATGGGACCCGGAATATTTAACTTGATTGACACAATCGTATCCATTGGATACTGCTCCTTTAATCGAGCCTGTAAGTGTGCTCGTCTGTCTTTGTTAGCAAGTACAGCTGGGATTCCCTGCACTTTCCCAGTTAAAAAAATATTATCTTCCAACTTATCAAACTCCTTAAAAAAACGGCTCCATCTGCCTTACAGATAGCACCGTCTTTAAAATTAATCTTTTACTTGTCGAATTGAATCAATGATCGTTCCGTCCCGATACTCAACCAATCCAACCGTCTTATCAGTATACTTCAGTGGTTCTTCTTTGCCAACGATCTTTTCAGCTTTTTCGGCTAATTCTTGGATGCTGTAAACATGCAAACTCGGAACATCCTTAAATTGCTTAATCAGGTCTGGACGATTAGGATTAACGGCGATTCCAAACTCGGTTACTAAGACATCAATCGATTGCCCTGGAGTAACAGCTGTACTAATATGATCTACCACCGTTGGAATGCGACCTCGTACCAGTGGAGCACAGATGATTGTCATCTTAGATGTAGCAGCATCCTGATGTCCACCAACAGCTCCTCTAATTACGCCATCAGAGCCAGTTAACACGTTAACGTTAAAATCAGTATCAATTTCCAAGGCACTTAAGACCGCAATGTCTAACTGAGCGACCATTGATCCTTTATTATCAGGATCAGCATACCATGACGCATCAATTTCCTGTTGGTTTTTGTTGTTCTTCATTGAATCAGCAGCGGCTTTATCAAAGTCTTGAACATCCATTAACTTATCAACTAATCCCTCTTCAAGCAAATCAACCATTGGTTTAGTAATTCCACCCAAACCAAACGAGGCATGAAGATGATTATCAAGCATTGCTTGTCTTAAGTAACGAGTAACAGCAAGGGCAGCTCCACCAGAACCAGTCTGAAATGAGAAACCATCTTTAAAGTATGGTGAATTAACAATCACTTGATTGACCGCTCTAGCGATGGTCAAATCTTTTGGATCCTTAGTGAAACGAGTAGCGCCAGAGCCAATCTTATTAGGATCACCAACTTTATCCACCTTAACGACATAATCGACTTGTGTTTGTCGAATTGAGGCAGGGGTGTTGGGATAGTCCACCACATTATCTGTTAATAAAACGACTTTATTAGCATAAGCTGCGTCCATTAACGCATACCCTAGTGAACCAAATGCGGCGGGACCTTCCATTCCATTAGCGTTACCACAACGGTCTGAATTAGGAACCCCTAAAAAGGCAACATCAATTTTGATATCACCGTTTTCAATAGCACGAGCACGGCCTCCATGGGATCTGAAAATCACTGGATTTTTAAGAATTCCATGAGAAACTTCGTCACCCAATGAGCCACGCATTCCGGATGTGGTGATGTTAGTAACGGTTCCATTCTTGATGGCTTTAATTGCCATATCATTCATGACGCCAGTCAATGAAGAAGGTGCTAAAGTTAGATCTTTAATTCCAAGGTCCATGATCGCCTTCATCACAAGATTAAAGATGTAATCACCATTACGTAAATGGTGATGAAATGAGATGGTCATCCCATCCCTCACGTTATCTTTAACAACCTGCTTTAAATCATCCTTTAATTTATCATGTCCATCTTGAACCTGGACTTTAGGAGCCGTTCTTTGAAAGACCGGGTTACCAATCCTAGTGGTTTCAAATGGTTTAAAGTGCAGTTCATTCATTAATTTATCGGGTAAATTACGACCTAATTTATTTTCCAATGTAATGACCCTCCTTATCAATCAAGCCAGAAGCTTTAGCTAGTTTCATAACTCTTTCAGCTCTGAGTGCAACTGGTCTATCAACCATCTGTCCGTTCATTGAGATAACTCCTGAGCCAGCTTTTCTTGCTTTTTCAATCGCAGCAAGTACATTCTCGGCGTTCTTAATTTCTTCTTCACTTGGAGCATATACTTGGTTAACTAAAGGAATTTGGCGTGGATTAATAACTGATTTTCCGTCGTAACCCAACTCATGAATATACTCGGTTTCTGCCAAGAATCCCTTCACATTATCCACATCGGTGTAAACCGTATCAAAAGCGGCGATGCCAGCGGCTCTAGCTGCATTTAAAATCATATTTCTAGCAAACTGTAGTTCTAAACCATTTGGATAACGGTGTGTTTTTAAATCCGTTGTGTAATCTTCCGCCGATAAAGCAATCCCAATCATACGATCAGAGGCTTTAGCAATCTCAAGTACATTCATGACACCTTCAGCGCTCTCAATTGCGGCCATTAAATGAGTGGTTCCAACTGGAATGTTGAACTCCTTTTCAGCGTCAACAACTAGACTCTCCATCTCTTCAACCATTGCCGCACTTTCAGTTTTAGGAATTCTAATGACATCGATGCCAGCCTTAACCATCATTTTGACGTCAGCTTCAAAGAAGTCAGTGTCAAGTCCATTAGTTCTAACAACTAATTCTGCATCACCATAATCAACCGTTTTTAAAGCCTCATAAACTAAGTTTCTTGCAGAATCTTTTTCCGCTAACGAAACTGAGTCTTCAAGATCAAACATAATTGAATCGGCGCCATAGATCCCAGCATCTTTGATCATCCCTGGATTGTTACCTGGAACAAACATCATCGTTCTTCTGAGTCGTTCACCATTTTCAGCCATTATAGTGCCTCCCATGCTGGTTGTTCGCTGTCGCCCATGGCCCGTTGAATTGCGGTAATCGTTCGAGCTTTAATTACACAATCTAAAGCTCCCTGGTCAACTGCCTTAATATTGACATTATCTAATTCAAACTTGTTAACAACTTCCTTAATGGTAGCAATAATATCATCACCAAACCGTTTCTTAACATCAGATTCAAGATTAATTTGGATTCCGTTAGTACCCTTACTGACTGTGATCTGAATGTCAGAAGATTCCAGCGTTCCATCCATTGCCGTTTTATTAATTCCCATTGATCTTCATTCCCTTCTTAATTCTTTCCTGTAACGAATCCATATGTTTGGTAATAAACTCGTAAGTTGTTTTTGGGACAATCCCTTTAATTGATGTTAACTCACCATTCTTAATGGCCATCCGAACCGTTCGGGCCGAAATCACTTTTCCGGCTTCATCCTGATCTCGTTTAATAACTTTAACTTTGATTTCAGGCGGGAGAACCTTTTCTAAAATTTGATTATAGATTGAGGTCGTTTTGGAATTTGGCTCCGTTCCAAGAAACCGAACGTTAATGCCAAGATCTTTGGCAATCCAATCTTTAAAGATTAATGCATCAATGGTTGTCTGATACCGCACCTTGTCTGCTTGCGCCCCCAAAAAATACGAAGGAAAAGTGGCATAACTTACTAAGTAATCGCCACCCGGAACAACCATCACATTCTTTAAGTCAGAAACGCCCTCTTGAACAAGTTTTAATCGTTCTTGTGACGTAAACAGTGATTTATCAGTACTTACAACAAATACGTAAACGTTATCACTAACTTCTGACGCTTTTTCAACCAAATATCTATGACCATCGGTAAAAGGATTAGCATTCATGACAATCCCGGCATTATTATCAGTTTTATTAACTTTAGGCAGACTTTTAAGATAATCAGTAATACTATAATCACCGGTCTCTAAAAAGGCCGCATCATCACTTTGAACGAGTTCCTTAAACCCAACGTGTTCGAAACTTTCCGCATACATTGGCTTTGTAAAGACAAAGACATGAAAGACTCCACGTTGTCCCAAACTTGTTAAAAGATTCGAAATTACCTTGTTAAAATAAACCCCATTTTCAGTGTACTTATGACAAACACCAATGTACTTCAAAATGTTTCCAGAATATGAACCAGTACCAACTAATTTATTCCCATCAAAAAGTCCAACGGTATAATCTAAGGGATCAACCTCATCACCAGAAAAATTGGCGATGCCAAGTGATTTCAAAAAATCTCTCCACTGATTAAATTGGTCAGGAACCTCTAAATTAATTTCTCTAGTCTCAATATTCATATCCTCAATAATCTCCCGTTTCTACTAACCCATGATTAACATAATAATCGGAATTACGATGATAAAGAGGACTGAGGTAGATACAACCACGTTTGTAGCAAACTTAACATCACCATGATAAGTTTGTGCCAAAATTGGCAGAACTGCAAGTGAAGGCGTAGCATCTTGAACAATCAAAGTCTTGGAGAAGGTTGGAACCATTGATGCTCCGAGTTTGAACCCAACAAAAATAATTGCAGCCATGACTAATGGTGAAATCACGAAACGGCCTGCTAAAGTCAAAATGACATCTTTATCAAAATGCATGTTTCTAAGACCAAATGATCTCAACATAATTCCAATATAGATTAATGCAAGTGGGGTAACCAGTGCCCCCAAATCAGTTAAGGTTGTTTGGACAAAATTAACCAATAAATGTTCCTGAAGCCATGGAATATACAAAAATGGAATGGCAACAATGAATCCCCATAATGGAGCCGGAATCAAATGGTGCCAATCAAATTTAGCTTTGGAACCATCTTTAGCGGTTGGATCGTCTGCAGCAATTACCCAAACACCTAAAGTCCAAATAATGATCGTATTTACAATATAGTAAACAAGTAAATAAGGGACTGATATCTCACCAAATAAAGCAACGTTTAAGGGCATTCCAATAAAAACGGTATTAGCACCGTTAATACCGGTCATCATCAGTCCTCTTCGACCCTTTTTAACTCTAAATAACTTAACTTCAATCCATGAAATAACGTAGCCTAAAAGGATAGCAAGCACAACATAGATTAATCCAGTTGACAAATTAGCTAGTTGTTCTGGATGAAAATATTTAAGCATTGCCACAAAAATAGAACATGGTAAAGCAACTTTCATAATAATCTTTGAGATTGAACCGGAAAATGATTCTTTAAACCATCCAAGTCCTTGTGTTACATAACCAACTGCAATCATAATTACAATCGCTAGCACACTCTGGATTGATGTAATAAATATTGCCATAATTGTACCTCTTATCCTTTTTCACCATATTTTATAATTGAATTTGTGACTGTTTTAACAACATTTTCATCAAAAACCCCAGGGACAATTTTATCTGGAGTAGGATCAGGAATCATGCTGGCTAACGCGTCAGCAACGACTTCCTCAATTTGGTATGTAACCTTTTTAATTCCACTCTTTAAAAGTCCTTTGAACAGACCTGGGAAAACCAAAATATTATTAACTTGATTTGGATACTTACTAGATCCAGTCGCAATCACTTTAGCACCACCAGCTTTAGCGTCTTGTGGAAGAATTTCCGGAACTGGATTAGCAAGCGCAAAGACAATCGGATCCTTTGCCATTCTTTTAACTTGACTAGTACTTAAAACATTAGCATCTGACAGACCGATAAAAACATCCTGATCATCAATTACATCATCCAGAGTTTGTCCTTCTTTTCCGTTCAAGGATTGGGCAAGTCCAGTTTGATATGAATTATAGTTCTCACTATTTGGCTTAACCACGCCATCGATATCAACCAAAGTAATATTTTTAATGCCAACGTGCTCCAGCAACGAGGCAGTAGCGACACCAGATGCTCCAACCCCATTGACGACGATCTTTAAATCTTTCAACTCTTTACCAACTACTTTACTAGCGTTGATTAATCCGGCCAAAACTACAATAGCAGTTCCCTCTTGGTCGTCATGATAGACCGGAATATCTAATGTTTTACTCAAGATATCCTCTAACTCAAAGCATTTTGGTGCCGCAATGTCCTCCAAATGGATCCCAGCAAAGGTATCTTGAATACTTTTAATGTGAGTGGCCATTTTCTTGGCATCTTCCTGATCAATGGCAACTGGTAACGCATTAACATTGGCCAAGTCTTTATATAACAAAGCCTTCCCTTCAACAACCGGAAGCCCTGCAGCTGGTCCGATGTTACCTAATCCTAGAACTGCTGAACCATCAGTAACAACAGCAAGCAACTTTCCACTCATTGTGTACTTGTCCTTTAAACTAGGGTCTTTTTCAATGGCCTTGGAAATCTTAGCAACACCAGGTGTGTAAGCTTCACTAAGTTCTTCACGGTTTTTTACAGGAAATTCTGATTCCATTTCTAGCATTCCCGTGTGCTTTTCATGAATGGAATAAATATTATCAGCCACGTAAACCCCTCCAATTGTTTTTATTTTCACGCAGACACGATTGCTCATATCCGCTTACATTGTGATTATATTAACCAAAGTGCGTAAAGTCAACCAAGTTAACACTCTTTAACAAACCCAAATAAAAAACGACCTCATTAAAGTGAGACCGCTATTAAAGGGTTAAGTCTAATAATTCACACGATGATATTTCTTACCATTGTGATTTATTATATTCTTTTCACAAACTTCAACAAAATATCGTTAAACACATCTGGCTGTTCAGCCATAATAATATGCCCCGCATCTTCAACAATCTGATAATGACCATTATGAGCCATCCCAGCTGCAACTTTTGCAAAGTGATAATCAAAAAATGGTGATTTTCTTCCCGCTATAATCATCAATGGAACCTTCAAATCACTCAAAATGTCACGCCAATCTTGAAAAGCATGATCCACTAACAACGAATAGTTTAAGTCGGCGTCATATGGATACTTCTGTTTTAACGATTGAATCTTACTATATAAAAGATCATTAATTTTACTATAAGTCGAACGTCCAAATGGCTGCTTCAAAAGTTCAGGAAAATTACTCCAGTCTAAAGCCTTAAATCCGTATGGCCATGACCGATCCGCAATCATCTTAGGACTCTGATCAACGTCTACAATGGCCTTAATTCCCTTATCAGTAAACAAAGAAACGTACGCAAACATGGTTGCTGCTCCCATTGAATTCCCAAGCAAGATTGGTTCTTTTAATTTTAGTTCATTCTGAATCTCATATAAATCCATCGCATGGCGCGACATTCGTTCATCCTTACTAGTACGCTCAGACATCCCCTGATTTCTAGCATCCACGTTAATAACCCTAAAACCGCTTTCGACTAATTTTTGGACAGTAAAGGTCCAAATCTCTTTATAGCCCCCAATTCCGGTAAGAATCATCACGGGTTGATTGCTTTTATTTCCCTCATCATCATAGTCTAATTCCACATTATCAGAAGTATAAAATTTCATTATCGCTTCACCATTTTCTTTAAGATTTATTTTATATGTTAGCACTTCTCTTACTACTAGATTCGTACCAATACCAAAAATTAATTGGTAGTATAATAACTACGAAAGAAGGGATGATATGAAACGGATTACTTTAACATTTCCAGCACCTGGAAATTCAGATACTAAAACCATTAAAGTTAACGATGACAATCAGTACGTCATGAAATTAACTACCTTAGATAATCTGGCTCCAGATGGCCATTCACTTGAAATTGAATTTCTTCCTAAGACAAGTGAAGATTTTCCAGAACGAGGTACTACCATTTATCTAAATGGTTTTGATAAAACGTTCAAATTGTCAAATGGTGATATTCTAGTAGCAAAAAGTATGTAATAAAAAGGGTCTGTTGATTAAGTCAACGGACCCTTTGGTTTTATTTGTGATCTAACTTATCTTGTGCTTTTTGAGCTGCGACGTTCATGATATTCCATGGACGGTCAAAACCTGGTTGGAAGAAGAAGTCAGCATATGCCAAGTCATCAACAGTCATGTGTTGTTGAATTGCTAATGAAATGGTATTGATATTAGCAGTTACATCTCGTTTCGACATGATTTGAGCACCCTCAACTTCACGAGTCTTTGGATCAAAAGTTAACTTGAAGTAGACTTCTGCATTCAACTTATCATCATGAACAAACGGAGGAACCGCAGTGTCAACAACAAAGACGGATTCAACGTCAACGCCAGCTTTTTCAGCAGTAACGTCCTTAAATCCAGTTGAGGCAAACTTGTAATCAAAAACATGAAGTGCTGATGAACCAGAAACTTCAGTAGTCTTACGCTTCTCATCGTTCAGGTTCATGGCAGCTGAGCGACCTTGACGTCTAGCGTTAGAAGCTAAAGCAATGATTTGCTTCTTGCCAGTAGGTGCGAAAGTAACCTCAGTAGAATCACCAACAGCAAAAATATCAGGTTGATTGGTTCTTTGATATTCATCGGTCTTGATCATGCCCTTTTCGTCAAGATCAACTTTACCTTTAAGCCAATCGGTAGCAGGACGAATTCCGGCAGTTTCAATCACTAGATCAGCATCCCATTGGTCACCATTTGTTGAAATAACTGAAGAAACGTTTTCATCATCGTCACCAACGTATTCTTTAACACTTTGGTTCAATGATAATTTTACGCCGTTCTTTTTAAGTTCAGCTTCAAGAATCTTAGTAAACTCTGGATCCAAGTAAGTAGGAAGAATGGTTTTACCAGTATCAACTAAGGTAACGTGCTTACCAGCCTTAGCGAATGATTCAGCTGCTTCAATCCCAATGTATCCACAACCAACGACCGTGACGTTGTTGATACCTGGAGTAACTTCAGCTTCCTTCAATTTAATGGCCCAATCACGTCCACGCATTGCGTAGATATTACCTAATTCCTTCCCTGGAACTGGAAGTTGGAATGGATTAGCACCAACACTTAAAATTAATTTGTCATATTTTTCAGTGCTCTCTTTGCCATCGTTAACGTTTAAAGCGGTTAATGTGTGAGCTTCAGGATCAATATCAGTGATTTCAGTATTAATGTGAACATTTACACCTAATTTTTCCATGCCTTCTGGAGTTGCATAACTTACAGAGTTAACATCTTTTACGACGTTTTGAAGATATAATTCAATTCCACAAGATAGAAAAGATACAAAGTCTCCCTTTTCGTACCATTCGATGTCAGCATCAGGAAAATCCTTTAAAACTCCTCTGACAGCTTCGAATCCACCATGAGATGATCCAATTACAGCTACTTTCATATCTGCTTCCTCCTTCAATTTTTAAATTGTCGTTCTCTATGAACATTTTTATAGTACCACGCAATTACCTAATGAGACTACAAAATGTTCAATATTTAATAAATTATTTGCACACAATTTGATTGAACTACCCATAAGTTAAGCAATTAATAACCGATAAGATAAGTTACTAATAGTATCCATAGTCATCATCTTTTGGTATCATGACGTATAAATTATTAAGGGATGAATTAAAATGAAAAAAATTTATTTTTTGTGTACGGGAAACTCGTGCCGAAGCCAAATGGCGGAAGGATTTGCCAAAAAATATTTCCCGCAAAACTGGCAAATAAAAAGTGCGGGAGTAAAAACTCATGGTTTAAATCCAGTTGCGGTTAAGGTGATGAAAGAACGTGGAATTGATATTTCTCACAACACATCAAAGCTAATTGATAAAAGTTATTTAGTTAAGTGTGATTTAATCGTTACGCTTTGCGGAGACGCTAAAGATAAGTGTCCAGTTACCCCACAATCAGTTGCAAAAATTCACTGGCCACTTAAAGATCCTGCACAATTTAAGGGATCCAAATCAGAAGTAATTGAAACTTTTAGAAACGTCCGCAATCAGATTGACCAATTAGTAAAACAATTGTCAGTTGATGAGACCAAATAAACTAATTATTACACGACAAAGACCTAGATCAACTACTGCAACTGATCTAGGCCTTATTAAATCTTACGATCACTACACATACTAATACTAATTACAAACGTGAAAACAAGTAGTATTAATACATTTAGTTTATCTTACTGCTCTTTTATCACATGGATAACAAATGAAGATTACGAAACTTTGATATCTAGGTACTTAAAAATTTGCTTCCTAATTCTTTGAGATTTAGGACTCATCTCACCATGAATTGCCCGATTTAATTCAACTGGTGAGACATCAACAATTTTTGACATATCAACTTGAGTCAAGTCCTTGTTAATTAAAGCAACTTTGATCTTTTTAAATACTCTTTGAGCATTACGTTCCAATTCAACGTTAGCCATTATTGATCCCTCCTTTCACAATTTATTAATTAAGTTATTGACTATGTCTATCCTTTGGAATAAAATGTAAATATGATGAAAATAATGGACTGTATTTAAACTATTTTCTTCGTGGGAACTAGTTTAGATACTTTTAACCATTGATATTATTCTGGACTGACTGATCAATTACTTAACTAAATTAATTATCAATCATATAAAATAAAATGTCAATGATTTTCTCTATTATTTGAAATAACTTTTTTAACCACCAATTTCAGAAAAGGAGAAACAATTTTGACAACAATTGAACGAATAAAGAGACTTTCAAGAATGCGTGGATGGTCACTTCAGTTAGTGGCCCAGAAGGCTGGGATTGGGATTAACAATATTTATACTTGGAACAAGAAAACTCCTAGTACAAAAAGCCTTGGAAAAGTCGCCAAAGTACTTGGAGTGTCGATCGATTACCTATTAGGAAATACTAATCAACTTAACTATCACAATGATAGTACAAGTGCTAAATCAAAAACTAATGAGACAATTGATCTTCCTCTTATTGGCAGCATTGCTTGCGGAAAACCAATCTTTGCTGAACAGAACGTTACCGCGTACTTTCCAACTTTAAAAGAAGGACTGCCAAGTGGTGAGAATTTCTGGTTAAAATGTGACGGAGACTCGATGGCTCCTACCATTCAAAACGGATCGTACGTTTTAATCCATTATCAACCAGAGGTGGAGAATGGTGAAATTGCCGCTGTCCTATTAAACGATAACGACGAAGCTACTCTTAAAAGGATTAGTACTCAAAAAGACCAAACCGTCTTAGTTCCTGATAATAAGGAGTACCCACCGATTATCTTGAATAAAGATAATCCAGGCAAAATCATTGGAAAAGCAATCCGGATGCAATCTGAATTATAAAAGCTCAATAACACAAAAAGACTATCAAAACTTGTAATTTTGGTAGTCTTTTTGTTTTGTAATACTACTTATAAAGGCGAGTACAGGATTTGAACCTGCGCGCCGGCTATAAACCGGTTCGCCGGATTTCGAGTCCGGTGCATTACCACTCTGCCAACTCGCCAAAATTAACACCACTTAAGTATAATCATAAAAGAACCGATAATCAACTTGAGAAGTGTTTTTAATTTAAAACTTAATCATATTTAATCAGACTGAGAATATCATAGTCTTTAATCTTATCGCGACCCTTTAAGTCCATTAATTCGACAATAAAAGCCGTTCCAACTACTACTCCACCAAGATCTTTGACTAACTCAATGGTAGCTTCAATGGTACCACCTGTAGCTAGCAAATCATCAGTCACAAGAACTCTCTGACCTGGTTTAATCGCATCATCATGCAAATAAAGTGATGACTGACCGTATTCCAAACCATATGTAGCTTTGACAGTTTTACCAGGTAACTTCCCTTTTTTTCTTGCAGGAGCAAAACCAATTCCAAGTTCATAGGCAACGGGACATCCCACAATAAAACCACGCGCTTCGGGACCAACAATCATATCAATGTTCTTGCCCTTAGCATAGTTGACAATTTCGTCAGTAGCTTGACGATATGCTTCGCCACTTTCTAGTAATGGAGAAATATCTCGAAAAGTTACACCTGGCTCTGGAAAATTAGGATAACTTGCTACATAATCCTTTAAATTAAGGACCATAAAAAATACTTCCTTTCTTATTATCAGTTCCCAATCTTATTAATTATTTTCACCAAATCACTTGGGGAAACGTTAAAAAGAGCATCTTCCACCTTTAATTGCTCTTCTCGCAATTGGTACGTGGGAGAAGTTGACAAGCTTTGCTTGTTTGGATTACTGATACCATTCAAAATTCCATCCCGAATGGTGATAAATCCCAGTTCATTAAATACCTGCAACATGAAAACCAGAATATTGGTTGGAACCTGCAAATGGTTTGCAACCTCACTAACATTCTTTGAAATTTGCACATTTTTATTAGTTTCAACGAACTTAAATAGTTTAGCATACTGTGAACGTTCTGGCATCCCTAAATTTAAAATATGATTCTTTTTATATAAATACAATATAATTTCAGGATTTTGGAAATGATTAACAACGCTTTTTAATTCACCAAGTGTTTCAGGACAATCAACAAGATAAACTACCCCATTCGTAATATCTTTTTTAACACCCGAAGCAAGCATAGCTTTAGAATTTTTACCAACATATGATTTTAATTGTTGATACAAGTTACGATGAAAGAAAATATACGTTCCCTCATTTACAAACATTGACTTAGTTAAGGTAGTGGTCCGTTTGTCAATAACAACGGTTCCGTCAACTTTAAGATCATCAACCATCAACTGAAGATTAGTACGACCCTTCCACTCATTTTCATTCAAGGTCGCTGCTACGTTAATATTAGCTGACAATTTAGAAACTTCAGTAGCAACATCACCCATCCCAAAGTCAATTGCAGAAATCCGTGAATGATTGCCAACAGCTTGAAATTTAAGGTGATCATGGGCTTTCCCAATTGCCTGAACATTAGTTAAAGCAATCGGATCAATATCAAATCGGGGGCATTCATTATCAGTCCCAAATGGACTCAAAGTTTGAATTTGTTGAAATAACTTTTGATCAATTTCATCTGGAGTAACTTTAAAATCAATTTTTAAAGTTGGCTTTTGTGATAAATCAACCTGCTGTTTTGCTGCTGACCGTTCAAACCGCGCAGCTAGTGTTTTTAAATTATCAGCTGGAACCGTTAATCCAACTGCCATCGCATGTCCGCCAAATGCATCCATCAGATCGCGTTCACTATCTAAGGCTTTAAAAAGATCAAATCCTTTGACACTTCTTCCGGATCCCTTGGCGATCTTATTTTGGTCATCAACACTGACAACAACCGTCGGCTTATGAAATTTATCTTTAACTCGACTAGCTGCAATACCTAAAACTCCAGTATGCCAATCCTTTCCCACAATTAAAAGGGTTTCTCTCTTCTTATTCTCAGGTGAATCAGCTTGAGCGATTGCCTCGTCCGTAATTGAACTAACTAGTAACTTCCTCTGATCATTTTTTTGCTCAGTCTTCTTAGCGAGTTCATTAGCTTGATCGTCGTCAACCGTAGTAAGCAAATCAACTCCCATATTGGCGTCACCCATCCGTCCAAGTGCATTCAATCTAGGAGCAATGTTAAACCCAATGTCCTGTTCATCAACTTTTCCCAAATCAATTCCAGATCGTTTAATAAGGGCTTTTAAGCCAGGTCGCACCGTCAAATGAATGACATTTAATCCAAACTGAACGAGTGCCCGATTCTCTCCGGTTAACGATACTAAGTCAGCAACCGTCCCGATTGCAGCTAAATCTAGTTTATCTTGAGGAATTTCATCCATTAATGCCGTCGCCAACTTAAAAGCTACTCCAGCTCCAGAAAGATACTGAAACGGATATTTAGGATCGCCCAACTGAGCGTGAACGATTGCATAGGCGTTTGGCAACTTTTCTGGTAATTCGTGATGATCGGTAATAATCACATCACAACTCAATTTATTAGCTTCCTCAATTGCATCAAAGCCAGCAACTCCATTATCAACAGTAACAATTAACGAAGTTCTACTATCAATAATTTTTTGAAAAGCCTTCACATTTGGACCGTATCCATCTTTAAACCGATTAGGAATATAATAACGAACTTCCGCTCCCATCTCGACTAGCGTTTCATATAAAATGGCGGTACTAGTAAGTCCGTCAGCATCATAATCCCCATAAACGGTAATTTGTTCACCGTTTTCAACTGCCAATTCAATCCGATCAACCGCTTTTTGCATATCATGCATTAAAAAGGGATCGTTTAAGTCACTAGTATCCGGGTTTAAGTAATGTTGAATCTTATCGACATTATCATAACCACGTTCAAACAGTAAGCTAACAACTAACGGTTCAAGTCCCAAATCATTAGCTAGTTGATTAACAGCATCTTGGTTAAGATTATTTTGTTTTAGCTCCCAATTATACTTTGAAGAAAGCAAATATGGATCCTCTTTTCACTATTTTTCGTTGTCCTTTTGCTGTTTATTAATTACATCTTCAACGTTTCGATTATCTTGATTAACCTTTTGTTTACTAATTGAATTCTTTAACTGCATCTTTAGAGAATCAATTTGTTTATTTAAATCATTAATTTGTCCCTTTAATCCATCAATGGTTTTCTGTGAATCACGATTTTCTTTTTTCCGTTTGGAACCATTTTTAAATGAACTGATCATTGATAATAAAAACATGATTAAAGCCCCAATTAGTAATGTCAATAATAAGACCAAGATTAACGGCATTTTAACCGTCGTAAAACCAAAGTTAATTTCCGCACTTCCCATATTTAACAAAACAAAAATAGCGACAATCACAATCAAGACCATGCTTAAAATCATTGAAACTTGTTTTTTCATTGAACATTCTCCTCTCCCTTATTAAAGGGAATATCAATAAAATCAAAATCTTTAACTACCTTGGTATTTGGAAAAACTTGTTGAGCCTGCCTCTGTAACTCATGAGCCATTTTAGCAGTATACCTTGCAGAAATGTGCGTTAATAATAATCGTTTTACGTTGGCATCCCTGGCGGTATTAGCAGCCTGGATGTTCGTAGAATGATAGTAATTGTGAGCTAATTTTGCTTCGCCCTTTCCAAACGTACTTTCATGAACTAAAATGTCAGCATTTTGCGCTAACTTATTGATGGTATCAACTTTTCTCGTATCCCCTAAAATGGTAACAATTCTCCCCTTTTGGGAATTACCAATGTAGTCCTTACCATTAATGACTCTCCCGTCACTAAGTTTAACCGTCTTACCTTCCTTAAGCTTTCCGTACAGTGGACCAGACGGAATATTATCCTCCTGCAATTTATCAACAAGCAGTTCACCCGGATGATCATGTTCAACAATTCGAAAACCCCAACTTTGAACTTGATGATCAAGCTTTTCCGCATAAACTGTAAACTTTTTACCGTCAAAAATCTTACCAGGCTGGTCCAACTCTACGTATTTTATTTTATACCCTAACTTAGTCTGCGTCACTTGCAAACTAGTCTGAACGTAATTTTTGATTCCAAAGGGGCCATAAATGGTAACCGGATCATCTCCGCCTTGAAACGAACGACTTGATAATAATCCCGGAAGACCATAGATATGATCACCATGAAGGTGGGTAATAAAAATCTTATTAATTTTTCGCGGTTTTAACGTTGATCGCAAGATTTGTTGTTGAGTACCTTCCCCCGCATCAAACAACCACACGGAATTAATCTCATCCAACAATCTTAAAGCGACACTAGAAACGTTTCGAAACTTACCAGGAACTCCCGCACCAGTTCCAAAAAACTCTAATTGCATATCCTATCGTTCCTTTTTTGACACTCAAATTTTTACACTCGTGAAGAATTACTATACAATTGTAGCATACCACATTAGCAATAATAAGCTGAATCTAGGTGATAACTTTGAGATTAAACGAATTTTACGTCTCATCCGAAGATTTAAATAATTCATATAAAATATACGTTGAAATTAATAAGGTTATTTTACCAGTTTTTGACATTGAATTTTCGCAAAATAAAATTTTATTAGTACCAAGCAAAAACAAACGGTCACTAACCTTGAATCAATTTAATACCCGAACAAGAGAACTTGATGATCATCTATCACTTTTTTGTAAAACAATTGAAACTCCAAAACTATTCGGTTATCGTTTAAAAAATGATGAGCTTATTTTTGGATAATAAAAGACGATACCACAAGTATCGTCTTTTATATTATTCAACATATGAAAAGGTAAAGTCCAAAATTGATACCAGATCGCCATTCTTAGCGCCGGCATCCCGTAGTGCTTGATCAACACCCATTCCACGTAATTTTCGAGCTAATCTTAACACACCTTGTTCATGTTCAGTATTAGCCATTTGAATTACTCGTTCAATCTGATGTCCAGACAGAACCCAAGTTCCATCTTCATCTTTTGTCAAAGTAAACGGCTTTTCATCCTCATCAGGACGGTAAATGACTTCTTTAGAATCATTAAGCTCGTTAGCACCCACAATTGGAAACTTTGGTGCCTTATCAAGTTCACTACTCGTTTCTCGAATGAGATCATTAAGCCCTGAATGAGTAATGGAAGAAATGGGAATAATTTTGCCATTAACGTGGTCATTATGTTCAGCTAATTCACGTTTAAACAACTTAAGATTTTCAGCCGAATCCGGCATATCCATTTTAGAAGCAACGATGATTTGGGGACGTTTCAAAAGACTTTCATCAAAATTAGCCAGTTCATGATTGATTTTTTCATAGTCATCATACGGATCACGTCCCTCAACTCCACTCATATCAACAACATGGAGGATAACTCGAGTTCTTTGAATGTGTCTTAAAAATTCAAAACCTAATCCCACACCTTTGGAAGCTCCCTCAATCAGTCCAGGCAAATCAGCAATCACAAAGTCACTTCCATCATGATTTCGTACAATCCCCAGATTAGGAACAATGGTCGTAAAGTGATATTGAGCTACTTTTGGTTTTGACGAAGTAATTGCACTTAATAACGTGGATTTACCAGCCGATGGAAAACCGACTAAACCAACATCAGCTAATAATCTTAACTGAAGTTCGATCTCCATTTCTTGACCTGGTGCCCCATTTTCAGCAATTTCTGGCGCAGAATTTTTAGGGGTAGCAAAGTGAACGTTTCCTCTTCCTCCACGACCACCCTTTACAACTACAACTTCATCGTTTGCTTTAGTCAAATCCGCAATTGGCTCGCCGGTCTCTGAGTTATAAATCGTGGTGCCATCGGGGACATTTACTACCAAATCCGGTGCACTTGCACCCGTCATCTTTTTGTTAGCACCATTCCCACCGTTTTTGGCTTTAAATTGTTTTTTATACTTAAAATCCATTAAAGTTGACATTCCAGTATCAACTTTGAAAACAACATTACCACCATGGCCACCATCACCACCAGAAGGTCCACCATTTGGTACATATTTTTCCCGACGAAATCCGACCATTCCGTCTCCACCTTTACCGGCCTTAACTTTAAATTTTACTTGATCTACAAACATAATTTCTCCATTTTCATATTAGTTTTTCATCATCTTGGCCACTGGTGCAACGTTCTCAAAGGTCAATTTTACCGTCTGAGCAACCTTCTTTGAAATGCCAACTGCTTGAATGTCTTCGACACTAGCATCCGCAATGTTTTTGGTGGAACCAAATTTTCGCAAAAGTTTATTTCTAGTTTTGGGTCCCACTCCCTTAATACTATCTAATCTAGAAGTCATCGAATTCTTATTATGGAGTTGATGATGATAGTTAATTGCAAAGCGATGCACTTCGTCTTGAACCCTTTGAACTAGATAAAAAGCTTGGCTTTTCGGATTTAAATTAACGTGATGATCATTACTTCCGTAAAGCAAATCAGCCGTCTTATGTTTCTCATTTTTCACCATTCCAGCTACTGGAATGTGCAGATTAAGTTCATTTTCCAAAACATCGGTAACGGCATTCATCTGAATCTCGCCTCCGTCCATTAGGATCAAATCTGGCATTTCAGCGTGTTCCTTTAATAAACGTGTGTAGCGCCTTCTAATCACTTCGCGCGTGCTGGCTGCCTCATCGGCATGATCAACGGTTCTTAACTTATATTTTCGGTACTTCTTCTTATTCGGTTTCCCATCTTCAAATACTACCATAGCAGAAACCAAATCAGCACCCGAAATATGGGAATGATCAAAAGCTTCGATTCGTTCGAGATGACCAATTCCTAAAGCGTCGCCCAATTCATCCATTGCTCCGGTAGTCTTTTTGCGATCCATTTCCATTAACTTAAACTGTTCGTTTAAAACCAATCGCGCATTATGCTCTGCCATGTCCAAAAGGGCTTTCTTCTGACCACGTTGAGGGGTTCTAACTGGCACTCCGATCATCTTCGAAAGAACATCATGGTCGATTGAGTTAGGTACCAAAATTTCTTTGGGTGGAATCCGATCAGAATCGTTATAAAATTGAACAATATAGCTAGTCATCTCTTCATTGGCGGTACTGATAATCGGAAACAATTTTTTCTCACGTTTCATTAAACGTGCCTGCCGAATAAAGAAAACTTGTACAGAAAGCCATCCCTTATCAGCATAAAAATTAAACACATCTCGTGGAGTATTGTCATGTGAAATGATTTTTTGTTTCTCAACGGTCGCATCAATGTAATGCAGTTGATCGCGCAATTCAGCTGCCCGCTCATACTCCATGTTATTTGAAGCCGTATTCATTCGTTTAGTCAGTAGTTGTCTAGCAGGTCCCACACTACCGTTTAAAAATGACTTGATCTTCTTGATTTGAGCATCGTACTCTGACTTAGGTACTTTCTTAAAGCAAGCTCCCAAGCACTGTCCCATGTGGTAGTACAAACAAGCTCGTTTTTGATACCCATTACAACGTCTGAGTGGATACATCTTTTGTAAGAAATTCAAGGTTTCATCTGCAGCATAGACGTTTGGATATGGTCCAAAATAATATCCACCATCATTTTTAACGGTATTAGTAATCAACATTCGGGGATCACGTTCATTAGTAATTTTAATGTAAGGATACCCACTGTGTCCTTGCTTTAAACGAACGTTATAATAAGGCCGATGCTTCTGAATCAAAGTGATTTCAAGCAAAAATGCTTCTTTGTCATTTGAAGTAATGATTGTCTCAAAATCAGCAATGTTTCGCACTAATTTGGCTCGTCTCCCATACTGAGTACTCTTGAAATAAGAGCGAACTCGATTCTTTAGGTTTTTTGCCTTACCAATATAAATAATTTTGCCATCTTTATCTTTCATAATGTAACAACCGGGTTGATCCGGAAGTAACGTTAACTTTCGTTCAATTAAATCAGATGCCATAAACTCCCTCCTTTCCGATAAATACTACTGTTACAATTATAATGAATTAGTTACAGTTTGTATAACAAACTGACATGGAATGATTTTTTTGCTATGATGAGTTTAAAGGAGCGATCGATATGGGACTAAAAATTAGAAGAAATGAAGATCTTGATGCCATGTTCAGTAAATTCGCTAAAGAGAATCCGAAAGATCCTAACCGTACCAAGTTTTTGAATCATAAAAACAAAGAAGACCAGCGCGAATCAAAAAAGAATAAAATATTAGATCAAGACAAAACCAAATAAACACAAAATCAGCTGTTCTCACAGCTGATTTTTTATTACTTAATTTGTTGCTCAATCCAGTTCCAAATTTGATCTGCTCCGACCTTGGTTTTAGCAGAGAACATTATCAGCGGTTCATCTGCTTCAAGCTCCAGCCCTTTTCGCAACGTCTGTTCTTGTTTCTTGATCTTACTTTTAGAAATTTTATCAACCTTAGTCGCTACATAAAGCACGGGAATTCCATAATACTCTAACCAATCACGCATCTGAATATCGTACTCACTCGGGGCGTGTCTACCATCAATTAAATTGATCACTCCCCGGAGCTGTTCACGTTGCGTTAGATAAGTCTCAATCATTTGAGCCCATTTTTCCCGTTCTGTTTTAGAAACCTTCGCATAGCCATATCCTGGAACGTCAACAAAATAGAGTTCATCGTTAACGCGATAAAAATTCAAAGTTTGAGTTTTTCCCGGTTGGCCAGACGTATGAGCGTAATCCTTCCGGTTAATCAACACATTCGTTAGTGAAGACTTGCCAACGTTAGATCGACCCAAAAAGCCAATTTCTGGATATCCAGTAGTGGGATACTGTTTGGGATCAACTGCACTCATTACAAGTTCAACATCATTTACGTCCATTATTATCTCCGTTTAATTACTTTGTTTCGCTTTTTAAGACCATCTTTGGTTCTTTACCACTATTTACTGAATCTGGGGTAACAATCACTTCTTTAACGTCATCACGACTTGGAAGTGAATACATAATATCTCTCATCACACTTTCAATCATAGAACGAAGACCACGAGCACCCGTATTTCTAGCAATGGCTTTTTTTGCCATGGCCTTAAGTGCAGCGTCTTCAAATTTAAGTTGGACACCCTCGAGTGATAAAAGCTTTTGGTATTGTTTTACTAACGCATTTTTAGGTTGAGTCAGAATTTTGACCAGATCATTTTCACTTAACTTATTCAAAGCGGTCAAAATTGGAAGACGACCGATAAACTCTGGAATTAATCCAAAATTCATCAGGTCTTCAGGAATTACTTTTTGCATAATATCTTCATCAGCAACGTCTTGGGTCTCATGATTATCAACCCCAAAACCAATTGTCTTATCACCTAAGCGTCGTCTAACAATATCTTGAATTCCATCAAAAGCCCCACCAACAATAAACAGAATATTCTTCGTATTAATCTTAATAAACTCTTGGCTCGGGTTCTTTCTACCACCCTTTGGTGGAACATTAGCGGTAGTTCCCTCTAAAATCTTTAACAGAGCTTGTTGGACACCTTCACCAGATACATCTCTTGTGATTGAAACATTTTCGGCTTTTTTAGCAATTTTATCAATCTCGTCAATATAAATGATTCCCTTTTCAGCCCGATCAACGTCATAGTCAGCGTTCTGTGAGAGTTTCAAAAGAATATTTTCAACATCTTCTCCAACATATCCAGCTTCAGTCAACGTCGTAGCGTCAGCAATTGCAAAGGGAACGTTTAAAATTTTAGCAAGTGTTTGGGCCAGATAAGTCTTCCCCGATCCAGTTGGTCCAATCATCGCAATATTACTTTTCTGAATCTGAGCATCATCATAAGCATGTCGTTCTTGGTTACCATCTTCACTTTCATCATTATCTTCAGAATCATTCAAAGCCTTAATTCTCATATAATGATTAAAGACAGCCACCGCTAGCGTTTTTTTGGCTTCATCTTGACCAATCACATACTCATCAAGTTTTTTAACAATTTCACTTGGGGTAAGCACATTGATGTCTTCAGCATTGGTCTTGTTTAATTCATCACTCATGATCTGTTCACACAAATCGATACATTCATTACAAATATATACACCGGGTCCAGCAACAATTTTTTTTACTTGGTCCTGTGACTTTCCACAAAAGGAGCAAGTAATGGTCTCATTTTGATTTGAATCATCATACATGGTATCTCTCCTTTTTGTTAATTCGTTGTTAATTCGTCTCGTTGCCTGCAATTTGAAACTATACCATACTAATAGAACCTTTTAAAATAATTTGCTCTACAAAAAAAGACCCGCTCTAACAAGCGGATCCCATCTTGTATAAATTATTTCTTATTTTCTTTACTGGAATCCTTTTTTTCAGAAGCCTTCTTGGTAGTTGATTTTGGTTCTTCTTTAGCACTGTCAACCACAATGTCAACGGCTTTTTGAATACCAATATCATGTTTTAACATGTCATCAGATAATGCATTACGAACGGCTGTTTCTTCCATTCCGTATTGTTTAGCGAGGTTGCTAACTTCTTTTTGAATGTCTTCTTCACTAGGATCAATCTTTTCAGCTTTAACAATTGCTTCTAAGACCAAATTAGTTTTAACTCGACGATCTGCACCATCAGCAAATTGCTTCTTTAAGTCCTCTGGCTTAGTACCAGTGAGTTTGTAGTACATTTCAGCGTTAATACCCTGCTGCTGCATTCCAGCTAAGTACTGGTCCATCTGACGTTGAACGTCATCATTAATCATAACTTCTGGAATATCTTTAACACTAGCATTATCTACTGCTTCACTAATAGCCGTATTTTCCTTGGCATCGTGAGCGGCTGATTCTTTTTGTTCCTTAAGTTCTTTTTTAACTTTGTCTTCCAATTCAGAAAGAGTATCAACATCTTCATCAACATCTTTAGCAAAGTCATCATCAAGCTTAGGAAGTTGTTTCTCTTTAACTTCATGGAGTTTAACCTTAAAGGTAGCTTCTTTGCCAGCTAATGACTTTTCTTGATAATCCTTAGGGAAGGTAACTTTTACTTCGACATCATCGCCAGCCTTTTTTCCAATCAATTGATCTTCAAATCCTGGAATGAATGATCCTGAACCAAGTTCAAGAGAATAGTTATTTGCTTTTCCACCTTCAAAAGGCTTGCCATCAACAAATCCCTCAAAATCAATGGTAACAGTGTCACCTTTTTTGGCAGGACGATCAACTAGAACAAGTTCAGCTTGAGATTGACGCATTTTATCAATCTTAGCATCAACGTCTTTCTTGTAAACTCGAGTACTTTCCTTTGGAACGCTTAGTCCTTTGTATTGACCAAGTTTAACATCAGGTTTGACACTAACAGTAGCCTTTAAGACCCAAGGCTTCCCTTTTTCAATTGAATCAACACTAACGTCAGGTTGACCAACGGGTTCAATGCCAGCGTCTTTAATTGCTTCACTGTAAGCATCTGGTAATAACAAATTCAAAGCATCTTGGTATAAAGCTTCTTCACCATACATTTGGTTAAATACTTGTCTTGAAACTTTACCCTTACGGAATCCAGGAACTTTAATATTTTTCTTATTCTTTTTGAAAGCTCGATCTAATCCTTCTTTAATCTTATCAAGACCAATTTCAAAAGTTAATTCCCCATCATTGGTACCCTTTTTCTTCCAATCTGCCATAACATTTCCTCCAACATGAAAAATATTTACACACTTTTCCAAGTAATAGTATTCAAATAATATTCTAACTTAAGCGTCCTCAAAAGTAAACAGCGACGCTAAAACGGCCATAGCAATAAAAAAAGAGATTGAAGACATTGTCTTCAATCTCTAAATAAAAATACTAATTAATCATCGATTTCGGTAACAACACCGGCACCAACGGTATGTCCACCTTCACGAATAGTGAACTTAGTACCCTTTTCAATGGCAACTGGCTTAGTTAAGTCAACGTGGAAAGTAACGTTGTCTCCAGGCATTACCATTTCAGTTCCCTTGTCTAATTCGATAACACCAGTAACATCAGTGGTGTGGAAGTAGAATTGAGGACGATAGTTTGAGAAGAATGGAGTATGACGTCCACCTTCTTCTTTGGTTAAGATATAAACTTGACCAGTGAACTTCTTGTGGGTTTGAATTGAACCAGGTGCTGCAAGAACTTGTCCACGAACAACTTGGTCACGATCAATACCACGAAGTAATGCACCGATGTTGTCACCGGCTTCACCCTTGTCAAGAGTCTTTCTGAACATTTCAAGACCAGTAACAGTAGTCTTCAATGTGTCAGGAACTAAACCAACAATTTCAACTTCGTCGCCGACTTTGATGCTACCACGGTCAATACGGCCAGAAGCAACAGTTCCACGACCAGTGATGGTAAATACATCTTCAACAGGCATTAAGAATGGCTTGTCGTCATCACGTTCTGGAGTTGGAATGTATTCATCAACAACATCCATTAATTTCATGATGTTTTCTTCTTGTTCTTTGTCACCTTGAAGTGCTTTCAAAGCTGAACCACGAACAACCGGAACATCGTCACCATTGTAACCATATTCTGAAAGCAACTCACGAATTTCCATTTCAACTAAGTCGATCAACTCGTCGTCATCAACCATGTCAGTCTTGTTCAAGAAGACAACAATGTGGTCAACACCAACTTGTCTAGCAAGCAAAATGTGTTCACGAGTTTGTGGCATAGGACCATCAGTTGCGGCAACAACAAGAATGGCACCATCCATTTGAGCAGCACCAGTGATCATGTTCTTAACGTAGTCAGCATGTCCTGGGGCGTCAATATGTGCATAATGACGCTTTTCAGTTTCGTATTCAACGTGGGCAGTATTAATAGTAATACCACGTTCCTTTTCTTCTGGTGCAGCATCGATATCAGCAAAGTCTTCAGCCTTAGCCAAGCCTTTTTCTGATAATACTTTAGTGATTGCTGCAGTTAAAGTAGTCTTCCCGTGGTCAATATGGCCGATAGTACCAATATTAACGTGGGGCTTTGTTCTTTCATAATGTTCTTTTGCCATTTATGAAACCCTCCTGTCATTTTCGTAAGACAAACATCAGCAAAACGCCAATGTCTCTTTATCATTAATTATACTACATTTCCCCTAAAAGGCAAAATTACCACCCTTTTGGGAATTCACTTTCATATTATATCCACTGACAAATTATTTGTAAACCAGATATAGACAATTTCTTAAATTACTTTAGTAATAAATTCATGATTTTATCAATTTTCACTAACCAATGATCAATTGATCCCATTTTTTCATCATCCACTACCATATTCGGATTAATGATATGTCGATGAATAGCGGTTACCCATTCATCAGGTTCCTTAATCACATTATCAATAAACGGATACAAAATTTGAGCATCATATTCGGCCGCGTTAGAAATTTGCTGATAACGAATTGGATCATTTTGTCCGTAGCGTTCCCTAATTTCCTTTTGCATTGCTTGATACGCACTAGAATCCAATTCATCAACAAGCTGTGATGGTGTTAAAGTATACGTTTTTCCATCCATCCAAATATATTTAACTGGTTTATCATACTTTAACTTAGCTAAATTATTAAGTAACTGATTTCTCCATACTGGATTGACGTCTGGATCTACTAGGTTAAACTGTGCACCCTTCAAATATTGCTTATACGGGAGTTCTTCAGCCTTTTCCATTATGTCGCGCTGCTTGATTCCCGTTTGTCCACCCATGTGCATAAAATGCTTCAAGTTGGCCCGGTTAGATTCAGCCTGCTCAGAGTCATTGATTCTCTCTAAAGATTCGATTTTGCCTTTGACATCATCCTTATCTAATACATCAATTGAATCAACAATTATTCGTAATGGGATAAACTTCCGGTTTTTTAAGTAAATATTTATTAATAATTTAACGTCATTTTCAACAAAATAATTAAAGTTATCTTCTAATAATCGATATGATTCAACGTACTTTTTTTCATTAAAGAGCGAGTGTCCCAACAAATCAATCACATTGTAATCGTCAACTTCATCATACAAAGCCAACAATTCCTGTGAACTTTTCTGATAATGTTTTTTCCTAAAGTCTGTTTGTGCTTTTTTTAATCTTGCCTTTTGATGATCATTCAATCTATTATCCTCACATAAGAAAACAAAAAAATTGAGCCGGGGCTCAACTTCTTTAGTCTTCTTGATCGTTTTTATTGTTAGCTTTTTTTCTTCTATGGTGTTGATTGACTTCCATAATAACTGGAAGAATCACTGGTCTTCTCCCAGTTTTTTTGTATAGAAATTGTCCAAGGTCTTCTCTAACATCCTGTTTTAAATGACCCCAGTCAAACTCCTTGTTATTAAGGTTATTCTGGACTGCTTCAGATACAATAGCAGCTGCTTCTTTAAGCAAGGATTTATCAGAATTAACGTAAACAAATCCCCGAGCCATGATTTTGGGCTCTGAAATAATTTTTTTCTTCTTGCGGTCGATAGTAACAACTGCCACGAAGACACCATCTTCCGATAACACTTTTCGATCTCGTAATACAATGTTTCCAATGTCTCCGACACCAATCCCATCAATCATGGTGTCAGAAGCTGGGACAGCTTCTGACAAAAACATGTTTTCACCATCAAACTCAATTACATCACCTTTAGCGGGTAAAATAACGTGTGATGGTTTCATCCCAACTTCCTCAGCTAGCTCTTTTTGTGCTTCCATTAATCGATACTCACCTTGGATTGGAATTAAGTAATCAGGATGAATTAAATTAAGGAGCAGTTGAAGATCATGCTTGCTGGCATCCCCTGAAATATTCTTTTCATCAGCAATGCTCATGACCTCTCCACCAGCTTTATAGATCATATCGCGAGTCTTAGCCCATGGAGTGTCCATTGCACGGGATGGACTGGTAGCAATCAAGACCAGGTCACCTGGCTGAATATCAACGTCTCTGTCTCGGTTATCAGCCATTCTTTGAAGTGATTCCATTGGTTCACCGTTCTTACCGGTTTGTAGAATCAAAACTTCATGCGGATTCATTTGCTCTAACTCTTTTGCAGATTCAATAAACAAATCGTCAGAAGGTAACGTTAACTTGCCAAGTTTCAACGCAGTATCAATAACCTCTTCTAGACCCTTACTGGTTAGATAAACTCTCCTACCTGACTTAGACGCAGCGTTTAATACTTCTTGAATTCTTAAAATATTATTAGCAAGACAGGCAACGATCACACGACCCTTCTGATAGTGAAAGGTTTCATAGAGATAGTCTCTGATCTCTTTCTCGTCAGTACTCTCTTCCGGATTGTCAGCATTTCTTGAGTCACTTAAAAGTGCCAATACGTGTTCTTTACCAATATCAGTAAGAGCTGAATAATCCGTTTTGTACCCGTCAGCAGCAGTCTGATCAAACTTAAAATCACCAGTATAAACAATGTTTCCGAGTTCAGTACTAATCACGATCCCAACTGAGTCAGGAATTGAATGGGTAGTATCAAAGAAACTAACCGTGCCATCCTCAAATACAATTTCGCTTTTACTATTAATGACGTGAAAATCATTAAATTTCTTAGTCTTCTTATTATCGGCAACCGCCAACTTTGCCAAACCAATCGTTAACTCCGTTCCAAACACGGGAACGTTAAATTCACTTAAAAAATATGGAAGTGCACCAATTGCATCTGCGTGACCGTGGGTAAGAAAAACCCCGACAATTTTATCGGCGTTATCCCTTAAATACGAAAAATCTGGGATTACAAAATCAATTCCTAACATTTCGTTTTGAGGGTATTTTAGTCCACAATCCAAAATAAAAATACTATTATCATTAATTTCAATGGCATAAAGATCCTTGCCATTTTCTCTCACTCCACCCAGTGGAATGATTTTGATGTTCTTTTTCATAATTACTTGTTCCTCTCAAAAAATTACTTACGATTAAAATTAACTATTTTATGCGAAGCTTGGCCTCTAAGCGCTCATGATATCTGTTAACAGTGTAACATATTTATATTAAGCACTAAATTATTTATGTATAAAAAAAGAGCGGAAAAAATCCGCCCTATTAAAATCAAGATTAACGACGTAATCCTAATTCCTTGATTAATTTACGATAACTTTGTACATCATTGTTACGTAAGTAAGCAAGAAGATTTCTTCTGTGACCGATCTTCTTCATAAGTCCACGTTGTGAATGAAAATCCTTTTTGTGGGTCTTCATGTGTCCATTAATTTCATTAATATCAGCAGTCAGTACAGCAATTTGTACTTCTGTCGAGCCCGTGTCACCATCGTGTTGAGCAAACTTTTTAATAATATCGTTCTTTTGTTCTTTAGTTAAAGCCATTATTACATTCCACCTTTCTAATCTAATCCCTCAATCTGAGTAATACGTCAGTGACTCGCAAAACTAAGATTAAGTTACTTATTTAATATAACCTAAAAGAAAGCGTTATTCAAGTTATCATTAAAAAATTAGTCTTGTTTTTAGTGCTATTGCAATTAATCAATGGATTTTGTATAATTAGGAACGTCAAAAGATGTGAATAATTGAATTTATTTCACAAGGTGGAGGTGAACTTAATGCCAGTAATTAAATCTGCTATCGAACGTATGCGAACTAACGAAGAAGCTAGAAAGAAAAACGCATCTCAAAAGAACGAAATGAGAAGTGCAATCAAAAAATTCGAAAAAGCTGAAGCTTCTGGTGCCGATGATTTAGATAGTGTATACCGCAGTGCTGTTGCAGCAATTGACCATGCAAAATCTAAGGGTCTTATCAAAGCTAATAACGCTAACCGTAAGAAGTCTCATTTAGCAAATAAACTTGCTAAAAACGATAACTAAAAAAAGAATCCGATTAATCGGATTCTTTTTTTATACTCTGATTTAGTTTAACGGCAAACATTTCAAACAACAATTCTGGATCAATACTCGTACTTTTCAGTTGCTCTTCAATTTCTACCAAACTAATATATGCATCTCGTAGATATTCTCTAGGATACTTGCGATTGTTCCTGATTGCTAATTTTACTCGATACGGATGGACCCGTAAAGAACTTGCTAAATTCCCCTGACTATAGCCAAAATAATCTAAAATTTTAACTTGCAGTAATAATCTGAACTGACTAACTAAAATTGCATTGATTTGAATTGGCTCATGCTTCTGAGAAATTAAATCATGATAAAACTCGATTGCTTGCGTTGTTTTACCACTCATTAAATAATTAATTAAATCAAAAACGTTTTGATCCATCGATTTTGATACTAACGAATCGACCGCATCAAGCGTTATTTTTTTATCATTGATTTTGTATAAAAATAGTTTATCTAATTCATTCATAACACTAGCCAAATTACCCGAAGTTCGAGAAAGAAGTTCTTCAAGTGCATTTCGATCGATCGAATATCCACTGTTCTTAATCTTACTTTGCACTAACTGCTTAATTTCCCTTTCAGAAAACCGATTTAAGTCGATTACTTCCGCACGTTTTAAAAGCTCCTTACTAACCTTTTTTCTAGCATCTAACTTTTGATATGGAGCAAAAAAAGCCAAAGTTGTTTCATCAGGAGCATTCTTCAAATAATTTATGAGTTCTTCTGAATGATGAACGGTTTTGCTTTTATTTTTTTCACCGGTTAAAAAATACGGATTCTTAATGAAGACTAGTCGTTTTTTCCCAAAAAAAGGAATTGACATCGCATCATTTAGTGCAACGGAAAGCGATGTTTCTTCCATATCATAAGTAGCAAAATTCATTGTCCGTTCATCATTTGGGATCAGAGACTTTAGTTTCTTTTGAATTATATCGATCCAATAATCATCATTTCCAAGGATTAAATAAATTGATTTAGGATCACTATCAATCTGATTAACTTGTTCTACGACACTCAACGACGTGCCACCTTCCACTTTGTTTCAAATTTTCCAATTTTGTTATTATTTTTGAATTTATATCTAATCATACCATTCTTTTTGGTACTGATAATTGCAACATGTTGTTGGTTCATTGTATCAATAGTTTCCTGATTTGGATGATTATAACGATTATGACGACCCGCAGATATCAGAGCAACTTTAGGATTAATTGCCCTGATAAATCTAGGATCGGATGAAGTCTTACTTCCGTGATGACCTAGCTTGATCACATCAACTCGCAAATCAGGATATTTTTGGATAATCTTAAGTTCTTCCTCTCGGTTCAAATCACCCATAAAAATCCACTTCAAACCGCCAATTTTACCAAAAAGTACCATGGAATCTTGATTTTCACCAGACCCACTTTTCATCGGATGAACAACTTGAAATGGGGAATTTTTAATTCGATTTCCAGTCTTGGCATCAAGCAACTGAAACTGTCCTTGATACGGTCTAATTCGCCTTAAAAAGCTTTGATTATTAGTCATCCCCCACGGAACATAAACCCGATCAACCTTCATTTTACTTAAGAAGGCCGGCAAATCACCAACATGATCAGCATCTTGATGACTTAAACAAACATTATCAAGTTTTGAAATCCCAATGCTTTTTAAATATTGGATTGAAGTATCATTGGCTTGATAAATTTTGGCCCGCTTCTGTTTGCCAAAGAAATTAGGCTTTCCGCCAGTGTCAATCAACGTAATCGAACGATTAAATGGCTCTCTAACAAGAAAACTATCCCCTTGACCAACATCAAATGCATCAACTTCTCCATTCATTGGAAAATGAATCATCACAAAACCAATGCTAAAAAATAACACTAAAAGAATCATTCGCTTCATAGTTACTTTTTCAATGAGTAGTAAAGAAATTATTACCATTAATAAAACGATCCATACGTTTAGTTTCCCGATCACCAAATTTCCTGGAAGCCTTGAAAGAAAATTTAAAAGCTGGTCAAATGTCTTTAAGGTTGTATCAATTAATGAAACAATCAAATCAAATTTTAAAAATGACAGCAAATATCCAATTAACACAATCGGAAATATAAAGGTTGAAAAGAAAGGGACAAATAACAGATTGGCAAATAAAGATAATGCATGCCATTCATACATATGGTACAAAATAATTGGCACGCTAATTAAGTTAAGTAGGATAGTTTGTTTTAAAAACCCACAGTTTTTCGTCAGGATTAACCCAAGTGATAATAAATATGAAAGCTGACATCCAAACTGAAAAATAAACAATGGATTAATCAGCAAGTTGATCATCACCGCACTGGACCAGATATCTAAGGGAGATATGTCAAGATACACTTTATCTAGACCCAAGCGTTCTTCGGCCATTATAATTGCCCGAAGTAAACTAGCTCCTGCACCAGCAATTACAAAGTAAAATGGAAGAAAAATGATTAAGAATGAATTAACCTGCTCCCTTCTCAATCGCAAAGTCGTCATAATCCACGTAATCAAACCAATTAAATAATAAACGTGCATCCCCGAAATTGTGAATAAGTGGATGAGGCCCAAGCGTTGGACCCCGGTCAGTTCTTCTCTAAAATCACTACTCCGACTTCCATAAATGATACCCAAAACGTACATCCGTAGATGTTTAGGTAATTGATCACACGTTTTAATCATTTGAAACCTTAAGTCGTGAACCCGATCACCTAAACCTTGATTGCTACAAATCTGACGGTATTTAATTTGATCACATTTAATTTCACTCACAATTCCCTTAGCGCGATTAAAACTCTTGGAGTCAAATTGAGCAAAATTGGGTGGTGAATCAATCAAACTAAGTTGGCCATCAATAATAAATTCGCTGGTGTGATTAAGATGAAGCAAAGCATCTTTTTCACTCTTATTTTTTACAAACCCATAAATTAATACCCGCTGTTTTAGCCGGGGAATTTCTACAACTCCACTATACGTATCTCCATGAAGCTGTAATTCATCTGGATGGACCTTAGCTATCCAAGTCGAAGTCGTTTCTGTCTTAGGTATCACCCTAACTTGTCGGTTAATGTGATTTTGCCAAATTCCAAAAAATATCAGTGGAATTAGCAGTGAGATGACACTTTTTGAAAAGAAACGGGGAATTCTTAAAAGAAAGATACGAATCAACCATAAAATTAATAAAACAATTCCAATTACGTGATTTCCAAAAAATGCGAATGCACCAAGCACCCACAAAATGGATGTAAAAACCAAAAAATTCTTTTTAATTATTTATCGACGGATAAGAATGATTCAAACGGTAGATTATTAACATCATTTTGATTAACATCAACTTTTTCTAAAGAGACATGTTTCATGTCCAATAACTTTTTAGCATACTCACTGTTATGATAATTTCTTAAATACTTGATTTTAATGATCCCGGCCTGAAGTAACATCTTTGTACACTGCAAACAAGGTACATCAGTGACGTATAACTCAGCATTATCAGTTGACTCACCAAACTTAGCACATTGTAGAATGGCATTCATCTCGGCGTGGATTGTTCTTTGACAATGACCATCTACTAAATAACACCCTTCGTCAATACAATGGACATCTCCTGATACTGAACCGTTATATCCACAAGCAATTACTCGCTTATTTTGCACCAATACCGCACCGACAGATCGTCGATTGCATGTACTTCTGGACGCAACTAACATCGCTTGCAACATGAAATATTGGTCCCACGGAATCCTCTTCTTTTTCATAACTGTCATCACCTTCACTAGAATAGTTAAATCTAGTATACCAATATTTATCTATCACAGTTGCTTCAAACAGTAATCGAACTTTTCAAATTTGCAACGGTCTTATCACCAAATCCAGGAACGTTTTTCAAGTCCTCAGGCTTTTTAAATGGGCCACTTTGTTTCCGATAAGCAATTATTTTATCAGCCTTCTTATCACCAATCCCATTTAGCTGTTGAAGTTTAGCTTTATCTGCTTCATTAATATTAACCTTTCCGCTATCAGAACCCTTATCACTTCCAGCCGAATTGCCTGATGAATCACTAGCAACTTGATTGGTCTTTGGTAATCCATTAATTTCTCCACGAATTGGGACATAAACAACCTGTTGATCAGACAATTTTTGCGCCAAATTAATGTGTTTAGCATCCGCTGAACGATTAAAACCACCTGCTAATTCAACTGCATCAGAAACACGCATGTTTTTACCAACCTGATAAACTCCTGGTTTATTAACTGCTCCCTTTACATCAACATACACTTGTTGGTGATCATCATTCCCATTGCCTGCCGAATTCTCTGCGGTTGATTTAGTAACGTTTTTTCTGCGATTTGCTTTGGCTGTTGTTTGCAAATTAGTACGTGGTGCCTGCCCGCTACTATTTTGAGATGCAAAAACACAATATCCCAGCAGTCCCACCACAATAATTATCAATCCTCCAATAATTCTGTACTTGTATTCCTCAATAAATTCATATAGCTTATCCATCTTTCTCTCCTTTCACATTTAAATACGAAAAAAACACAGCTTTTAGCTGTGTTTTTGATTTAAATAATTCAAAGCGTCATCAAAAGATGTGACCGGAACAATTTTCATTTTAGGGGCATACCTTTTGGCAGTTGCTTTAGCCACTTGGTAATTAGTCTTATGACCTTGCTCCATTCTTAAAATTGGCTCAGTCGGTTTAACGTATGGACAAAAGAAAACCTGTGCGCCACTCTTATTAGCAGCAATTATTTTCTTATCCACTCCACCAATTTCGCCCACTTGACCATTGGCGGCAATCGTCCCAGTTCCTGCAATTCGTTTGTAATCGTAATTCGTATGTTTTAATTCACTATATACTTGAAGGGCAAACATCAGACCACCAGAGGGTCCACCAATTTTTCCTGGGTTAATATTGGCCTTAGGATCAGTTTTAACACTCATATCATCAATCATTCCGATTCCAATCCCATAAAACCCCTTGACCAGTTGTTTCTTTGTGCCGATCGCCTGTTTATCTTTTCCATTCCGTTTAAAAGTAATTTTAAGTTGCGCATGCTTGGGTAAACTTTGAATGTACTTTACATATTCGGGACCCTTATATAATTTTTTCCCATTTATTGATTCAACTAAATCACCAGGCTTCAATTTATTGGCGAAATCAGATTGTGGATAAACGTTTAATACGTACACACCATGATAACTTTGCTTAATTTTACCATGAGCTTTGTGGTAGCCAACATAAATTGCATTATTGATAGCCGTCTTCATATAAATATCTTGTACGTTATCATACTCTTGATTACTTTGATTTCCCATCACATCTGACGTTTTCTCAATTGAAACATGGGGATTCACTTTTGAATACAAGTAAGTGATTGGTCTAGCCTGCGACATTGAAACTGCAGTGATCATAAACTTATTCTTCTTATTTGGTTTAATTCCTTGAATTTTAACCATTGATTGAATGTTAACGGCTTCACCAGGCGCTTCAATCAAAGCATTAAGCGGCCAAAAAAGGAACCACAATATAAAAATAATGATCCCTAGGAAAATCAAAAAATATCGGTTATGTTTAATCCATTTCCAGATTGTCTTCACTGATTTCTCTTCTCCTTTAATGCCTCACACACAACGTTAGGAACAAATTTTGATACATCTCCACCAAAATGATTAATCTCTTTAACCATTGAAGACGAAATCAATTCATAATCATGGTTGGCAAACAACAACACGGTCTCAATTTGCGAATCCAACATTTGGTTTAAACTAGCAATTTCCTGTTCGTTTTCAAAGTCTTTAGTATCCCGAATCCCTCGGATCAGGATATTGGCATGTTCTGCTTTTAAGAAATCAACCGTTAAATTAGAATAGACCTTAACAGTAACGTTTGAATAGCCAGCCACACACGTTTCAACCATTTCTTTCCGTTCTTTAGGGGTAAACAACCCCACTTTACTCGAATTGTCGCCAATGGCAACGACAACTTCGTCAAATAGTTGCGTTGCTCGCTTAATAATATTCAAATGTCCATTGGTAATGGGGTCAAAGCTACCCGGATAAATGGCTTTTTTCATAATTTTTCCCTTTATATTAAAATTTGATAGATTGATATCACCGTTAAACCATAATCTTTTTGTTTAATGAGGCGATAGTTTTTAACATCATCAGACATATCAGTTTGATTGTCAGTCTCACAGATTACCATCCCATTATGACTTAACAAACCACTATTGCTAATTTCTTCTAGTTGTTTAACCATCTGTTGCTTTTTATATGGGGGATCCAAGAAAATATAGTCAAAGAAATGACCTTCTTCTTTCAATTTAACCAGTGCTGATTCGGCATTCATCTTCCACACAGAAAAATCAGCAGCATTCGGATCAATCGCAACGTTCTGTTTAATAGTTTTATACGCAGCATACTGTTTATCAACTAAAACGGCATGATCCATTCCCCTAGAAATGGCCTCAAGGGAGACGGCTCCTGATCCGGCATATAAATCCAGAAAACTACCGCCATCAAAGTATGGTCCGATCATGTTAAATAACGCTTCTCGCACTTTGTCGGTTGTTGGGCGCGTCCGATTCCCAGGGACTGGTTTAATTTTACGTCCTCCAAATTTTCCTGAAATTATTCTCATTTTTGTTTCCTACTCTTCAACGTTATTTTCAGCATTAATCTCACCAAAAGTAAGTGCCAAGTCAACGGTTTTAGAGACACCAACCTTTTTAACAAACCTAAGTTTACTAATTTCTTGGATAGTCGTATCTAAATCAGAACTATCAACAAAAATAATAACATAATGCATCTTTTTCGATACAAATCGAATATCACCAAATCTCTTTAGGTTTTTAATTTGACGAATCGAGTATGTTGAAACAATCAATTCCGTTCGGTCAGTTAATTTGGCCATGATTTCACCTTACTTCACTTTTTTATTACTACGTTCTCTTTTTTCTACTCTACTAATATAAAGGACTAGTCCAAGACAAATGGAAAGTGCCGTTATACTTGAACCCCCGTAACTGATAAATGGAAGTGCAACTCCAGTTAAAGGAATCATACCAACCGCACCACCAGCATTGAATAGAGTCTGAATAAAAATGTAGGCAGCAGTTCCATAACAAATCGTACTATAAAAAGTATCGTTAGTTCGACTGCCAACTGCGATAATTCTTAAAACGAGATACAACAAGAGTCCCAAAACGACTAAAATACCAACGATCCCAAGTTCTTCGCCAATAACTGCAATTATAAAATCAGTATTTGGCTCTGACAAGTAACCCATCTTTTGAATACCGTTACCAATCCCGACACCAAACCAACCACCGTTACTAATTGCATAATAAGAATTCACCAATTGATGCCCGGTAGTCTGAATGTACTTAAAGGGGTCGGAAAAACTAATTAATCGTTGAAACTGGTAACTATGAAGATGATCTAAAATTCCATCAAAGGGTTTAATCCAAATCCTAAAACCTAAAATAAAGATGCCAATTACAACAATCCAAATTCTTGAAGCCTTAAAGTTACTTCCGGCTGCCAGAATCATCATTAAAATAATGAATAAGTTAATTGCAAAACCACCGGTATCAGGTTGGAAGAAAATTAAAACGAGCATGATAATTGGAAGTAGGCTTGGCTTAGAAACAGTTCTAAACTCTTTAAATAACCCAACGTTCTTAAAGAATGGTCTTTCGTGTGCTAAAACATTTGCGTAATACAAGATGAATAACGGCTTACAAAATTCAGCCGGTTGAATACTAACTGGTCCAATTCTGATCCATCCGGCTGCCCCATTCGTACTAGTACCAAAAAACTTCAAAAACACTAAAACAACGGCCATAAAAACCATTGCTAACACATAGAACTTTAAGTTACCCTCAAGCAATTTACTTCTTAGCCTTGAAAAAAACAACAGAACAATAAAACCAACAAACACAAATATCGATTGCAGAATCAGATAACGAAACGCCATATTAGTATGAGCGCTTAACCCTTCACTAGATGAAAAGACCATGACGATCCCAATCAAACTCAGTAATAGGTATGGCACCATAATGTACCAGTCTAGCTGTTTTAAGTATTTAATCATATTAATCTCCAACTGAATATGTAAAATTCATGAATTAATACCTTTCATTATACTAGTATCACCAAATAAAAAAAGACTATTTAACAATGGTTAAATAGTCTTAATTATTTTAATTAATTGTGACGGCGCTTCTTAGCTGCCTTTTCACGTTCATTAGTATTTAAAATTCTCTTTCTTAATCTGATATGATCTGGAGTAACCTCACAAAGTTCATCCTCGTTTAGGAATTCAAGTGATTCTTCAAGAGTCATATGAACTGGTTCCTTAACCTTCGCAATATCTTCGGATCCAGCTGCACGAACGTTGGTTTGATTACGACCACGAGTAATATTAACCGAAATATCATTATCTCGTGCGTTTTCACCAACAATCATACCCTCATAAACATCGGTACCAGGATCAGTGAAAATCTTACCACGGTCTTGAACGGCCATGATGGCATAAGTAGTCACCTTACCTGAATTAATTGAAACTAAGGTTCCGTTACGACGACCAGGATTCCAATTTTTGATGGCTGGAAGATATTGACTGAATGAATGGTTCATGATTCCGTATCCACGAGTCAATGATAAAAATTGAGTGCTGTACCCAATCAAACCACGTGATGGAACTAAGAAAGTCATTCGAACCTGACCATTTCCAACGTTTTCCATGTTTTTCATTTCACCCTTACGTTGTGACAAGGTATCAATGATTGAACCAGAATATTCTTCTGGGGTATCAATCTGAACGGATTCAAATGGTTCACACTTAACTCCGTCAACATCCTTGTAGATAACTTCAGGACGGGAAACTTGAAGTTCGTAACCTTCACGACGCAAAGTTTCAATCAAGATTGAAAGGTGAAGTTCACCACGTCCGGAAACAACCCATGCACCAGGATCATCAGTGTCTTCAACTCGAAGAGAAACATCCGTATGAAGTTCCTTCTTCAAACGATCACCAAGTTGACGAGCAGTGAGATACTTACCGTCTTGACCAACAAATGGTGAAGTATTGGTTCCAAAAGTCATTCGAAGGGTTGGTTCGTCAATTCTCAAAACAGGAAGTGGTTCCTGCTTATCAGGACTAACAACGGTTTCACCAACGTTAATGTCTTCCATTCCAGAGACAGCAATTAAATCTCCGGCCTTAGCCTCATTGATCTCAACTTTTTGAAGACCAATGAATCCCATCAATTTAGTAACACGAAACTTCTGAGTGCTCCCATCAAGTTTCATGAGAACAACATTATCCCCAACCTTGATCTTACCTCTGAAGACACGGCCAATACCAATTCGACCAACGAAATCGTTATAATCAAGCATTGCAACTTGGAATTGTAATGGATCGTCTGAATTATCGATTGGTGAAGGGATGTTTTTGATAATGGTATCAAAAACCGGCTTCATAGTGTGTTCCTGCTTTGAAACGTCAGGATCATAACTTGAAGTTCCGTTCATAGCAGAGGCATAAACCACTGGGAATTCCAGTTGTTCTTCATCAGCACCTAATTCAATGAATAAATCAAGAACTTCATCAACAACTGCTTCAGGTCTTGCACCAGGTTTATCAACTTTGTTGATTACAACGATTGGAGTCAAATGTTGTTCCAAAGCCTTCTTTAAAACAAAACGGGTCTGTGGCATTGTTCCTTCAGCTGCATCAACAACCAAAAGGACACCATCAACCATTCGCATGATACGCTCAACTTCTCCACCAAAGTCGGCATGTCCTGGAGTATCCAAAATGTTAATTTGCTTGTCGCCATATTTAACGGCAGTATTTTTTGACAGAATGGTAATTCCACGCTCACGTTCAATCGCGTTAGAATCTAACGCACGATCTTGAATCTCAGTGTGATCATTCAATGTGTCAGATTGTTTTAATAATTCATTAACCAAGGTCGTCTTACCGTGATCGACATGGGCAATGATGGCAATGTTTCTAATATCGTCTCTTGTTTTCAAAAATGTTTCCTCCTCAAAAAAGCAATTCAAAAATTTGCAATTTGATAAGTTAATAACCCAACTTCGATAAAAAAGCTGTGAATCCATCACAGCTTTTGATTAACGCTTCGTCGAAATTTTCAGAATATCTTTTTGCGCCTTTTTTGTCGCTAACAAAACTGTGTTTGATAATAGCATATTTATGGGCTTGCCGTCAATAGTAGAAACGGTCATCCCAAGCGTTTCAGCAAGAACACGACCAGCAGCAATATCCCAAGGCCTTAAATGCGAAATATAACCGATTGTCTCCCCGCAAAGAGCAGCAACGATTTCGATCCCAGCACTACCATAAATTCGATAACCAGAACTAGCCTCTGCAATTTCTTGCATATGATAAACATCCCTAATAACAAGCGGACCACTCATTCCAATCAACCCATTTTCAAGAGAACCGTTAACTGGAGGATTCATTGTCTCAGAATTAACATAGATACCAATATCAGGGCCACCATGATACAACTTGTTATTTATAACATCATAAATGAACCCGAGGGTTGGTACGCCATCGACATAATAGGCAATCATCATTGCGAAGTGATTACGTTGCTTTACAAAATTCATCGTTCCATCGATTGGATCTACAATCCAAACCCGTCCGTTTAAATTGTCAATTTTGTCACCTAAGCCCTCTTCACCGAGAACTTTACTGTCAGGTTTAAGTGCTTTTAGCTGTTTTACAAAAAACTTTTCGTTGTCTTTATCAATGTTTGTAACTAAATCTTTCCTTCCAGTTTTTTCATCTACGTCTAAATGACCATTTAATCTTTCCATGACAAACGCACGTGCGGTTTTTAAGATTTGGCAAACATCTTGATCAATTTTATTTAAATCATCTACTGTTGTGATGGAAATCATTCCTTTCGCTTAATGGTCTTTAAATCCGAGTTTCCTTTTGCTAATTTAATAACATGGTATACATCTAAACCAGACTGCTTTTCAAAATCTCTTTGTAAATTATTTTGTTCGACTCTTGCCGGATTAATCTCACAGAAGCGTCGATAACTATCCATTAGCTTCTTTCGATTAACTCCCTTATTATAAGCCATTTCAATATTTTCAAAGAAATGACAAACATCAATTAATTCTTTTCGACTCCAATCATCAACAATGGGATAAGAATAACTATCATTAGTTTTTCGAGGCATTTTTTCCTCCATTAATCACGGCTGCAATAATATTATTGGCCCATTCAACGTCTGAGTTTAACTTTTTTTGTTCGTCCTCTGAAAGCTGAAGTCGAATCGATTGAGCTGCTCCATTTCGATTAATTAGTTTGGGGCTAACATCCAGCTTTAGCTCATCTTTTTCTTTATCAACATTTACAACTGAACAAATTAACGATTGACCCTCATACATTGAAACAAGTAATCTAACAATAGCTTTACTTTGGATCATTTCATTAATAACGACCCCTTGATCATCAATCACTTCCTGAACTTGAGTAATGATGTCACTACTGTAGTTGTTACTATCATCAGCCAGGTATGAAAGCAAGGTTGCAGGACCAATGTAAACCCTACTCCAGGCGACTAAATTATTAGTATTTAATCCTAAGACATTGACATTAATATCATCAGCACTAACGTCAAAATTCCTCTGGAGTTCATTCTTCAGTAGCATTTCTTGGGGAAGAGTTCCAACACCAATGATATTTTGATTATCAAGTCCAGAAAAACTTGCTGCAAAATACGTAAAAACTTCATCATGTGGGGCATCAATCACTATTTTACCGCGAAATCCATTTGAGACACAGTCATTGATTAAATTCCTTAGTTTATCAATTTCCGGTCTCAAGTCTTCTGCAATTTGAGTAGCATCCGTCAACTTGGGATTATAGAAATCAATGTTTGGCAAATACAATAATGCATCGAAATTATTTAATTCTGGCTTACTTGCAATCTGGATTGACAAGTTATGACACATCTTACTAGAAAAGACGGTTGATCGAACTTGTTCACTGTCGTCTACTTGGATAGTAACGGGAAAGTCTAAAACAATTAAAGCGTTCAAAAGTGATAAGATCCTGGTTATGCTTCCTTTAATTAATATTTTTGGTTGCATTCCAATTCCTCCATTCTTTGTTTTTAAAGAATTTATTAATTTTTTGCTTGTTAATAAAATACCATTTCAAATTTCTTTTTGCACATAAGAGTAAATTAAAATACTGAAATACCATGAAATTAACTGGTTTTGCGATTTATGATAAAATAACTGGTAGAAGTTGACATGAATTAGGAGGTAAACCGTTATGTACTTAATGAAAGACATAACTCGAGAGGGAAATCCTGTGTTACGGGAACAAAGTCAACCCGTTAAATTTCCACTTAGCGATGAAGATCGTAAATTAGGCGAAAAAATGATGAATTACTTGGAAGTTAGTCAGGATCCTGAACAATGTAACAAATACCATTTGCGAGCAGGAGTTGGTTTGGCAGCTCCACAAGTTGGACAATCCAAATCAATGGCTGCTGTTTTAACCCCACCAGAAGGCGAAAACCAAAAATCGCCCTTCAAGGCAATTATGATAAATCCAGTTATTATCTCAAACTCCGTTCAACGTGGGGCATTAACTGAAGGTGAAGGATGCTTATCGGTCGATCGTGATGTCCCTGGTTTTGTTCCGAGGGCAGACCGTGTTACGATTAAATATCAAGATTTGAACGGTAAAGTTCATCAAGTCAGGTTAAAACACTACCCAGCCATCATTGCTCAACATGAAATTGATCATCTTCACGGAACTCTGTTTTACGATCATATCGACAAAGATGATCCATTTTCCAAAACCGAAGATGAAGTATTTTTTGATTAATATTGTTTTTTTGTGGGAGACGTTACTACGTCTCCCTTTCTTTTTCATTTAACTTATCCAAATCACTTAAATATTCATGAGTTGCAGGATTAATAACATTGGCTACATCAAAAACCATTACGCTTTTGTTCAACCAACAGTCAGTCACAATCAACGTTTTTTTATGATTGGAATCAATAAAACCATCTGAAATGGCATATTCAGATAGTTTTTGATTAAAAAGGTCCCGTAAGAGATCCGCATCATCATAGCCCTCTTTTACAACGCAACGATATTCAAAAACCATCACTCCCCTACCCCAGAAATCAGACAGTACTTGTGACCCAACGTAACTTTGCACAATTTCACGTTTGTCTTCAACCTCAAAGTATTTGACCACTTTATAGATTTCGCCATCAACGCTATGCTTCATTTTTAACTGATACCTTTTGGTTGGTAGAGTGACAAAAAAATAGTGCAAACAGTTATAAATTAAAAAAGCAACGACAATTGCAACGACCAATTCTAAAAATATTTTCACTGTTCTTCTCCCATTATTGATTATTAGGTAAATTTATAGATCAATTCTAACATGAAACATGTTTGTCGATTCACATGATTCTATACTTATTTACCATAATATGCTAAAATATGATTAATTGTTGCGTTCCTGCAACCTAATGTACGAAAAATAACATTAAATCAACAAAAAAGGAGTAATTATATTGATTTACAAGGTTTTATATCAAGATGAAAATAATTCTAACCCTAAACGTGAAGCAACTAAAACGATTTACTTAGAAGCTAAAACCGTTGCTGACGTTAGAACTAAACTTGAACAACACACAAAGTACAACATTGAATTCATTGAACCGCTCGAAGGGAAGCACCTTGAATTTGAAAAAAATGATCCCGGTTTTAAAATTACGGAGTTTAACTAGTTATGAAGAAATTAAACATCAAAAATAACGAAACTGCTATTTATGGTGTTGGTGGACTCGGAGAAATTGGTAAGAATACTTATGGTGTACAATTCCAGGATGAAATCATCTTAATTGATGCTGGAATCAAGTTCCCAGAAGATGATCAATTGGGAATTGACTATGTCATCCCAGATTATCAGTACTTAATTGATAATAAGGACAAAATTAAGGCACTTGTAATCACCCATGGTCATGAAGATCATATCGGTGGTGTGCCCTTTCTTTTAAAGGTTCTCAACGTTCCAATTTACGCTGGCCCGCTAGCATTAGCATTAATCAAAAACAAATTGGAAGAGCACGGCTTGTTAAAACAGGCTGAACTTCACGAGATTAATGATAAGTCAGTTTTGAAATTCAAAAAGACGAGTGTTTCTTTTTTTAGAACCACTCATTCAATACCAGATACAATGGGAGTCGCTGTTCATACGCCTGACGGTGTCATTGTGGAAACGGGAGATTATAAGTTCGATCTCACGCCTGTCACTAATCAGCCGCCTGATTTACAAGCCATGGCCAAACTGGGTGAGGAAGGTGTACTCTGTTTGATGGCTGACAGTACCAATGCCGAAAAGCCGGTCTGGACTAAGTCAGAAAAATGGGTTGGAAAATCCGTTCGTCATATTTTTGACGAGGTCAAGGGCCGTATTATTTTTGCTACCTTTGCTTCCAACCTCTCAAGAATTAAAACGGCTATTGATACAGCACTAGCTCATGATCGTAAAATTGCTGTATTTGGTAGAAGTATGGAAGCAGCCATTGTCAATGGTAGAAAGCTTGGTTACCTAGACGTTCCTGACAGTGCCTTCGTCGATGCTCAAGAGTTAAAGCACTTACCGGCAGATAAGGTTATGATCCTGTGTACCGGCTCTCAAGGTGAACCCATGGCTGCTTTGGCTCGAATTGCTAACGGAACTCACCGACAAATTTCGATTCAACCAGGTGATACGGTTGTCTTTTCAAGTAACCCAATTCCAGGTAACACATTAAGTGTCAACCGGGTCATTAATGAGCTTGAAGAAGACGGCGCTAAAGTCATCCACGGTAAGATTAATAACATTCATACTTCTGGACACGGTGGCCAAGAAGAAGAAAAACTAATGCTTCGTTTAATGAAGCCAAAGTTCTTTGTTCCGATCCATGGGGAATACCGAATGTTAAAGATCCACACTAAACTTGCGCAAGAATGTGGGGTCCCTGCCGACCATTGTTTTATCCTAAAAAATGGCGAAGTACTTGCTTTAACAAAAGATAGTGCTCGTGTTGCTGGATACTTCAATGCTGGTGATGTTTATATTGATGGCAATGGCGTTGGAAATATTGGAGACAAAGTCCTAAGAGATCGTCAACTTCTTTCAGAAGAAGGTTTAGTAGTGGTGGTTGCTACCATCAACTTAAAGAACCAGGAAATCCAATCTGGTCCTGACCTTCTCTCACGTGGATTCGTTTATATGCGCGAATCAGGTGAATTACTTGATGAAGGACGAAAGTTAGTCTTTAGAACCATCCGTCGTGCCATGAAGAATAAAAATGCAGACGAAAAATCAATTAGTAAAGCAATTGTCAATGATTTATCAAACTTCTTATATGAAAAAACACAAAGAAGTCCCCTAATCTTGCCAATGCTAATCATGAACAATTAACAATAAGGGCTGAATCCAATTGTTTGGATTTCAGCCCTTATTTTAGTCTCATATATTATTATTAGTCTTAATAACAAAAAGGTACGCTTAGTAAGCATACCTTTTTTAATTATTTATACTTAACGATTTTGTCAATTTCATCTAATTCATCTTGAGTAAAGTCAAGATTATCTAATGCCTTCAGGTTATCATCTAAATGATCGACTTTTGACGCACCAGTGACCACACTGGCAATCGTTGGATCGTGTAATAGCCATGCTAATGACATTTGGGCAAGTGTCTGGTCACGATTCTGTGCAATATCGTTTAATTTATTTAGTTTATTAACAGCACTTTCATCACCATTAGCCAAAATAAACTTGTTAGTCTTATGCAATTTAATGTTACTTGGAATTCCCTTTAGATACTTACTAGTCAAAAGGCCCTCTGCCAAAGGACCGTAAGCAATAAAGCCATCATGATTATCTGCTAAGGTCTTAAGGGTCCCATCATCTTCAGGCTCTCGATTAAGCATATTATATGAACTCTGGTTAACTACAAACGGAGTCTTCAGTTCCTTAAATAATTTAATCATTTCAGCAGTCTGATGGCCATCATAATTAGAAATTCCAATGTAAAGTGCTTTACCTGCACGAACTAATCCATCAAGGGCTTCAGCAGTCTCTTCTAATCGAGTATTAGGATCAAATCGATGGGTATAATAAATATCCACATAATCAAGTCCCATTCTTTGAAGACTTTGATCTAGCGCAGTAACGAGGGTCTTCTTTGAAGAATAGTTACCATAAACACCTGGCCACATATGAAATCCAGCTTTAGTGGTGATAATTAATTCATCACGGTAAGGCTTTAAATCGCGTCGATAAACTTGGCCAAACATTCTTTCAGCAGCACCTGAACCGGGCCCATAGTTATTAGCTAGATCAAAGCTAAAGATTCCCTTGTTGAAAGCATGGAGCATTACCTTTTCACTATCTTTAAAATTAGCATCGTCACCGAAGCTGTGCCACATTCCAAATGATAATGCGGGTAACTGCAGTCCCGTTGTTCCTGCACGTCTTACTTTCATATTATCGTAACGATCATCTTTTGCTCTAAATACCATTAGAATCCCTCCAAATTTATATTACTTAAACAATTTACTTGTTGATTGTTCGTTCTCAATTAATTTTAAGGCATCACCAATCAGCTTGCCAACTGAAACGATCACCATTTTGTCAACTCTCTTATTCTGTGGAACGACAATGGAATCGGAAACGATCACCTGTTTAATGGCTGGATCGGAAAGATTTTGTCTCGCTTCTTCAGTAAGAACCGGATGAGTAGCAACTACATAAACCGCTTTTGCTCCCGCATTCATAATCGCTTGAGCAGTGATTTTCATCTTCTCACCCGTCACAATCATATCATCAACAACAATTGCCTTTTTACCCTTTACATCACCAATAATCGTACTAGGAACCTGACTTAGATCCTCAGGATTTCGATTATCAACAATTGCAATCGGAAGGTTCAAGTAGCCAGCCATTCCTCGTGCCTTGGCGACACTATTATAATCGGGTGAAACCACAACGGCGTCATTACTAATATCATGTTCTTTTAGGTAATTACCCATTAACTCAAGTGACCGCAAGTGATCCACTGGGATATCAAAAAATCCCTGAATTTGTGCCGCATGCAAATCAAGAGTAATGACTCGATCTACCGCACTAGATTCAAGAAAAGTAGCAATTAATTTTGCAGTAATTGGTTCTCTTGAACGCGCTTTTCGGTCAGATCTTGAATATCCATAGTACGGGATTACCACGTTAATAGTATGGGGACTAGTTCTTCGAACCGCATCAATCATAATCATCAGTTCCATCAAATTATCATTAACAGGATCAGAAAGCGATTGAACGATGTACACATCATCTCCACGAATACTTTCATCAATTGAAATTTGAATTTCACCATCACTAAAATGATTGATGGTTGCTTTACCAAGGTCCATTCCACTATATTCAGAAATCTTTTCTGCTAACGGACGATTCGAATTCAACGCAAATATCTTTGCCGACTTTTTTTCTTTTTTTGTTTTCACCATCAAGTTTCCCCTCATAACCAACTAATTACTACCTACATTATAATCGAATTTAATTCATTTATCATTATTAAAATTTTGAGGGGTAATTCCCTGCATCCCAATCATGGGATCAATTGTATTTTCAATAATCTGATCCTCCGATAAAATAAAATCTGAGGGAGTTTTCTTTTTAAAAGTCGGTCTACCCTTTTTTGAATTTCCAATTACCTTTGGAGTAAACTCTTCGTCAATCACGTATTGTAACCGTTGCTTCAAAGTCGTTTTCCGATTAACCGATTCATTTTCAATACATTCTTCAAATGAATTTGGATCTCCAATCATAATCAACATTTTCGAAGCTCTAGTAACTGCAGTATACAATAAATTCCTTTTAAGCATCCTCTTATACTGAGGAACAATCGGTAAGATAACCATTTCAAACTCACTACCCTGAGCTTTATGAATCGAGGTACAGTAGGCAAGTGTTAACTGATTCCAGTCATTTCGAGTATAGGTAACCTCATTTTGATCAAACGCAATGACCAGTTTATCTAGATAATGCTTATTATCGCTATTAACTTCAATTCCAACGACTTTACCAATATCACCGTTAAAAATGTTATTCTCAGGGACATTTACAAGTTGAAGAACCTTATCGCCAATTCGATAAGTGGTTCCCCTAAAGTCAACTTCTTTCTGAGAGTCAGCCGTTTTAGGATTCATAATGTTTTGAATCTCAACGTTTAAACGATCAATCCCTGCAGTTCCACGATACATTGGAGCCAGTACTTGTACATCTGTAGAACTAAATCCTTTCGTTTTGGCCTTATTAACAATCTGCTTAATTACCGAATCAACTTGTTGGGTATTACAATTAATAAAGCTACGATCCCTTTGGTTTTTTAAAAGTGTTTTGGGCATCTCACCATTCTTGATATCATGGGCTAATTCTACAATGGTTGATCCGTCATTTTGACGGTGAATTTGGTTTAATTCCACGCTAGGAATTGTGTGAGAACGGAGTAAATCATAAAAAACCTGACCGGGACCAACCGACGGTAACTGATCTTTATCACCAACAAAGATCACCTTCATACCGTTTGGAACCGCCTGGCATAAAATTTTAAATAAGTCTGTATCCACCATCGACATTTCATCAACGATTAACAAACCACCCTCCAAATCATTGGCAGCTTCTTCATCGCCATGACCAGTAAGACCTAGCAAGCGATGAATGGTACTGGCAGGAATTTTAGTTGACTCACTCATTTTCTTGGCAGCTCGCCCAGTAGGAGCTGCTAATAATACCGGATATGCTTGTTCTTTATAGTCATTAATATCTAAAGATAAATCATTAGCTTTGGCAAACGTTCTAACAATTCCGTTGATAATAGTCGTTTTCCCAGTTCCAGGACCACCAGTAAGCAAAAATGCAGGGTTTATCATTGCTTCATTAATGGCTTTTTTCTGAGAGTCGTCATACTCAATTCCGACCTCACTCTCAACTTTGCCAATTATCTTAGAAAAATCATTAGGTTGATCCTCCCCCTTTTTGCCACCCTGCTCAATTCGCTTGATGTTTTCAGCAATGCGTATCTCGTCATCGTATAGATTTTTTAAATAAATTTTATCTTCATCAACGACAATTTTTTGGTCTTTAGCTAAATCATATAATTCTTCACCTAACTTCTTATCGTCAATACTCTGCGTTCGATCGGTTTCAAGAATTCGAGTGCTTTCTTGCATCAATTCTCTAGTGTCAGAATACGTATTACCACTTTTAATGGATAAAGAGTCAAGAGCTGTCAGTAATCCGGCACGCAACCGTCCTTTATCGTTGTAATCTACTCCAACCTTATTCGCAATTCGATCAGCACGCTTAAAGCTAATTCCAGAAATATCTTCAACGAGTTGGTAAGGATTATTCTTAATGACTTCTAAAGCCTGCTCTTTATACTTTTTAAAGATGGCAGAAGCTAAGCTACTGCCGAAGCCATAACTATTCAGCCCAACGATGGTTTGTTCAACCCCATTATTTTCGTGAATTGCTTTTGTAATTACATCCTTTTGCTTCTTGGTTAATCCAACTGAATTTAAAACCGCCGGGTTTTCTAAAACCTTCTCAATTAAATTCGTTCCCAATTTGCTAACAACTTTTTCGGCAGTCTTCGGCCCGATACCAGTAAATTCATCACTTGATAAATAATTAACCAAACCCTTTTTGGAAGTTTGACCAACCCGCTCGTAATTTTCAGCTTGAAATTGCTTTCCATACTTAGGATGGTCAACCAACTTCCCAATAAAACGATAGGTGACATCATCACTAATATCCGCAAAGTTACCAGTGATAACAATTTCATCTTCATGCCAATCTACATTGGTTTCATTAACCTTTACCAGCAAAACTTTGTAGAAACTATCTGAACTTTCAAAAAAAGTTGTCTGAACTTGTCCCTTCACAAATGGTTGCTCGTTTTGAGATGAATTATTCAATTTTTCGTTCGTTTGAAATAAATCCATGGATTCAGACAATTATTTTCTCCTATTTTTTGGAATCATTTGGTTTCGAGTCATCAGGGTGCTCATTTTTTTGTTTATTTAATTGAACGACTTTTTCAATGTCTTTTATCTGACTTTGTTTGGCATCAAAATTTTTCTTATCGTACTTTTCGGCTTTCTTGAAATAATCATCAAATGGTTCACCAATCACCATCGCAATTAATCCCCGATCGAAATTAGCTTTCCCATCATTTGGATTACTTTTTAGAACTCGATCGTAAAAATCGGCTGCTTGATCGAAATCACCAAGTGCCATTAGGCACTCCCCCATCATTCGATTAATTTCAGAATCTTGCTTTGCTAATTCTTGAGCCGTTAATAAAAACACTAAAGCTCTCTTATAGTCCTTTTTCCCCATATAACTTTGAGCCAACATCACGTAAGCGTCTTTTTTTAACTCAGGATCATTCACCTGCTGAAACTGTTGAATGGCTTTTTCATATTCACCAGCAGAATAATATACGTTACCTAAACCATATAACAGCGTGCTTTTTGCTTTTTTATTTGAATCGCCAAATAAACCCAAAGCCTTCATTAATAACTCTTCAGCCTGGGTATAACTTTTAAGCTCAACTAAAAACACACTTAAATCATAGTAAGTTCGGTAGTCCTTGGGGTGATCATCAATATCTTTTACTAACTTATGAAGTGTTTCTTCCGCTTGCTTTTGACGGGGATCTTCCGTTGGTTTATTTTCTCGTCCATTATCTGTCATAGCCATCCTCCTATTACACTAAATCTGATTTTTCAACTTTCCTGTCTAAATAACTGGTGTTATTCCAATCCACCAATCGATACGTTTTTCCATGATTACTAGTTTCAATAACGGTAGTACTTGTATTAGCCAATCCACCACGCTTACGTAAGTCTTTTAGTGGGACCCCTAATAATGAATTAATCAAAGCATTTAGAGCTGCTCCATGACTAACAATTAAAATATTATCGTTACTATTGTAATTTTGCGTAATTTCACCAATTTTACTTTGCATTCGTTTAATTAATGCAGGGAAATCCTCCCCACCAATTGCTTCAGGACGATATTGATCTGGATGGTTACGAAAGGCATCAAATTCTTCTGGGAATTTCTTTTGCACATCAGTAAATTTCATTCCTTCCATCTTACCGAGATGAAACTCTTCCAAGCGACTGTCCAGTGAAATGGAGACTGGAGATTTTAACCATTTTTGAATATGGAAAGCGGTAATTCGTGCTCTTTTGATAGGGCTTGCATAAATATGTGCAAATTGAACACCCGAAAGAAATTTACCCGCTTGATCCATTTCATGGTAACTTTCGTCAAGAAGCGGTGAATCACCTCCGGCACCTTGATACCTACTTTCAAGATTCCATTCGGTCTTCCCATGTCTCACAAAATAAAGTCTCATTTAAATCCCTCACACACATTGATATAGCTTTATTATGCCAGTTTAGAATTAAATTATCAAAAAAGTCCGACTCAAAACGAGTCGAACTTTGTTTAAATATTATACATATTGTAGTTCATGATCATTTTTAAACGCGGCATCAATCGTAGCGGTTCCTAAACATTCTTGACCGTCATAAAAAACCACTGCCTGTCCGGGAGTAATTGACCGAACTGGTTCATCAAAAGTTACCTTAACATGATTATTATCGTCATCAATATGAACGGTAACCCCAGTATCCTTTTGACGATACCTAAACTTAGCCGTGCAGTGAAAATCATTTCCTCGCGTATTGGAATCAATCCAAGAAAGACCAGAAGCAGTTAAATAATCAGCATATAAATGTTCATTGTCATAACCCTTTCCAACGTACAGAATATTCTTAGAAAGATCCTTACCAACAACAAACCAAGGTCGATTATCATAACCATCTCCACCAATACCGAGACCTTTCCTCTGACCAATTGTATAATACATCAGCCCATTATGATGACCCTTAACTTCACCATCAAAGGTCATCATTTTACCTGGTTTAGCAGGAAGATATTTGCTAAGAAAATTATTAAAGTTGTTTGGACCAATGAAACAAACTCCCATTGAATCCTTTTTGTCGGCTACCCAAAGGTTAGCTTCTTTAGCAATTTTTCTAACCTCAGGTTTAGTCATCCCACCAACTGGAAACATTACTCGATCCAGTTGATCCGCTGAAAGTTGACTTAAAAAGTAAGTTTGATCTTTATTAAGATCTGTAGAACGTAATAAGTGGTTGTGTCCCTCTTTATCACGTTTCAACTGAGCATAATGCCCCATTGCAATATAATCGGCACCAAGATCCATTGCATACTCGAGAAAAGCTTTGTACTTAATCTCAGTATTACAAATTACATCAGGATTAGGAGTACGTCCGCGTTTGTATTCCGCTAAGAAATACTTGAAGACTCGGTCCCAATACTCATGTTCAAAGTTAACAGAATAATATGGGATGCCGATTTCGTTAGCAACATGAGCAACGTCCTTGTAGTCTTCAGTAGCGGTACAAACACCATCAGCATCGGTGTCATCCCAGTTCTTCATGAAGACTCCAACCACATCGTATCCCTGTTGTTTTAAGAGGTAGGCGGCAACTGAAGAGTCAACACCACCACTCATACCAACAACAACACGTGTTTTACTGTTATCTTGCATAACATCACCATCATTCTTTAGATTCTGAAAATCTACGATTTGAAGGTCGCAATTCCAGTATTTACTATCATACTCTACTAACTAACATTCCTGCAACTTTTCACTCTTCTACACTTTTTGAAATACTTTTCTTAAAATCATATTCTGCATAATGAAATTAAACTGATCACGTTCTTCTTGATGATTATCATTAGAAAAGATATCCACATCATTCATTTCATTACCATCAACGACTGCCATCTTAAATTCACTCATATCAGAATTAATTGTAATCTTAAGCTTGATCGCCCTTTTATTGAATGGAGACTCTGGGTCAATGGATTTCTTATAGGAAAAATTACCACTTTTAGTGGTGTTAAAACCAAGGTCAAGTAAAGTGTATTGTTTGATTTCTGGGTTTAACTCATATTTGTCAGTTCCACCCTTTAACTGGACTACCTTTGAAAATGCCATTACTTCTTGTTTCCCTTCTTCAAGCGATGAACAATCGCCGTAATCTCAGTAACTAATTTTTGAATGTCTTCATCAGTGGTATATGCCCCAAAACTAACTCGAATGGATTCTGAAAGTCTAGGACTATCTTTTCCAAACATTGCAGTTAAAACATGAGAAGGTTCTAAACTACCAGCGGTACATGCTGATCCACCCGACACGGCAATCCCAGCTAAATCCAAATTAGTCTGCATAACATAGGTAGAAATTCCCTTGATCCAAATGTTTAAGACGTGTGGCAGGGTATTATCACTCATCGATCCGTTTACGTCGATGTCAATCCCGTTATTAGTTAATCCATCAACCACTTCGCGCTTAAATCGCCTAAAATCTTCTCTTCGTTGCTTTTTCTTTTCACTAGGAAGTTTTCTAACGGCCGTCGCAAATCCTGATATTTGGGGAATATTTTCGGTTCCGGCACGTCGTTTGTCTTCCTGATCGCCACCCATAATATAACTGGTAAAATTAATTCCATTTCGTCGATACAAAAAACCAATCATTTTTGGACCATTTAACTTATGAGCCGATGTAGATAGTAAATCAATATGATCCCTTTTGACATCAATATCAAGTAAACCATAAGCTTGCACAGCATCAGTATGAAACCAAGCCTGATGATCTTTAAGTAGTTCCCCAATTTCATGAATCGGATTCTTACTACCCACTTCATTATTTCCCATCATGATTGAAACCAAAATCGTGTCATCATCAAGCGCATTCTTCAGATCAGTTAAAGAAATATTACCTTGCTTGTCAACCGGCAAATAAGTAACTCTAAATCCATGATCTTCTAAATATTTCATTGGTTTTAAAATTGCTTCGTGTTCAATCGAAGTTGTAATAATGTGATTACCAAAACTCTTTCGAGCCTCAGCGGTTCTAATTACTGCCGTGTTATCACTTTCGGTTCCACCACTTGTAAATACGATTTCGTTATCGTCCGCATTAATACTTTTAGCAATCACATGTCGACTATCTTCCAAAATTTCTTTGGATTGTCTCCCAAGCTGATATAGAGTTGAAGCATTTCCAAAATTGTTTTTAAACTTATCATACATATCATCCAGCACTTCGCTGGAGACTGGTGTGGTTGCGGCGTTATCTAAATAGATCTCACCCAATTAAATCATCCCTCTAAGCTTCTTTAGTATTCTTAAATAAATATAATAGCATCTGTGCCGAACGTTTTCCCGCGTCAACAACAAACTCGTCAAAACTCTGATTAGCGTTTTCATCACCAACATCTGACATCGCTCTAATAACGACGTACGGAATATTAAACTGGTGGGCAACTTGTCCTACTGCGGCGCCTTCCATCTCAGCCGATAAGGCGTCTGGAAAGTTTTTCAGAATTTCATCGATCATTTTTTGTCCAGCAATGAATTGATCTCCGGTAACAATCAAACCTCTTTTAGGGTTAATTCCGGTATCTTTTGAAGCATCGGTAATTTTATTAATCCAAGTGTTAGAAGCGTCAAATCGAGCTGGCTGACCGGGTAATTGACCGTATTCATATCCTGCAGCAGTAGCATCAACGTCATGATAAGCAGTTTGAGTAGAGATTACTAAGTCCCCAACGCTCAGTCCTTCCCCAATGCCAGCTGCTGATCCAGAATGAATGATTACATCAACATCAAAATTCTCAAGTAAAAGAGCCGCTGTAATTCCTGCTTCAACTTTGCCAATCCCAGATTTTACTAAGACAACTTTTTGACCATCGATGGTCCCTTCATAAAACTTGATGCCATTAATATCTTTTTCTCTCTCATTTTTTAATGCTAATTTTAAAGATTTAATTTCTTCATCCATTGCACAAATAATTCCAAATGTTTTCATTTTCCCAAATTCTCCTAAATTATCCAACGAATCTCATAATTGCTAGCACGAGCACAATTAATAACAATAATAATAATATAACGACATTCAATCTTCTTCCGAGTCGTTTACGTTTGTACTCAGAAGCATCTTGTCTTTCTCTTTCATATGAGTTCGGTTGATCGGTATAATAATTCCCCGAAGATTCATCGGATTGACCCTTATTAGCACGATGAAACAATCGGTCAAACCAGCTTCGCTTTTTCAAACGGGCATGCCGAGTCTCTTGATTTTCTGATTCATTATCATAACGAGTACGGGGATCTCTTCTCCCGCTATCACCATACATGCGCTGATACTCAGATCTAGTCATTTCAGACCGATCTTTTTCCCTATCATTAACTACCATATATTGACCGCCTATTTCTGCATCAGTTCCCAGTATTGGATTGCCATAATTGTCTTAGCATCAATGATTTTGCCACTTTTCATCATTTGTTTGGCTTCATCTAGCGTATACTCATTAATTTCTAAAAATTCACCAGGATCTCTAGGTAACTTTGTCTTCACTGGGGTTAATCCCTCCACTAAGTACAAATACATATACTCATCAGAAATTCCAACTGATGGATAAAATGAATAAAGCTCTTTAATTTCCTTAGCGTTATATCGAACTTCTTCATTTAATTCCCTTTTAACGGCATGAATCGGTGAATCATTGTCGCGATCATCCAATTTACCTGCAGGGATTTCAATCATCACTTGTTTTGCTGGGGCGCGCCATTGTTTCTCTAAAATCATTTTATTGTCTGAGGTGATTGCAAGCATTGCTACTGATTTACAGTGGTGAATAATCTCTCTAGAGGCCAGCTGTCCATTTGGAAGCTTAACTTGCTGTTCTTCTACTTGAGCAATTGGTCCATTATAAACCGGTTTACTACTAATTACTTTTTCTTCAAAATCCATAATAATCACCTTCCAAAAATAGTTTAACCATAATATAACCCCAATGCAATTGCTTTAATCTTGATGTAAAACCACCTTAGCAGCCTGGAAACCGTGTTGTCCCATGGCTTTTACAAAATCAACTTGATCACCAGGCTTAATTTGCTTTGGATTTCCAGAAATAATTCCAGTAATATGCATGAAAATGTCATCAGAATTAGGAACCTCAATGTACCCAAATCCCTTATCCCTTTCGTAACTTTTAATCGTACCTTTCATTTCGTTTTACCCCTTTGTTAATAAAAAATCGGGATCAAATCCCGATTCCATTACTTTTCTTCAAATCCGTCTGTTGCTGTTTCTGGAAACTCTTCTTTAACAATCTTAGCACAACGACCACAGAACTCTGGGTAATCTTGGTCAGAACCAACATCCTGCTTAATGAGACGACAACGAACACAGGTCTCACCTTTGGCATGCTCTACTTTAATTGCTAAATTATCATCAAATCGATCCGCATCCGAGTCAACTTCATCAATTGATTTAACCTCTAATTGAGAAACCATCAAGATTTGAGCAATATCCACACCTAAATCGTTAAACAGCTTCTTAGTTGCATCATCAACATACAAAGTCAATTTAGCTTCAGACGGTTTACCAATGACTTTACCATCTCGAGCCAGTTCCATGGCTTTCAACACGTTCTTTCTCAACTTCATAAATTGATCCCACTGATGACTAATTTCATCTTCATTGTCAAAGTGCTTAACTTCTGGCATTTCAGCCAACTGAACAAATTCTTCTGGTTCATTTAAGAAATTCCAAATTTCCTCGGTCGTGTGGGGGATGATTGGAGTCATTAATTTCGTTAAAGCAACTAGGACCTCGTATAAAACCGTTTGCATTGAACGGCGTCTGTGACCATTCTTAGGATCAATGTACAAAATATCTTTTGCAAAATCCAAGTAGAAAGCCGACAAATCACTAGTAATAAATGACAGTAACTCCTTGTTAATACTCATGAAATCGTACTTGTTGTAGTCATCTTTAACGTTTTTAATTAATTGATTCAAGCGAAGCATCATGTACTGATCAGCATGGTTCATGTCTTCATACTTAACCGAATCTGATTCTGAATCAAAATCACTTGTATTAGCTAACATATACCGAATTGTATTTCTGATCTTTTTATAACTATCAGAAACGACCTTAAAATTACCCATTGATACCCGTACATCAGCTGAAGTATCAACAGTGGTAACCCACAAACGAACAATGTCAGCTCCCATTTGCTTGATAACATCACTTGGGGCGATCGTATTTCCAAGTGATTTACTCATTTTGTGACCTTTTTTATCCAGGGTAAATCCTTGTGATAAAACATGTTTGTAAGGTGCAATGTCGGCATAGGCAACACTTGTAATCAGACTAGAGTTAAACCAACCACGGTATTGATCGGATCCTTCAACAACGAGATCAGATGGATACGTCAATTCAGGGCGTTCAGCCAAAACGCCCTGATGAGAAGTACCCGAATCGAACCAAACATCCATAATGTCATTTTCTTTGGTAAACTTACCATTTGGTGAATGCTCACTAGTAAATCCGTCTGGTAAAAGATCATTGGCTTCCCTTTCAAACCAAATATCGGAGCCATATTTACCAAACAAACTAGCAACGTGTTCAATCGTCTCATCAGTAATGATTGGTTCTCCATCTTCACCATAGAAAATTGGTAGTGGAACTCCCCAAACTCGCTGTCTAGAAATGACCCAGTCACCACGATCACGAATCATGTTATAGAGTCGCTTTTGTCCCCAATCAGGGTTAAATCCAACCGTATCGATGGCATCCAAGATTTCTTTTCTAATCTTATCAACTGAGGCAAACCACTGTGGGGTAGCACGATAAATGACCGGCTTTTTGGTTCGCCAGTCAAAGGGATAACTATGTTTATAAGGCATGTAATGAATTAACTGTCCCTGTTTTTTTAACTTATCCAAAGCAATTTGGTTAGCATCCTCATAAAAGACGCCTTTAAAATCAGGACCGGCTTCTTTAGTAAGATACCCCTTAGCATTCACGGGTGCAAACACATTCAAGCCGTACTGCATCCCAATGTTATAGTCGTCCTCACCAAACCCAGGAGCAGTGTGAACTAACCCAGTTCCGGAGTCATTAGTAACAAAATCGCCGTTCATTACAACCAATTGACGGTCTTTATCAAACGGATGTTGGGCTTTAATGTTGTTTAAATCCTTCCCTTTGACCGTCTTTAAGGTTTTGATATCTTCCCAGCCGAACATTTCTGCGTCTTTATCAAGCAAATCGGTTCCGATAACATATTTTTTCGGGTCATCATCGTGTTGAATAATCGAATAGTTAAAGTCGGGTTCAACGGTAATTCCCTCAGAACCAGGAATCGTCCAGGGCGTCGTAGTCCAGACAACCATATAAGTATCATCATCTAAAATTCCATTTCCATCAATCACTTTTTCAGCAAAAAATGCCGACGGAGAAGTCACATCATGATACTCAACTTCTGCTTCCGCTAGTGCGGATTCCGATGACCAAGACCAAATTACCGGCTTAAGTCCTTTATAAATCAAGCCTCGATCAGCCATTTTACCAAAAACACGTACTTCAGCCGCTTCATATTCGGGCATTAAAGTAAGGTATGGATTATCCCAGTCCGCTGAAACACCTAAACGTTTGAATTCATCACGCTGTTGGTCAACTTGTTTTAAGGCATAATCGTGACAAAGTTTACGAAAATCATTCGTAGACATCTCTTTGCGATTATAGCCCTTCTTTTTAAGTTGCTGTTCAATTGGTAGTCCATGAGTATCCCATCCCGGAACATAAGGAGCACGGTATCCATTCATGGATTTAAATCGAACAATAATGTCTTTGGTGATTTTATTCATGGCGTGTCCCATATGGATATCACCGTTAGCATACGGAGGTCCATCGTGTAATACAAACGATGGTTTGCCTTCATTCAGTTTTTGCCGTTGTTGATAAAGTTGATTATCTTCCCATACTTTTTCCCGTTCAACCTCTTTAACGGGAAGATTTCCTCTCATTTTAAACTTAGTTTTACCCAAGTTTAGCGTATCCTTAATTCTCATAGTATCCTCCTCAAAATAAAAAGACCTCGCCCTAATAGGGACGAAGTCTTCGTGGTACCACCCAAATTCAAAATTAACAAC